>JAZOAC010000163.1:0-41980 GCA_045595285.1 Kiritimatiellia bacterium | reverse complement strand
ATACTCCAATACGCGGCAGTCTTTCAACCCCGGGTACTATTCCTCTTTCAGGGGAACGCGCAATATATTACCAACAGAGCTTATTGATACAGCTCTATTGATACAGTAACTCATGATAGCTTGTACTCCTGCCTCTATGCGGCGCATCAGCGCAACCGCGCGGTCCTTCTCCTCGTCGTCGAGGAAGAACGCACGGTGCGCAAGCCGGCTGACAAGGTGATAGCACCTGTTCTGCTCGATAACCCTGTTCTTTCTCATGTGGGCGTTATACCAAAAACTCGGCTACTGTATCAATTCTACTGTATCAATGAGCTCTGACCCTTCACTCTCTCCTTGACCCTTCACTCTCTCGCATTCCCACGCTCAAAAAATGGGTAAACTCCAGCCGCCACCCTTACACCCATATCCCAGATCTTTGAAAAGAGGATGCGAGTGGCCATGAAAGAGGTCGCGCGAGGGGTGGCGTTGGAGCTGGCGGCTAGACCGAGAATCCCGGAAGGAAGGCGTCAAATCCGAGAAGGGCGTCGGAGGAGGATTGTCCCTACATTGCGCGAACCAGCGGCGCTAGCGTCATGTCCTTCAAATGAAACGTGTTCGGAACGATCTCGATCGTCGCATCGCGGCCGTCGCCGTCGTTGTCATTGACCATCAGATTGAGGCGGAAGCCATCTTCAAGCAGCTTCGCCGTGTAACCAGCCGACTCGGAATATGGGAAAAGAGCGTCATAGAAAGTCGTAGTTCCCGTACGCGAGGTCTTCAGCTCCACCATGCCAGCAGCCTCTTCGGCTTTGAATCCGTCGGGCGCGATCCAGCAATGGACATCGGAATGTCCGTCGTCGCAGTGCGCTAAGCCAAACTCCCACTGGCCGCCTCGGTCTGGCACGGCGAACGCGACCTGCACGTCGTCACCGCGATATTGTTCGGCGCCGCCGTAGGGCTGGCTGTGGACATCGTCTTCGACCTCGACCCTGAGTCTAAGCCCCTCGGTGGACTTAGAAAGCCAAGCTCTTGCCGAATTGTCATTCGGACCATTCCAAAGACGCTTCTTCTCCGACGGATTGCCTTCGAAGAAGTCATGCACCTGCTCGGGTTTGTCGAGCACGAAGTCAGGCGCGCGCCCCGGCCTGTCCGCTGGAATGACAAACACTCTGGACTCTTCAGCCGCAACCACCGGCGCGGCCGATGCCTCTGGCTCGGCGAACGTCGCACGTCTGAATACGACCGCGCAGGGTTCCGACGAAAGGTCGATGCCCACCTTTCCGTCCACGACCGGCAGCTCCTTCCTGTTGCCCATCAGATCCACATGCCATGCGCAGACGGCGTCAGTCTTTACCGAGATGTGCTGCACGGCATCGGACTCAAGCCATCCGGCAAAAACCAGCGCCCCATTCTTGGCAAACTCGAATCCATATCTTCCGCAGTCGCCGAACACTGTGCGCCTGAACGTCGCGCCGCCGACAATGGTCGCGAGAGAAGCGAACGCCACGTAGGAGTCGCGGGGGCGGAAATCGGCGGTTATGAGCCCATACCCCTGCTCCGAGCCTTTCGGGTTCCAACCAGTCCCCTTGAGATTGTACCAGATGTAGTCGACGCTTCCGTTGGCCCACGCCCAGAGGATCTTCTTCCATACGGTCAATGCCGCGGCACGCTCGTTCCAAACGCTTGTGATCGCAGTTTCGTTCGAGAACCAAGGCTTCCCCGCCGAGCCGGTACGCTCTCGAAGCGCAAGGAAACGGCGAATCGACATGACGTATTTCGCGAACGACCCATGGCAATGTATCGCATGCACGTCATAGCTGTCCTGGCACTGGCGAAGAATGGTCTCGTGGAGACCGGCGTACCCCGCGCGAACCACTAGCGGCGTGTCCCAGGTCACAGCCCATCCACATGTAGAGACGCAGCAATCCGGGCAGCCTCGCTTGAGCCCCGCGTACGCCTCGCGAAGAACCTCGGCGGCATCTTCGCGCGTTCCGCGGAAGCCTCCGATATCCCATTCGTTCCCGATTTCGTAGTAGTCGATCCTTTTGCCGTATCGGGCAGAAAGCGCTTCGCAGAACCTCTCAAACTCCCCCGGAACAGGTCTTGCGTGCGCCCACGCCTTCCAATCCGAATTGGTCTGTGCTTCCGGTCTAGCCGCCCACTTCGGAATGCTGAATATGATTGCGTCCAGAGAAAGCCCATTCGACTCGATAGTCTCCATAAGCTCGTCGGTCTGCGAGAAGTTCCAGCTGTCCGGCCCTCCGCCTCGTATCGATTTCATGTTCGCCACGTCTGCCCGAGTCAACTTCGCGCCGCACGCGACCATCGCCGCCGCGGCGAGGTCCCGATCAGATTTCGTGAACCGCGGGAAGTGCCAGTGCACGCCGAGCCTGAAGGTGCCCATCGGCTGCTTTGCGGACTTTCCGTGGTAGTCCATGACGGCAAAGCGCGTATCGACCTTCGCGATGCTCCCGTCGTCGGCATTCAGGCTGCCAGTGATCTTCCATACGCCCTTCTTCAGGTCGCCGCCGATCGGGATCCGCGACACCTGCCCGCCTTCAAGCGCGACATCTACGGGAAAGTCCATCGCCTCGCCGCGGAAGCCGCAGACCTTCAGAACGCCGCGCGCCGCAATTCGCTCCTGCGCACGGTTGCGAATGGACAGAACGGGGCTCTCGTCCTGTCCCGTGCGCACTATGTGAAGCGGATTACCCGTCTCCGCCTCGACGCAGAGCGCATCGGCCTTTGTCGTCGTGAACACGCCTCGCAGCGAAGTGAAGGCGATCTTCCACGGTTGGCCGCCCTTCTGCGCGCGTTTGATGCCGATTATCCCAAGCTGGTACTTCTTCGCCGGGTCAAGCTTCGTCTTGAAGCGCATCTCCCTGGCAAGCGGAGCGAAGAACCGTCTTTTGCCCCCCTTCCCGGGAAAGTCGAAGAGGACTAGCTCCGCAGTGGCCTTGCCGATGTCGCCCGGCTCCGCCACGAGCACGATTTCATCCATACCACGGAAAGGCTTCATCCCGGGATATCGGCTGTAGTTCATGTAGAAGTTGCGGCGTCCGAAAACCGACACCATGTACTTGCCATCGCTCCATTCCCCGCAAGCTTCGGGATGAACGCGGTACGCATCCACACCATTCCTGAACGCGGGAATCTCCTCTTCATACGTAATCGCCGCAAACGCCGCCGCGCTCGTCGCAAAGAGCCACGCAAACGCCATCGCCAGCTTGCAGCTGCCGGCCTGCTTCTTGTTCGTCCTGTAGAGTAGAGACCCACGCCTCGGCGTTGCCGATGCGTCTTCTCCCTCGTCAAACCGGACGTGCGGATTTCCCGCATCCGGCGCTATTCGTATAGCTGCGTTCGTCATAGTTTGGTATTCCTTTCTCTGCTTTTGCATACTGCTACTTGTAATTATACTTCCTGTCAATCCCGACGTCCGGCGAGCCTCCCTTGCAACCCTCCTCATCGGAATTTAATGGTGAAACCCCGTGGCGGAATGCTGAAACCCCTGTTGAGAACCGACTCGAACCTGTAGTAGTCAATTTCCCAATAGCAGGTTCCTGTCATCTCCGACGACAAGAGGACGTCATTCCATCCGGGCGACAGTTCACCTCGGGCAAACTCAACAGTGCTATCGCGCCAAGCAATGCTGCAGTCGCGCACAAGATTCGTTACGCCATTCACCAAAAGAGCAAACGTCTCTGTTCCCTGTATCACTTGCGTAGCACTACGATTCCGGCACCGCGTCCGAATCTTAAGCGTACCCGAACAGCGGTCTACGAGGTCGGGATCCACCCACAACTTGAAAGCGACGATGTCGCCGTATGTCGTGAGCAGATTGGGCCAGTGCATGGGATTTCCGCTTGCCATCGACACACTGCCCGAAGAAACACGAGCAGTAGGCACCATTTCTGCCTTGTCTGAGTCTGGAACTCCAATTCCGAGCGAACCGCCAAGCTCCATCGAATCCATGTTCAGCACACCGGCATTCCCGTCCACCCTGCTGATGGTCAGAGCATTGGCGCCTTGGACAAGCAGCCCCTTCGATACGGGCCAGAAGGCGCGCGACACTCCGCCGAGGGTTCTGGTCCCGAGCGAAGTCCCGTTGAGTGAGACGGCTATTCTGGCGGTGGCGGACGCCGGGAGAGAACGCATCGAAAACACCTGGGCAAGACCGGCTTCGTCGCTGAGCGCGTTGAAGTTCACCGTCCAGGTGTCTCCTGCAATCATTTCATTCGAGACTTCCTGCCATGACCCAAGCCCGTCTATGGTCTGCGACGATCCCGAACGCATTCCGCCGAACTCGGACGACGAATCATTGTCAAGGCCCGTCCTGAAAATCGCGGGGCGGGGCATGCCAAAAGCCTCCATAACCCCCTGATCGCTCAGCTTGCGTTTCCATATCGCGATTTGCTGCACGCTCCCTAAGAATGCAGTGCCACTCGAAGTAGACTCCGATGCCTTCTCAGCAAAGAAGAGATAACTGCTCTCCTCTCCCAACGTACAGTTGTCAGTCCAGAGACTTACGCTTCTAAATGCAATAGAGGGATTTTTCCCGTATGTCGCCGCTGACGATGGGGCGGCAATGCCAACTCTCACCTCTCCACCCCCAACTGCAACACTTAGGTCTATCCAAGTGTTTGTCGGGGCAAATATATACGGGCTAAAGTCGAAACTGCTGTTTGACCCTGTCTCCGACCTCGTACACCAGCCCCGTATCCCCTTGCAGTCGGGATGTCCCTTAGATTCCTTGAATCCAAGCAGAAGTCCTTTATTACCGCCGTAGCCGACCTTCATGAGCCATTCCGTCCGATTGGTCGCGGACTCTAGGCGAAGACGATAGACGACAGTGTATTCGTTGGATATGCCGTAGGAACTGAAGATCGAATACGGGTTCACGCTCAGAGGATACCACTTGCTGGTACCGCTTACGTTGTTGGAGTTGTTGGAGATTCTCAGCACCCTCATGTCGTTGGTCACGCCCGCGCCCAACGCAGGGAAGACAACAGGCTCGGTGGCAAATGTTCCATTCTCCGCGTAGCCAGTCACTTCCATCTTGTGGTTTGAGTGGCTAGAGTCGTCCGCATGCAGATCGTCGAAGAACTCTCCCCTCTCCAGTTGCCCGTCGGCCGTCACGCAGTCCTTGCCGCCGCGGAACCAGAACACGGCGTCGCTAAAGACGTTTGTGTAGCCATGCGCCGTCGTCACAAAGGCTGCGACGACAAAGGCAGCTCTATTGAGTGCGTTTAATGTTGCCATGGGGTCTTTCCTTTCTCATGTTGTCGTTTTGTCATTTCGAATACGAGTCGGCCTCCCGCCATGATGTCGGAATGACGGAGTTTCCAGCCGGTCAACGGCTTGCCGTTAAGCGTCACGGATTTAACGTACATGTTATCTCGTGATAGGTTGCGGGCGACAACTCTAAACTCTCCGCTTCCCACTTTTAGCTTCGCGCAAGCGACTTGTGGCGCGCCGATGATGTACTCGCCGCCGCAGGGATTGAACGGGTAGAATCCCATCGCGGAGAAGAGATACCACGCGCTCATCTGTCCGCAGTCATCGTTGCCGCAGAGTCCGTCAGGCTTCGGGAGATAGAACCTGTCGAACACTTCGCGTATGCGCTCCGCCGCCTTTTCGGGATGCCCGACCTGCGGATAGAAGTAGATCACATGGTGTCTCGGCTCGTTGCCGTGGACATACTGTCCGATCAGTCCGGTCACGTCGAGGACCTTGCCCATGCCTTCAACGTTGTCCGGCTGCGAAAAGAGGGAATCCAGCTTCTTGACGAATACGTCTCGTCCGCCAATCGCCTCTATAAGCCCCTGCGGATTCTGCATGACGTGCCAAGTGTACTGGAAGGCGTTGCCCTCGGTGAAATCGTTTGACCTGCCGACTCCGTGTCCAAGCGCATACGGATCGAACGGCTCGCGCCAGCGGCCATGGGAATCCTTGCCGCGCACAAGGCCGATCGACCGGTCGAACACGTTGCGCCAGTTCTCGGCACGCCTGAAGAAGAACTCGGCGTCGGCCGCGAAGCCGAGCTTCTGCGCCATCATGCCGGCGCACCAGTCGTCGTATGCGCACTCCATAGTGCGCGAGACCGACTCGCCCTTGATTTCATCGAACGGATAGTAGCCGTACTTGTCGAGAAGGTCCCAGCGTTCCTTGATGCGCCCTTCGTGCGGCTTCGTCAGCGTGTCTTTTATCTGGGCGTAGGCATCAAGCCAGTATTGTTCTTTGGCAGGATTGACTGGATTGACAGGGTTATGCAGTCGTGCAGAGCATTCTTTCAGAAACCAGTCGACGATAACAGGGATGGAGTGCGTGCCTATCATGCACTGGTTTTCCCTGCCCCACAGAGTCCAGATTGGGAGATATCCGGTGCGGCGACCATGCTCCAGCATGGAATCGACGAACTCCGCCGCCTTCTCTGGCACGAGAACAGTGTAAAGCGGATGCACCGCGCGGAACGTGTCCCAGCACGAAAAAGTCGAATAGAACGGCTTCTCCCCGACGTCGGCGATGTTGTTCGGCTGGACGAAGAGATGGTAGAGCGAAGTGTACCAGTTTTTCTTCTGTTCGTCCGACCCTTCGATTGTCGCCCTTCCCAGAACCTCGTTCCACTTCGCGCGCGCGGCGGACTTCACGGCGTCGAAGTCCCATCCAGAGATTTCCGCAGCGAGATTCCGTTGCGCCGCCTCGACGCCGCCTTCGGCGGAAAGACCGACCTTGACGAGAAGAACCTGCTCGCCGTCTGCACTGTCGAAATCAAAAACATACTGCGAAGCGGCGACCCCTTCCTCTTTCGGCAGTTCTTCCAGCGCCTCGCAGTCGCGGCTGAACTTGACGGCAAACGAATAGTCGCGTTCGACCCACTGGCGTCGATGGTTCTTTCCGTAAAGCCCCGACTTGCCGACGAGCTTCACGTCGCTTGCGGTTATCGTCTTCGCGTAGCCCTTACTGCCGATGCCGTATGCGCAATCCACGAGAAGCCGCAGTTTCCCATTGCCCGTGATGCGGTAGATTGCCGAATGTTCCGCCGCCGCGATTTCGACCTTTACGCCGCCGTCGAGCGCAACGGCGTAATACCCCGGCTCTGCGGCTTCTGAGAGTTTCTTGACGGGATTAACAAGATTAACAGGGTTTGGCTGTCGCTCGGCGACATTTGCATCCGAGTCTTGTGAACAATTGTGACAATTGGCATTTGCGAACAACAGCATCGGCAGTATGCGAACATCGCCCAAGTCGGGACAGCCCGTTCCGTTCAGGTGCGTCTGCGTAAAGCCGCAGATCGTCCTGTCGTCGTAGCGGTATCCGCTGCAGTAATCCCACGATCCGTTCCCCGTGTCGGGCCCTGCCTGGATGAGCCCGAACGGGACGCAGGCCGCTGGGGATGTATGCCCGGTCGCGGACGTGCCGATGAACGGATCCACCCAGTCAACGCTTTCCGCAGTCGCGCTCGCTGCAAGCACAAGCGAAAGGGTCAATACGCCCGTCGCTGCGAGCGGTGAACTTCTATGCCGTAGTATAGTCATGGTCTAAGACTCCTTTGAACTAGGCCGTATTTTCGCACATCAACATTACGGGAACATACTTTCCCGAAAAATATTTCTGCTACTTTTGCGCAACGTCATTCCGGCGGGCAGCGACGGGCAGCGACGAAAGGAACGAGCGCTACCTGTCCGCGTTTAGCCTACGCCAGTCACGCATGGAAAGCCCGGTGCGGAGAAGGAATGCCTTCCTGAGTGCAACGCCGGTGGAAAAACCGCAAAGCTGCGGAATGGCTCCTATTTCCTGACGCGGATTCCCAAGAAGCTTGAACACATTTGCAAAGCGGACCTCGTCGATCTCCGCATGGATGCTTCGCCCCGTAGCCTCGCGGAAATGCATCTCAGCCGTGCGGCGCGGCTCTCCCATGAACGACACGACGTCCGAAACGGAGATACCGTCGCACGCGCATCTGCGGATCATCTCAACCGCCTCCGCCACCCTGGCGCGGTCACAGACTATGCGACGCGTGGACTGCCGCACGACGACACGGTCTGCCGTGAAGAGGCGCACCTCGTTTTTCGGCGCGACACCGTCTATGATCCTCCCCAGCATCTCGCCGGCAAGGTAGCCGCCGCCCTCGAAGTCGGGAGCGATGGAGGAAAGCGACGGAATGAGAGTCTCGCATATCTGCTCGTCGTTGTCCACGCCAAGGACCGCGATGTCGTCCGGCACCGCGATTCCGATCTGGGCGCACAAGTTGATTATTTCTTCCCCTACATAGTCGTTCGCGGCGAATATGCCACACGGGCGCGGCAGATTGCGAAGCCACTCCGCAAGCGACTTCTGCCTCGCGCTCGGCGACTGCTCGTGCCCGGGATCGAACACGGCACACCTCTTCCCCGCACGCACGATCTCACGCGTAAACGCATCACGTCTTGCCCTGGACCAGAAGAGCGGAAGCCGGAACGCGGCAAAGGCATAATGCGGCAGCTTCAGCGCAAGCAGATGCTGCGCGGCAATGCGAGCGATGCTGGACGAGTCCGATCCGATGTAGCGGCCAGGTCCGCGCGTCTCGCGGTCCGCGTCGAAATACACCGTCGGCAAACCGCCGAACGCCGAGGCATTGAGCTCCGTAGCACCGCTTCCGCACTCCGCTATTACGCCTATCGGCTTCCAGAACTCAAGCTGCTGCCGCACATTCACCTTGTGAAACGCGCGCTCGATGACCTGGACATGCCAGCCGCGCTCCCGTGCATAGATACCTATGCCTTCAAGCCTGTCGCGGCAGGCGTGTCTAGTCGATGAGATGAAGAAAAGAACGGACTTCATGTTGACGAATATTATAGCAAAATCCGAGAGGCAAAAGGGTCAGGGGCAAAAGGGTCAGGGGGCAAAAGGGTCAGAGCTTATTGATACAGTTCTATTGATACAGTAACTCATGCTAGCTTGTACTTCTGCCTAGGCGACATCGGATTTTCGGGATCGGTTCTTTCGACAAGTCCCTTCTCCATCAGCGGCGTCATGTAGTATCTTAAGTGAGGGAGAAGGGTCAATTGATACAGTAACTCATGATAGCTTGTACTCCTGCCTCTACGCGGCGCATCAGCGCAACCGCGCGGTCCTTCTCCCCGTCGTCAAGGAAAAACACACGGTGCGCAAGCCGGCTGACAAGGTGATAGCATCTGTTCTGCTCGACAACCCTGTTCTTTCCCATACGGACATTATACCAAAAACTCTGCTACTGTATCAATTTTACTGTATCAATAAGCTCTGACCCTTCATTCCTCCTTCCAGCGTCTCGCCCTCGCCAGACGTGATTAGGTTTTGTAGTTCTTCAAGGGTCATCATACATTCTCCTGACATTCCATATTATGAGTTATTTTACGTAATTGTCGGATTCCTCAGGTTAAATTGCTTTTGCCACCATTACATTTCGAACATAGTGTCTGCAGGTTCTCAAAGACTGTTTCCCCTCCTTTTGACCAAGGGAAGATGTGATCTACATGTAATTTGACGCCCGGATCTCTTGCCGGAGACGCGCCGCAACTACAGCACCTAAACTGGTCCCGTTGTAAAACCTTGAACCGTAATCGTAGATTCGGCTCTCTTGGAGTCTTATGTTTTTTCGTATCGTCTGCTGCCACGTTCTGAACAATCAATGCCGATTTTGGCAATGATTGATTTACTGGATTTTCTGTGACTGCAGGCTCTTGTTCACCGGCTACGGGTTCCTGTTCATCTTCTTTATTGACATATTTTATGAAAGCGATTAATGCATTCCTCCAACCGCCAAAGTGGCGGGTAAATGTATTTAACGAATAAATTGATTCGCCATTCCTAATATCTGTTGCCGTTGGCTGTCTCCCCAGCTTTGTCCAAAGCCTTTCTATTTCTTCAAGAAGACTTTTCGTTGAAATATTCCGGTTCACATTAAGTTTTAAACCTGACATTTTTAAAATTTTGTTCCACGACATCCCATGCTTAATCAATGTTGAGCTATGATAGATACCATAGACATCATATTCTTTGCGCGTGATTGTGTCTTTACCATAAACGTCCTTAACTCTTATGACGTCTTTTACAATATCGGCGCCCGACACATTTATTCTAAAACGCTGATTCCTTTCAATCTCCAAATGACTCAATGTAAGAACTTCTTTCCATCCCCCAAAACGTCGAATAAGCGTGCTAGGATGAAAAGCGCCATTTTGGGAATATACATTTACCGTCAAAGACGATAGCCCTAATCTTTTAGCCGTCTTTGTAACATCATTTATTAACTCTTCATTTGATACGTTCTTGTGATAATCCTTTAATTCGAAACGCATATTACACCTCTTTTTTGTCCATTGTAAGCACGACTATTTCAGAAACTTTCTTCCATCGACCTCTGACAAGATGCGCATTTGCTGGATGGCGATTTCATTCAGTTTCTTCAACCGCTGGGGTTGGGGAATGCCATCATTGATCATTACGGCGTTGATGTTCTCCATGTTGGAGATGCAGATAAGCTGATTGATGGTGGCGTAGTCGCGCTGATTGCCCTTGAGCGTTGGGTTTGCGGCTTGCCATTGCTGGTGCGTCATGCCGAAAAGTGCCACATTCAGCACATCCGCTTCGCTCGCGTAGATTATGTTCATCTGTGAGCGCGTTACAGCGGCTGGAATAAGATTTTGCTGGATGGCGTCCGTGTGGATGCGGTAGTTGATCTTGGCAAGTTCCCGCTTCGCCGACCATCCGATAAGTTCCTGCTCTTTGGCTTTAAGCCTTTCGAATTCCGTGATGAGATAAAGTTTGAATTCCGCCGACACCCAAGAAGCAAACTCAAAGGCGATGTCCCTATGTGCGAACGTTCCACCGCCACGCCCCAATTTGCAAACAAAGCCTGCCGCATTAAACTCATCAATCCAACGCGTCGGACTCATCGTAAAAGCATTGTCACCGGCCATCGCCAAAAGGGGGTCGAATTCGACCCCTTTAAAATTGGGGTTGTGCAGTTTCTCCCAGAGGCCAAGGAAGGATATCGTAGCCCGGCTTCGCATCCAGTTCTTGACAACATCCTTCGGCTCAATTGGATTCCGCAACGCCGCAATATCAGTTATGCAGACATAATCCGCGCCATTGTAGCGAATCACGCGCACAACTGTACCATTTACGTTGAGTTCATTATTGCTTTTCATTTTCTGGTCCTTGCAGTAAATCCATCTTGTTTCTCTGGAATCGCGGGGTTGAAATAGGAATCCTCGCAAAGCGTGAAATCTACAGGTCGCAAATCAATAGTGAATCCGAAGCCACACGCCATAAGATAGTCCGCAAACGTGTTGAACGAAACGACCTCGCTATGCTCGATGCGCGATACGTTGGGCTGTGGCATGCCAAGCCGTCTTGCAATGGCTGATTGGCTTAGTCCAGACCGTTTCTTAGCCTCCGCCATTGCAAGGCTCATGGTGCGTAGTGCGTTTACACGCATTCTTTCGTCAATGAGCCTAACTGTATCGAAGGTATGCTTCGCCGTCGATTCCGATGATTGCCGCGTGGAAAGTTGTAGTTTGTTCATTGCCGTGAATTATATCACACGTGATATGCCGCGGTCAAAGATGCAAGCCCTTCATGGATATATCACGCAGAGGTATAATGCAGAACGAGCCTTCTTTCAAGTGATAGAAGGGAACAACTGGGGAGAGACCCTGAAAAGAATTGTAATTTCGCGCATTAACCGATTGATTTTGTCAAATAACACAATTCCGATAGTATATAAGATTTCGTCCGCACCATAATCTTGAGAATCAGTCCTAACCATGTTCTCATTGATCCGCTGTCTCATCAGAATCGAGAGAATTATTCCGAACCGAATTCTCATTTTCCGGAATCTGATCCCCCCCCGTTTCGTATTCAATTCTCATATATAGAGGCACTTGCAAAACCTCTTTAAATATTCTAGATTGTACACTATATTTCCACAATCCAACAACTGGTTTTCCCACTGGTTTTCCCACTTTTTTCCTATTGGGAACGGAGAATATACTAGAAAGGAGGTTTGAGATGAAAGTCGAAGTCGAACAGAGGAAGTGGAGCTCACGCTTAGAGTTGGTGCGGAAGAATAGATGTTTGTATGCTAAAACAAGCCTCTTTCGTCATCTCAATTACTTCTTTTGCGTCTTTCACCGATAGATTAACACGGACAGCCAGCCTTAGCAGATCATCCTCTCTCGGATTCGCCCCTTCTCCAGCAATTGAAAGTGTATGCCATCCGTTCGGCCCTTCAGCATAAGTAAAATCGTAAAATGGCGCAAGCTTCCAAACACCGTTTGCATCCATTAAAAAGCCGAAATTTTTCAGATGATCATCCCTGTTGTGGGCAAAAACATTCAATGCAACTCGCCTAAAAAGTTCCTTCTTCGCCGAATAATCATGAGTCAACGCATCCGTCAACTTGAATATTATCTCATATTCATCACCAGGTATTCTAAAATTTGCATGCAATAAGCCGGCTACTGATGCTAGATGCAAGCGCTCACCAGTACCTCTTCTATCAAAACGCTTTGTTGCAAAGAACTTTCCAGCAGAGGTCTCTAACAATCGGCATGGCGACATATCTACTCCCGCTGCCAGCGCCGCCTTATAATAGCTATACTCAAGCTCGCCCGAGCAATCACCGTCACGTTTCGTATTAAACTTGACGAGCCAATGCTCAAATCCATCTGGCAGCGTCTCCGATTCAGCACAAACCTCTCCTGTCTTTGGATTATAGCCAATAAATGCTTTTGGTCTTGCGCCGCCGGAACTCCCGCCCGCTCGTCGCACTTGCGGCAAGACATCCTCTGCAAGACCAGATTCGAAGTTCATGGCATCAGATGCAATAGCCGCTAAATCAAATTCTGTATACTGCTGAGCTGGGTTATCTTCAGGCTCATATACTAAAGCTCCCATTCCTGAGCTTCCAACACAAGCTAGCCGTTCTAACACAGCAGGTAGCCGCCCATTCCTTTTCCTAAACATCACATCAACAAGCCGCCTACCCCAACCATCCGGCAATGAATCTTCAAACATGCCGAATGTCTCCATACCACCAGACCAATCGAAAATATTTACACCCTCTTTTACAGGTAGACGAAACGGAGCCGGGTTAAGTTTTTCCGCAAAAAAGGACTTTGCATATTCAAACGCCGAATCCCTGCCGTTTTGATATAGCGTCCCCACAGGAACAACACGGTTGGGCGAGAACCTAAAGGATACATTCAATTTCATTTTTCGTTCCCTCTTTTATGCCGTACACGCAATATTTTCTTATTAGGAACTTCATCTTCAAGAGTTTTTGGAAAAGACGCGAAACGTAGCCTCTCCTTGAGAAAATCATGAAACGAATCTAGTTGATCAAGCGCAAACAGAACACGACTTAAGGAATCACTCGAAGCTAGCCCAGTACGCTCCAAGCGTGAAATAGTCGTCGCCGGAACATTGGATTTCTTCGACAATTCTCCTTGAGTAAGCCCCATACGTTGGCGAGAAAGCTTTACCCATTCGCGCAATGTAGATAATACATCCGCTGGACTTATCAAATGGATTGAATCTTCAATGTTTAAATTCATGCTCATATTTTATCATAACATATTGCCGTAAACAATCGTTTTTATATATTACAGCAATATATTGCCACAACACTTGACAGGACGGCAAAATCCTGACACATGGAGTTCGCCAAATGGCGAAAAGTATTCTATCTCATCCGTTCAAGATATACCCTGCAAGATAGTGATAGGCAATCATCGGCAATCGACCAGGACTGATGTTGATTCATGGACAACAAGTGACGTATCAAGCAATATCTGATGCGGAGGCAGATCAGGATTCTCCATTCGCTCCAGCAAGGTCAAAAACGCCGTTGTCGCCAAATCAAAGCACGGTTGACGGACCGATGTCAGTGCCGGTTTCATCCTGCCGGCCTCAACTAGATCGTCAAATCCCGCAAGCATGACATCTTCCGGAATGCGCACATTAAGCTTTGCAAGCGTTTTGGAAAGTTTCAAGGCGGCGATATCGTTCGAACAGACTATCGCATCGAGATGCTACTGCGCCAATCCCACTCCAACTCCGCAAGGGTCTTGATTTTCCTTTCTCATGCGGACATTATACCAAAAACTCGGCTACTGTATCAATTTTACTATATCAATAAGCTCTGACCCTTTCCCCTTGTTTCAGTTTGCTCAGCGCCCACCTATTGATGCACAAACAAAATCAGGCCCGACTCCCCGGCAAACACCTGATTGTGCGCGACTCGCGGTACATTAACCCTGAAAGCATCGCCGGCCACATTGGGATGCGGCGCAAAGCTTCTGCTCGCCCCGGACACATCCACACGCAGACGATCACCCTTCTCCAACAGCTTTACTCCGTCCGCCATCGGCACAAACTCTTCGAACCACTGCGCCTTGCACTTGTCCGACGCGGAATTTATCTTTAATGCCGCATTTACGGCCACACCTTGAAACAAGACAAGCGCCGCTAAAACAATCGACTTTTCCATGATGCCGTCATGCCATACCTGTATCAGCAACGGGCGCGGAACCGTCCATCCCGCGCCCGTACCGTGAAACGTTCAACTCCGTCAGAACGCAACCGTCTTATCTTTCGAGAGCCAAACAAGGCCGGGAACACCGGTTACATCCAGATAGAAATATTTGCGATGCCCCCTTTCCGGCTTCAAAATGTCGATTCGCCACAATCCTGCGGCGGGCGAATGTTCCTGAAGAACCGTCCAGTCTTCAATCTGAGCGTTCTGCGATGCGACCTTGCCGTCTGGTCTTACCAGTTTCGCGCCCAGATTGCTGTTGCTTCCGCCCTTGGTCACGAAGGCGACCGTCTTGCTGGACTTCGGAACGTTCACCCATACGGAATGCTCCCTCGAATCGCCGATCAGCGCCAGCTGCTGCTGATCGCCGACATACACCGCCACCGGAACGTCGGCCGCCTCCAGCAATATCCGCGCATGCGTAATCCTGTTCGACAACACGTAGAATCCGCGACTGGGAACGCTGACCTCAAACTCGAACGATTCCGCACCGGGAAGCTCGATCGTGGACATGTTCTTATTTGTCGAAAGCGAACGCTTCACCAACAACCTACCGGGCGACACCGACTTGGCGCCGTCGGTCTTCGACACCAGACGCGCACGGAACTTGACCTTTCCGGGGCGCTCGGCAAAAAACACATATTCAAGCTGCCACAGCAGTTCAACCGGCGAAAGCGAAACCATTTCACCCGGCTTCGCATCGCGCAAAACGCAATCCTTCAACGATGGCAGAGCCGAAATCCGCATCGGAGGTGTGGCATTGGCAAGCGCAAATGTACGCTTTGCCCATTCCTGCGTAATCGTCTTTTCCTCACGACCGCCGTCGGGACGCACGATTGTCACATTGCCGGTTATGTTGGCCGGTATCTTGGCGTTGAGCCCACGTCCGACCGGTTTCGGAGTATACCAATCCTGTCCGTTCTGACAATGTACCGTCAGATTGTCAAAAACGATCCCGCACGGCATCGGTGCATCCCAGCGAGAATTAGCGAACCACACGTTGTGCTTTTCGTTGGTGATTGAGCAATCCTCGAAGCGGAGCGTAAAATCGTCAGGCTTGCGGCAGACGCCTATCGCCCCGCCTTTATTGGCCGAGAATGTGCAATTTGCGAAAACAATCGATCCCTTCGGTCCATTGGTTTCGAAATCCATCGGTCCAACCGTGATTTCCGTGCCGGCGCTGTTTCCGCTTATGTGGCAGTTCTCAATCCGGATGCCTATCGGCTCTGAAGACTTTTTCTGATTAGGCAGGAAGATGTCAATTCCCTTTCCTGCATTGCCTTCGATGCGGCAGTTGCGCATGACGCAATTGGAGAGGCGGTGGCGGGGATGATCAGGCTCAAAGTCGATACCTGCCGCCGGAGCGGTGCCTTTCGTGTTGCTCAGCACGCAATCCTCGATAAGCAGGTTCTTTGCGCTGCACACACTGATGCCCTGACGGTGGTTGCCGATGCAGCGGCATTTGCGGATTACGATATCCTGCGCATCGCGTCCGAGACACATGCCGTCACCCCCGGACTCGACAAACGACATATTCTCTATCTTTACCTGCTTTGCACCCAAAAGCGACAGCGCGTATCGCCACTCGCTGCGCGAGTAAGGCGGCTTCTGGTAGTCGCTCTTGCGCATGCGCAACGTGCCTCCCTTCTCGCCAAGCCCCGTCAGCGTGGAGTTCGTCACGTATGACATATCAAGAAGAAAATCGCGTTTGCCGTGGAATTCGCCTTTCTTGGTCAGAAGTTCAACGCCGTCCTCGAACACGATATCCGTATTTGAACGCGCCTTGAGCGGACGGACGATCCACGGTGCGCCCCTGTTGTCGAACACCACGCGCTTTGCCCCGGAATCAAGCGCCTTCTGCACAATCTCTGTCGCATCTTCGGCATTCCATCCGAAATCGGAGACCTTAACCATCTTTGCCGGCTCGACATCCTTGACCTCCGACACCTTGCATTCGGTCGGCTGGACCGGGACAGACTTTTCCGCTGCTTTGTCATTTGCCGGAAAGCAGCCTGCCGCAACCGACAGCAAAGAGACTGCCGCCATGCCGTGAATGGAACTTTTCATTTTCATATTGACCTTTCTTAGCGTATTGTGAACAACGAACCTTTTGCCGCCGTAAGACCGTAGATGTCGGCAGAGCCCTCGCCCTCAAAGGAGAAGGTGAAGTCGAACGCCTCATCACCGCCGACCGGAACGGTGAACTCCGCGGGCGTGCCGGAGGCATCGTAGGCGGCGAATTTGGCGCCATTGCGCAGAATAGTGAGCGTACCCGCTCCCGTCACCGACACCTTGCCGCCTCGCTTTGCAAACGGCATGGAATTCCACCACTCCAGTCCGAACGACTCGCCGTCGCCGAGAGATATCGACGAAACGCCGCCGACAGCATTGGTGATGACGGCGGAAGTCGCCTCCGTTACGGTGATGCGCCTGCCCGAGCCGTCCAGCAGTTTCGCGTATTCCCCGCGCCAATCGGCCTCGAGCGCACCGCAGTCGGCCTTGCCGTTCATGACACGCTGAAATCCGGAAATATCCTTGTCGACCGGCAGTTTGCCACCTGCGGATTCGCTCAACTGCTCGGCGGTTATCCAATCAACGCCGACACTTCCCGGAAGCGGACGGTAATTTTCATCAAGCTTGATGCTGTCACCTGCGCTTACTATGCAAGTTTCATCAAGTTTCCCTGCCCAGTTACCGACACCGTATTTGAAAACACTTCCTGTTAGTTTGTATGACGAAGACGAATAAACCCCCATATCTCCCAAAACAATGTTATGGCTGAATATCGCATTATCCGCCTCTCCCGTAAGCACCTTGCCATTGCTTCCGCCGTCATGTGTATAGGTATTGCCGCCCAACGTACAACCGACGATTGCCTTGTGCTGCCAGCAGGCAGAAGGCCTCGTCCCAGTAGAGTATCCGGTATAGTTCTTGTCCATGACACATCCGTAAATGCTTGCGCTATGCATCGCTCCACCCTGATACATGGAATGATTCTCAAAAAGCCAGGAGCGTACTGCCGAAGTATTATAAATGCCGCCGCCGCTGTAATAAGCCCAATTGTTGGAGATGATGCAGCCGTCTGCGAATGTATTGTCACGGTCTGCGCCCACAACACCGCCACCCCTATTATTGCTCGCCGTGAAACCTTCCGGAATTTCTGCCCATGTATATCCACCAGTGACTGTAAATCCCTTGATCCTCGCTCCCGACATAAGAAAGACGCACTGTACCGCATTCGTGCCGAATCCATGTTCGTCACCAGACTCCGTCGCATCCGGCGCTCCGACGACAAATGTTTCCTCCGGTCCTTTTTCAGCGGTCAATGTCACGCCTTCAGGAATCACAACACGCGCTTTGATTCTCTTTGGGGCAGTAGTCATGGTTCCCTCATCGTATGTTCCGGGGGCGGCGTGAACCGTATCGCCGGGAAGCGTCGAGGGCATTATTGCCGCCAATGTCTTCTTTGCCGCACCTGCCTTGTTGCCACGATTGCCGTCATCACCGTTTTCCGCATCGACATACCAATCAAAGATTCGTTGATAACACCCTATATCACAAGTCTCCTTAGTCAAGTCAATCTCATTGCCTGCCAAATCGATATTTACGGGAACATCGTCAGGTGTCGTAATCAAAGAAAGAAATTTCGTGTCTCCGCCGCCAATCGTCGGCGAATCCCGAACCAATCGATAATCCCCTTCACCAAGATCAACAAAAGGGACGGATTCTGTATAACAATTGGAACACATGGAAACTGCTTCACTTGAGGGCGGCGTCACAATGGCTCCACCTGAATTATCAACGGATATGCAATTGTAAACACTTGCACCGCGACCGAAACCACATGTTTTTGACTGAGAACCTCCAACAAGGGTGCAATTGATTGCATATGAATATGCCACGACTGGTCTTGTAGATGTCACCCCCGTTTTGTCATGCTTCCTGTTTTTGTACATTAGACAGTGTATCGCATTGCAATATCTGATTGCGGCTCCATAACCTGTAGATCTGTTTTCTATGAACTTGCATCGAACGGCAGACACGCCATTCAAGGCTCCCCCCATCACTGCCGCGCAGTTTGACACCACGCAATCCACCACCCAAACCGAACCTCGAGAATTTACAGAGGATCCGCACACCCCCCCACCATATCCCTTATGATCATTCACATCGGAAGCACCGCCATTGCGCAATGTCAGATTTCTTATTATGGTATTGTTAGCGTCCGATTGTGATATTTTGATGCATCGTATGGCAGCTGAGCCACACCCTATATTCCCGTTTGCCGCCGTTCCTGAAACAAGTTTCCCAACTAAATGTGTTTTTTCCATTCCATCCACACCGTCAAGAATGACCCGCTTGTTGATTATCACACGGTTGGTATGCGTTCCGTCAAACTGTTCGTCGTAGTCGTATGTGCCGGCCATAATCTTCACCGTACCGCCGACCGCAACCGTATCAATGCCTTTCTGAATGGTGTTGAAAGGATTCGCCTCGGTGCCGTCACCGACAACGCCTTGCGATTCGAACGCCGCCTTGTCAGCCTTCACCCACACCACTTCCGGTACTGATGCGGCATCTTCCGCCACTGCGACAAAACCTATCGACAACGCCGCAAACGCAGATGCGGCCAATCTGCCGAATGCACTTTTTTCTCCTGTCATGCTAAAGCCTCCTATGAACCTAATAAGTTGAAAAAACAAGTATAAGTATATCTTGCTTTTTTTTTTGTCAAGGCGGAGAAATACGCAATTTACAAACAGCAGCGAACTACAGGTGCATTATACACCCTAATGTCACGCCAAGCGCGTATTCAGGCGTAGCGATCAATGAAGTAATTGCTGCGTGCGTGGTACACGCACCGCTACTTTGCCTTTGCACTCCTCAACTTCATGAATCCGGCGATGCACACCGCACAAGAGGACAGAAGAGAAATCATTGCAGCGACGCCGGGGACCATTGTACATTCAGGACGCTTCGCCATCGGCCTGGAAGACTTGAGCAGAGCGAATCCGGCGCGTTCGCGGGGCGTCTTCACGAGGCGGCCGCCCTGGAAGTTCCAGAATGACACCGGCGCATACGAACCCTTGGCCAGCGCATCCTTAAGCGCCGTGTTGTCACGGAATGCCGTGCCGCCCGCAAACAGGTACTCGTCCTCTCCCAGACGCGCACCGGCATCCATGGCGAACCCCAAGGACGGAGTGCCCGTCTCCTTGGCTACTGTAATGCGAATCGTATCCACCGGATCCACCGCGCAGAACTTCGCGTCCTCTGCGGCAAGATTGAACATGTTCGCCAGAAGAAGCAATCCGACCACCACGGATGCGACAACGTGCGCATTCCGGGCAAAGCGCATGGAGAGCAGATTGGCCGCACCAAATCCTGCCAACACCGCCATGCACCATTCGACAAGATGCACAAGCTTCACGGGACAGCGGATATAGTCGCCCATCGGAAGCGCGAAAACCAGTCTGTAAAATGGAGTGAACGCGCCGAACGCGATCAGGAGAATCACGACGGCGGACGCCGACCAGAAGATGATTTCGGCGCGATTGCCCGGCTGTCCGGATGCGTCCAATCCATCATCACGGTTCCTCCGCATGATGCCCAACACGCCCAAGAATGCGAAGCAGACCGTGAGAAATCCCATGTAGAGCGAATGCTGACGATAAGGCGCCCAGCGGCCCGGCGCGACCTGCATCCCGATGCGTCCGCGGTACTGGTTGCGCGGAGTGACGCGCACATCGCTTGAGGCACCATTGATATTCGGCACAATGAATTCCAGAGTCTCGTCCGGCGGCAGACTCCAGTTTGTGCAGAACACGTATCGTTTCTCCCTCTCCACAGCGAAGTCCTTGACGTTTCCGGCGGAATTCTGGATCTGTCCCGCGGACTCCGATATCTGCCTGTCTCGGTTGGCCGTCTGGACGAACGCCGCATTGTAGAGCTGCGGCCAGCCAGCGGCCACCATGACGGCCGCCGTCACCAGCACGCCCGACAGGACCCTCACGACAACCCTGCGGCGGGAAACGGCGTCATTTTCCCGGAATACGGCCGCAAAAAGACAGAACATTCCATATGCGAACGAGAACAGTGTGAACAGAAGCCATATGTCCGGCTGATGAACCCCGCCCCAGGCGAGCAGACCGCCGAGCAGTATCCAGTTCAGCCAACGCCCCTTGCGAACGCAGCGGTCTATGAGCCCGAAACAGAACGGTGCGCACGTGAGCAATTCAAACCAACCGAGGTGTCCGGCGGAATAGAGCGTGAAGTTGTACCCCATGAGACCATACGCCGCGCCGGCCCCGTAGCAGGCAAGAGGCGGCAGACCGCGCCCCTTCAGGTAGTACACGACGCCAAGCGCGGCCAGATACATCGCGGCGGCGTACTGGAGTTCCTGCCATACGTACGGACCTCCAAGGAGATGGCGCAGCTCCCACGGCACCAGCGAACCGCCGCCGCAGAACTCGCTCCATTTTCTGAGAAAGAAATCCTGATGGAAAACGATCGCACAGTCAGGCTGGATGAATGTCACGTCCGGAGACCATGTGCCCCAGAACACATACGCCACCGCCAGGGAGAACAGTGCGGTAAAACCGACGAACCACATCCATTGCCTTTTCATGACCCATATCCTTTCGGCTGTACGCCTGAAACACACCGCGACATCAAAGCCGCGCGACCGCCAGCCTGATGTCATTCCACATTTCACGCTTGGCCTTCTCCATGTTCGGAGAACCTTCTCGGAAATGGGAGAAGATGTAATCCGGAGAGAACGTCATCACTGCGGGCACGCCATTGACGGCGACCCAGTCGCCGCGCACTGGCCGCGCGGTCGGAAGCCGTTTTAGCAGCGCATCGGATCCGAGAAGCACGCAAACCCTCGACTTGCGCTCCTCGTTGATGCACAGGGTGACGCCGGGCTTGATCCTTCTGACTGCGGCGAAGACCTTTTCCATCGCCTCCATTCCCGCAGGAGAAAGCGGCCGCCCGGTGAAGAACGCCATGTCGCAATCCGATGCCGCCGGTACGCCGTCATCTACCTGAACGGCGTCCTGTTTCAGATTCTGAGAAGCGACGGATATCGGCGATGCAGGTCTTTCCCGCCGAGGCAATGACACAGAAACTGCGACTGTTTTACCGGAAGCCTCTGGAACAGCGGACGCTTTCGCCCCCTCTCCTGCAGCAACCGGATCTTGCAGCGAACTCGTCTTCCGTTCGGCTGACGGTGGGACAAGAAGCGCACGGTCTATCTCGACCGTGCGCGTCCCCAGATCCCTCTCGAGCTCCAGATTCTCCAGTATCTGATCAAAAATATCCATCTATCAGCTACCATCCATCAACCACCAACCGTCAATCACCCTTCCTGAATCCGTACGGATTCATGGACTGCCAGCGCCAGAGATCCTCGCACATCCTCTCGATGCCGCGCTCGGCCTTCCAGCCAAGCTCTTTTGCGGCGAACGACGGATCCGCCCACACTTCCCCCACGTCACCGGGGCGACGCGCCTTGATCGCATACGGAACCTTCCTGCCTGACGCCGCTTCGAAGGCCTTGACGATCTGAAGCACCGAATAGCCGTTGCCGGTTCCGAGATTGATGATCTTGAGTCCGTATCCGTCAACCTTTCCGAGCTTCTCCACAGCCTTGAGGTGTGCGTTCGCGAGATCGACGACATGGATGTAGTCGCGCACACCTGTGCCGTCCGGAGTGGGATAGTCGTTGCCGAAAACAGCAAGCTCCTTGAGACGACCGATTGCGACCTGCGCAACATACGGAAGAAGATTGTTTGGGATGCCGGCCGGGTCCTCACCGATAAGCCCGCTCTCGTGCGCTCCGATGGGGTTGAAATAGCGCAGAAGGATCACGTTCCATGATGGATCGGCCTTCTGAACATCCTTGAACACCTGCTCCATCATCAGCTTCGTCCAACCATACGCATTGGTGCAGCCGGGTGTCGGGAAATCCTCGCGGATCGGTACGGACGGAGGCTGGCCGTAGACCGTGGCACTGGATGAGAACACGATATTCTTGCATCCGTGAGCCGCAAGCACCTTCAGGAGCGTGAACGTGCCGCCAAGATTGTTCTCGTAATACTTAAGAGGGATTTGTGTCGACTCGCCGACCGCCTTGAGGGCGGCGAAATGGATGGTGGCGTCGAAAGGCGCCTCCTTCGAAACGATCTTGTCCAGTTTCTTCTCGTCGCGGATGTCAACCTTGTAGAAGGTCACAGACCTTCCCGTGATCTTCTT
This sequence comes from Kiritimatiellia bacterium, assembly GCA_045595285.1. GTDB lineage: Bacteria > Verrucomicrobiota > Kiritimatiellia > RFP12 > UBA1067 > UBA1731. The sequence continues at coordinate 19,188 of JAZOAC010000163.1, read as the reverse complement.
CACCCGCTTCAGTGACTCCTTTGACGAGTTGCAGAGATTGTCCACAACCACAACGTCATGACCTGCATTGAGAAGCTCGACACATGTATGGCTGCCGATGAATCCGGCACCGCCAGTAACAAAAACCTTCATGTGAAACCTACCTATCCAACGACGAACAGTTGGCGCATTACCGCCAACTGCCGTCAGTCAAAACACAACCGTAAACGTCTCCCGACCGTTACTTGGTGGCGGTACGGTCGTTGTACTCTCCGGTCTCCGTATTGATGCGGATGACGTCGCCTTCATTGATGAAGAGCGGCACGGGAAGCGTATAGCCGCCCTCGACCGTGGCAGGCTTCGTGACCTTGCCGGAGGCGGTATTGCCCTTCACGCCAGGCTCGACATTTATGACCTTGCGCGTGACGAGCTGCGGGAGACCGATCCCTATGACCTTCTCGTTGAAGAAAAGAGCGGAAACCTCCATCTCATCCATGAGGAAATACTTCTTGTCGCCCATGACGTCGGCAGAAACGCGGATCTCTTCGAAATTCTCGTCTGTGAACACATACGCCGTGCCGTCATCGTATGAATACGTGACATCGCGCTGAACGAGTTCAGGCTTCTCGAACTTGTCGCCCGAGCGGTAGCTGCGGCTCATTCCACCACCGTTGATCATGTTGCGCAGCTTGCAGTTGTAGATGGCCTGGCCCTTGCCCGGCTTGGAGAAGTCGAACTCCGTGATTTCCCACGGCTCGCCGTCAATCAAAAGTTTAACGCCCTTGTGCAGTTCACCTGCTCCGATAACCTCGCCCATTATGGTCTCCTTTATTCTTTTTGTTTCAAATGAAAAACATTCCGCAAATTATACCGAAAAAGCCTCGTCCGTGCAACCGTCCAGCACAATGGAACAACGGCGAACCGATTGAATGCGGCCATTTCCGTGATATGTCCATTCAGCCTGTCCGACCACACAGGACAGACATATGCTATGCCAATTCGAGATATACACGCTTAGAGCTTTCAATCATGCGGTCAAACGAAAACTTCTCGAGCGCTGCGGCACGGATATCGCCAAACTTCATCGTGGACACACGCAATATGGCGGCGGCAAAAGCCCTCACCTCTGCCTCCCCGCTCGGAGTGTCCGCAAGAACAAGCGCACCATTCACTCCATCCTCAACGATATCCAATGCGCCGCCGAAGGCCTTTGCCACCACTGGTTTCCCCATAGACAAGGCCTCTGCCATGGAACGTCCGAACGCCTCTGGCTTCCTTGTATTGGAGGAAACCACGATATCTGCCAAAGACAGGCATTCGGCTATCTTCTGCTGATTGCCGGCGAACACCACCTGATCTTCCGCGGAGAGTCCCCTCACGAGATCACGAAGCCCGATCTCGACATCCTTGCGAAGTTTCTCCGCCTCACCCACGATGACGAGCTTGAACGGGCAGTCCGCGCTCTTGGCATTTGCATGGTGCACGGCCTTTATCAGAATGTCATACCCCTTGAGCTGGGTGATGCGCCCCACGCCCATGACAACCTTCCTGCCGTCAATCGCCCATTCACTGCGCTTGGACGCCATGAAATCCCGATCCAGGCGTTCAGCATCGAAACGCCCACGGTCAATGGCCCGAGGTATCACGCGTATCTTCGAGTCGTCCAGCCCATAGTTCTCCTTCAGGTAGTCTGCTATGTATCTGGATGGGGTGACCGTGATATCTCCGTATGTCATCACTTTTGAGTAGCGCGAAACGGAATTCGCGCCATGTGCAAAGCTGATCCATCTGATTCCCAGCCTGCGGTTCGCCCAGAGGAACAGCCAAGCCGGGACGCGCGAGTGGACGCAGACAACATCAGGCTTCTCATTCTCAAGCAGGCGACGCAGTTTTGCCGCCCTGAAGAAATATGTGAGAGGATTCTTGGATTTGACGTCCAAGGCAACATGCCGTCCGCCGTCCGACTCAATCTGAGAAACAAGGCGCCCTCCGGCAGAGACAACCACATTCTCCCATCCCGATGCGACAAGCGCGCGATTGACCTCCACAACGCCCCTCTCGACGCCGCCCTGCTCCATCGCCGGCACAATCTGAAGGGTTTTCATCTGCGTTTGTCCCAAATCTTCAACACGAGAAGCAACGCCAAAAGGCCGAGAAGCAGTTCACCGGCAAGATCAATGAACGTGAACAGTCTACTCACCGAAGCAGGAAGATCAACCCCCTCGTGCGCAAGGAGATGGGGAACGAGACCCAAAACAGGCACGGCTATTGCAGCGGCGGTGAGCAGGATCATTACGATTCCGGGTGGCCGAATGGACCGCCCTATTGCAGTTCGGGCAGAATTCCCACTCTCAACAGACCCCGTTGTCAATGGGGTGACATGTTCAACAACGGCCTCCAGACTGCGTTCAAGCTTAATCTTGCCTGAATCAGTCCTTGGAAACGGTTTGTCTCGCACGACGACCGTGCGTAACCGCTTATACACGGGAAGAGTGTTGTTCAGCGCCGCAATTTCACGGCGAGCCGATTCCTCTGGAATAACCGCGTAGATTTCAGCCCTGATCTCACGCGTATCACCATCTCCGGACACAACAGCTTCCCGCATGCCAGGGAGTGCAAGTATCCGCTCCTCCAACTCCTCCGGCGCAATCTTCTTTCCGGATGAAAGCACTATCGTGCGCGATGCACGCCCCGTCACCCACACAAATCCATCCTCATCAATATGTCCGTAATCACCCGTACGGAACCAGCCATCATCCGACAAGACCTTTGATGTCGCATCCGTATCCCTGTAATAGCCCTTAAGCACATTCGGTCCACGGATTAACAGCATGCCATCGTTCGAGACCCTGGTCTCAATCCCCGGAAGATCGCATGCACGACCTGCACTGCCCACATGCGGATCATCGCCATAAGTAGCAATCGAATACAGCGCGGTGGTCTCAGTCAGGCCATATGCGGTCAAGGGCTGCACACCGAGGGAGACAAGGCTCTCATATACCCGTCTGGGAAGCGGTGCGCCTCCGATCAGGATCCAGTCTATCGGCGAACCGAGCGCCTCTTCCGCAGAAGAGGCCCTTTGCGAAATCTTCTCGGCCAATATTTCAGCAAGCGCAGGCACCAGACATATGCAGTTTGCACGAAAACGTTCGACGGCATCGTAAAGTCTGCGGAAATCGGGACATACGCCAAGGGCAACGCCATGCGCCAGCATGAAATACGTCGCGCATACACCAAAAATGTGATGTAAAGGAAGCACCATCAGCGAACGGTCTCCACGGCCTACGTTCAGACGGCACTGGGCATATTCCGCAAACGCGGCCATGCCTCGCAATGTCAATTCCGCACCTTTGGGCTTCGATGTCGTGCCGCTCGTGAACACAATCATCGCCGTATTCGTCTCTTCCGGAGGCGCCATGTCGAATATGCTTCTCTCCCCCGCAGCAATGGCTGCCCGCCCTTTGTTTATGAACCCGTCTGTGCGTCGCGAGCCGAATTCCCCTATCTGGACTCCTGGAGTCATCTTTGCGACTTCCTTCGCCTTCTCGGAATAGAGGGCGGAATGGATGAGGGCGACGGCACCGGTGAACTTCAGACGCTCGACGATCTCGGATGCGGACAGGCTAACTTCCAACGGAACTACGGTAACGCCTGAAAACATGCACGCGGCATGTCCAGTGATCCATTCATACGAATTCTCGCCAAGCAACGCAACTACACCCCCCAGTGCATATCGCCGCACAACCCACGCCGTGGCAGAGATGTCATCGGCGAACTGACGCCATGTTATCGGCACCGAGCGGTCGCCGGCGGCAATCAAAAACGCAGTCGAATCAGGATGTTCGTCCCGATTCGACTTGAACATCTCGAAGAGTGTCTTCAATCGCCCTCCATCCTCAACGTCAGACGGTCCACTCCTCGTAGCGCGTCTTCTGCGATACCGGCTTCGAATAGGCGTCCGACTCATCGACCACTCTCTTGGGTTCGAGTGCATTCTCGAAAGTGGGCATCTTGCGCTTAAGGGGCTCATCCTCCTTGATCGCCACGATGCCTTCCTTGCCGGCGGCATTTCTGACGACCATGCCCTCACGGGCGCCGACAAGCGCGGCAGCTGCCTCCTTCTGTTCCTCGGTGACCGCCTCACGTGCATCGACTGCCGCCTTTGCCGCCTCATCCACAGGCTTGAGTTCGACCTTTTCGCCGCGGGCGAGCTTTTCAAGCGGTCTGAGAAGAGGATCATCATCCTGCAGAAGCGTGCACTTGAGGGGCTCGTTGATGTACTCCTCTATTTCGGGGATGGCGAAGGATTCATCCTCGTCGGCGAACGATATCGCTATGCCGGTGTTTCCGGCACGACCGGTTCTGCCGATGCGGTGGACATAATCCTCGGCCTCGTACGGGAAGTCGAAGTTGATCACATAGTCGATGTCATCGACATGGATGCCACGGCCAGCAACGTCCGTCGCCACGACGATCCTGACCTTGCCTTCGCGGAAATCCTCAAGCGTCTTGAGGCGGCGGTTCTGGTTGACGTCGCCGGAAAGCATCTCGCACGCCACTCCACGGCGCTTGAGCGACTCATGCACATCCTCCGTCGTGGACTTGCGGTTGCAGAACACGATTGCACGGGCCTCCGGATGGAGGGCGATGTGGTTGAAGAGGACCTTGAACTTGTCCTCGGAACGAATCACGTACACAACCTGGCGGACGGTGTCCGTGGCGTTGTGCCCGCTGTCGACCTCGGCCTTGAACGGCTGCTCCATCCACTGCGACGCCAGCTCCATCACGCTGTCGGTGAGCGTTGCTGAGTAGAGCATCGTCGCACGCCTGTCCTTCGGCGGCAGACGCCCCATGATGCGGCGGACATCCGGGATGAACCCCATGTCGAGCATGCGGTCCGCCTCGTCTATGACGAGCGTATCCACCTTGGTGAGGTCTATCACATGCTGATTGCAGAAATCCAGCAGACGTCCAGGCGTGGCGACAAGCAGATCGACAGGTGCCTCCTGAAGCTCGGACTTCTGGCGCTCGTAGTCCATGCCGCCGTACACCGCGAGAGAACGGAGATTGCAGTACTTGCCGATTGCGTCCGCATCCTTGCATATCTGAATGACCAGTTCGCGCGTGGGGGCAATGACCAGCGCACGCGGACACCCCCCCTTGCTTGCGCGCGCGTCAGGCGTTCGCAGATAGCGAGTGAGAATCGAGACGAGGAACGCAGCTGTCTTGCCGGACCCGGTCTGAGCCTTGCCTGCGATGTTCTTGCCGTCCAGCGCATTCTGGAGCGAAAGCGACTGGATTTCGGTGCAATACTGGAATCCGAGATCGGCGATTCCGTGCATCACTTCCGAAGGAAGATCAAAATCGTGGAAGCGTTTCTTCCCCTCAGCCGGCGGAACCGCAAACTGGTCTATCGACCATGACGCATGCGCAGCCTGACGCCTTGCCAACTCCTCAGGCGTGACAACGCCGCCCGGACGCATCTCGTTCGCAGCGGTGTTCACCAGCGACGGACCGCGCCTGCGGTCACGGTCTCCGCGTCCGCCACGCTCATTGCGACGGTCATCGCGGCGACCGCCCCTGCGAGAATCCACGCTGTCACGACGCTGCCCATCGCGGCGACGGTCTCCCTGACGCTGTTGCGCGCGCTGCGGATGCGTCTCGGCGGACTGCGCCCCCCTTTTGGCCTTGTCGCCGCCTTTCTTATCGCCACCGTTCTTGCCGTGGCGACCATGTTTTCCGTGCTTGCCTCTGCCGTTTCCGCCGCTCTGTTCCTGCTTCTTCTGCCTCTGCGGCGCGGCCTTCCTGCCGGTTATCAGCTCAACCAGCTTTCCGATAAATCCAAAAGCCATTTTGGTTTCCTTTGCAAACAACGGGCCGCAGCGGCATGAACCGCGGGCGACCCGTTGCCATTGCGGAGCGGCGACCGGCGCCGCACCGGTTTCGATTAACGCTTCGAGAACTGGAAGCGCTTGCGGGCACCCGGCTGACCGGGTTTCTTGCGCTCCTTCATGCGGCTGTCACGCGTCATGCAGCCGGCCTTCTTGAGCGCGGCGCGGAGATTCGCGTCGGCTTCGACCAGCGCACGGGCCAATCCGTGGCGGATGGCACCGGCCTGACCGGAAACGCCGCCACCCTTCGCGAACACGACAACGTCGGTCGAAGAAAGGTCGTAGCCGGAGATCGCGATCGGCTGCTTGAGATAGTCGCGGAGCGCCTCAGAGGTGATGTAGGCCTCGAGGGGTTCGCGGTTGACGGTCCATTCGCCCTTGCCTTCAACGAGCGTAACGCGCGCGACGGCGGTTTTGCGGCGGCCGGTGCCGGCGGAAATGATCTTCTTGGTTGCCATAGCTTCTCGGTCCCCCTTTAGAGCGTGATTGTTTCAGGCTTCTGCGCGGCGTGCGTATGCTCTGCGCCGGCGAACACTTTCAGACGCGTCATCATCTTGCGCGCGATGTTGTTCTTCGGGAGCATGCCCCACACAGCCTCCTTGATCATGCGATCAGGATGCGAAGCGCGCATTTCGGCGGCGGAGAAACGCTTCAGGCCGTTCCGGTATCCGGAATAGCGCTGATACTCCTTTTGCTCTTCCTTCTTGCCCGTGAGCTTCACGAGAGCGGCGTTGGTGACGATGACGAAAGCGCCCTGATCGACCGAGGGGTCGAAATTCGGGGAATCCTTCGCGCGGAGCTTGTTGGCGATCAGGACGGCGAGACGGCCGAGAACCTGATCCTTCGCGTCCACCAGATACCACTTCCGGTTGTCGCCGGGGTTCTGGCCGCGAGTCGATTTCTGCAACATGTTGTTTTTCTTTCTGTTGGTGTGGCTTTGTGCCCCGAAGGGCTTTTGTCCGTTTGTTCCGCCTTCACCGACTTCGTCAGCCGATGAGGCCTTGAAAACGCGTATTAAACCAAATCCGACCGTTCATGTCAATCCAAAATTCCCGACTTTAAAATGTCAGCGGATGATGCTGAAGAAGGAAAAGCCATAGGGCGGCAGTTCCAGCCCAATCGAGGCACGATTGCCCGCATTGAATGCGCGGCCTCCCTCGATGGATCTTATGATAGCGAGTCCATCAAACTCACGCCGGCTCATCTCACAAAGCGAACCCCTAAAGAAAAGAACTACGGGATTGGCGTGCCTCTTCATTTCGGTTCGGATACCACAACAGACACCTTGCCACGTTTGCGGCGGCCTGAAGCGACGCGTCCGTCAGAAAGGCGGATGTTCTCGAACGACACCTCCTTCCATGACGCAGGGCAACCCTGGAAGTATTTCGGCTCGCCGTTCACGTCATGGACCATAAGCTCCATGATCGCGGTGACGGATGCACACATGCCGTCCATCTGCATTATCTCTTCGCCGGGAGCATCGCCTGACAGCGTAAAACGTCTTGCGTTCGTGCCCCTGCGCATTACCGAGAACCCCTGGTTGTACACGTCATGACGTGAACCGTAACCGGGATTCGTGAAGAATGTGTCCCATGCATGGAGCATGAATACCGCCGCAGGTGCGTTTCCTATGTGAGTGTGCAGAATAGACGCCCACGGAACACACCATCCGCTCCAAAGGCCTGTCCCCATGCGCGTCCACGTAGTGTACGTGGCCTCTACGACTTTCAGATCCCTCGGATCGGAGAAGTTGATCGTGTCGAAGGGATAGAGTCCGGCCATATGCGAATGGTGGCGGTGCGACTCGACAAAGCGCTGTCCCTTGAAAAGCATGATGCCCGAATCATCGGCGGTGTATGCCGGCAGACGCCTCTCGACGTCAAGCCACATCGGATCAGGGGCCTCACCCAGACGCTTCGCTGCATCAATGAGATCTCGGGCAAGGCGATGCGCTGCCGCAAGCTGGAAGCTGGGGTCGCGTCCCACTGCCTTCTGCACATCCTTGGCGCCCCATTCGGGAGAAGGCCCGACAGGGATTGATAGGCGCCCTTCGCGCTCCTCCATCATCGCCCGGTACACAAGCATCGCACCTTTCATGAAATCATAGGCGTCAGCACGCAGAAACCCGACATCACCCGAGTATTTCACGTAGCGGTACATCATCGACGCTACCCACGCCGTAGAGGCGTGGTCGATGGTTCCGGTCCAGAACCCACCTATGCATACGCCGCGGTCATCAACGGAGTGCGGCAACACGTATCCGTCCACTCCGGCAAACTTGCGGGCATTGTCGCGGAGCAGTTCCCTCCAGGAAAGCACCATGCGGAACAGCGGCATGAGATTGGCGAAGTGTCCGCCGCGATATGCGGGCGAATAGCATTCCTGCACATTGATGTTGAAATGATAGTCTCCATTCCAAGGTACGAGCTTGTCGTCTTCAAGCCACGCACCCTGAAGTCCGGCCGGTATGCCGTCTGGATCGGTCATTGCGCCGAACCTGTACATTCCGTAGTCGAACATGCGCTGGATAATGGGATCCGGCACCGATATCCGCGCGCCCCTGGCCCAGAATTTCGTCCAATGCGCAACAGACTCGCCGCGCACACGGTCAAACGATGCCGGGAACGAAATCTTCTCGCCCCCGCGTGAAGTGCCGACGAACACATCTCCGCCAGACTTCCTCCATGCGAGCGAAACGCTCTTGTCCGCCGGAAGAGCCCAGTTGAATCCGCCGCCATCCCCGTCATTGTCGGCGAACCATTCAACAGGCCTGAATTCACGTGGCGCAAGCGTCGCCTTAACCTTGGGCATCTCAAATGACGGCAAAACCTCCACCTTGAAATCGACGCCATCGGGGAAGCGCATGGCAAGGGCGCGGGAAGCCTTGCTCATCGCAATGTGCACACGCCCCGTCTCGTCGCCGATGGTGAAGTCAAGCGTCCCGAGCCCCGTCTTGGGATCGAGACTCCCCGTCTGAAGCGTCGCGCCCGGCACCTTCAGCATGATGCGCCCAAGCGGCAGCATGCATGGATTGCGCGGCTCGTTCGGAGGCGTATCCTTCCTGAAAAGCGCGTACAACTCATCTTTCGCACCAGACTGAACAAGCGACACGATGTTGCTGTAGTTCTGCGAAACCATCCATTTATACCCGCCGCGATGATCCCACATGTCTCCGCGACCTATGGTAAGTTTTACGGTATCGCCGCCACCCCACACAAGAACGCCAGTCACACCATCCGCAAACGCCAGCCCCTCGTGGCACCCTCCTTCGCGAGGAAAGTCCCACTCGACCGGCACAGATGCCGCCCTCGCAAAACCCAATACGGCAACCGACAACGCCGCAACTATCTGGCTGATACTGCTGTATGACATTCCTGATACTCCTGTCTAATAAAGACAAAAGCCCCTCCGTTCCCACGGAAGAGCCCTTGCCGGATGAATCAACTCACGCCCCGATGGAAACGTGATAGCTCTGGAGCGAACGCACCTCGCCCTTGCCTTCGCGGGCGGCCTTGATGCCTTCGGCGGCGGCCTTCGCGGCGGCGAGCGTGGTGAGATACGGCACCTTGTACTTGATCGCCGCCTGACGGATGCGGCAGTCGTCCGCACGCGCGTCGCGGCGTCCGCTCGGCGTATTGATTATGAGCTTCACCTCGCGGTTTTTGATCGCATCCAGAACATCCGGGCGGCCCTCGCCGATCTTGGCGATGATCTTGCCTTCCACTCCCTTGCCCTTGAGGAACTCTATCGTACCGTCCGTTCCGACAACCTCAAAGCCCAGTTCCACGAACGCCTTGACTACGTCCGCCGCCTCGTCCGGTTTCTCGGAGAGTGAAACGAGCACCTTGCCCTTTTCCGTTGGAAGCGGGGAGCCCGCCGCCTCCTGAGACTTGAAGTACGCAAGGCCGAACGTCTCGGCCAAACCAAGAACCTCGCCTGTAGATCGCATTTCCGGGCCAAGCACCGGATCGACCTCCGGGAACTTGTCGAATGGAAGCACAGCCTCCTTCACGCCGAAGTACGGAACCACATGATTGCGGTCAAGTCCAAGAGACTGGACGGTCTCGCCAAGCATGAGACGCGTAGCGATTCGCGCCATCTGGATGCCGGCCACCTTGGACACGAGCGGAACCGGGCGCGATGCGCGCGGATTCGCCTCGATAACGTAAACCTTCTCGTTCTCTACGGCGGACTGCATGTTCATTAGACCGACAACCTTGAGTTCGCCCGCAATGCGGCGCGTATAGTCGAGAATCGTCGCCTTCACCGTGTCGCTGATGCCTTCGGGCGGCAGGACGCACGCAGAGTCGCCGGAATGGATGCCGGCAAGCTCGATATGCTGCATGATGGCGGGTATGAACACATCCTTGCCGTCGGAAAGCGCATCCGCCTCGCACTCAAGCGCACGGCAGAGGAACCGGTCGAGATAGAGCGGACGGTCGGGCGTTACTCCGACGGCCTTGGCTACATACTCCTTGAGCATGATCTCGTCATAGATGACCTCCATGCCGCGTCCACCGAGAACGAACGACGGGCGGATGATGAGCGGATAGCCGAGCTTGTCCGCACACGCGATCGCGCCTTCAAGGTCGCTCGCCATCATCGACTCCGGCATCGGTATGCCGAGCCTGTCCATGATGGAATGGAAAAGATCGCGGTCCTCCGCGTCATCGATGGAGTCAACGGACGTTCCGAGGATTTTGCACCCGGCCTCCTGAAGTCCGCGCGCGATGTTCAGCGGGGTCTGCCCCCCGAACTGGACGATTATGCCGACAGGCTTTTCGTTCTCGTATATCTGAAGAACGTCCTCGACCGTGACCGGCTCGAAGTAGAGCTTGTCGGAGGTGTCGTAGTCGGTGGACACGGTCTCCGGGTTGCAGTTGATCATGATCGTCTCGTATCCGGCCTCACGCATTGCCATCGCCGCATGCGTGCAGCAGTAGTCGAACTCGATGCCCTGACCGATGCGGTTCGGTCCGCCGCCGAGGATGAGCACCTTCTTCTTGTTGTCGCTCACCGGCACTTCGCCCGGCTTGCCGTTGTACGAGGAATAGTAGTAGGCCTGGTTCTCGACACCGGAGACCGGCACGGCGTGCCACGTCTCGACGCAACCGAGGGACTTGCGCTTCTCGCGGATATCCTTCTCAGAAACGCCAAGGAGCTGCGAGAGATACTTGTCGCCGAAACCGTCCTTCTTCGCCCTGACCAGAAGCTCGTCCGGCGGCATGGAACCCTTGTACTTGAGAATCTCCTCCTCCTCCTGAACGAGTTCGCGCATCTGCTGGACGAAGTACGCCTTCACGCCCGTGGCTGCGAATATCTGCTCGTCTGTCGCGCCTTTCCTTAGCGCCTCGTACATCTGGAAATGGCGTTCGCTGTTCGGCACTGCGAGCATCTTGAGAAGATCCTCAAGCCTGCGCTCGTTGAAGTCCTTGACGAAACCGAGACCGGCTCGTCCGCGCTCAAGGGCGCGAATCGCCTTCTGGAAGGTTTCCTTGTACGTCTTGCCGATGGACATCACCTCGCCGACAGCCTTCATCTGGGTGCCGAGACGGTCCTCGACCGCGCGGAACTTCTCGAACGCCCAGCGCGCAAACTTGAGAACGATGTAGTCGCCCGTGGGAATGTACTTGTCAAGCGTTCCGTCGCGCCAGTAGGGAATCTCGTCAAGCGTCATGCCGGCGGCAAGCTTAGCCGAAACGAGCGCAATCGGGAAGCCCGTGGCCTTGGATGCAAGCGCGGACGAACGCGATGTCCGGGGGTTGATCTCGATGATGACCACGCGCCCCGTCTTCGGATCGTGCGCCCACTGGACGTTGCATCCGCCTATGACGCCGATCGATTCGACGATCTTGAACGCGTCGCGTTTCAGGCGCTCCTCAAGCTCCTTGGATATCGTGATGAACGGAGCTGCGCAGAAGCTGTCGCCAGTATGCACGCCGACTGCGTCGATGTTCTCGATGAAGCACACGGATATCATCTGGTTCTTCGCGTCGCGGACAACCTCGACCTCAAGCTCCTCCCAGTTGAGGATTGATTCCTCGATGAGACACTGGTGCGTCAGGGATGCGTCAAGACCTCGCATGCAGATCGTGCGGAGCTCTTCGATGTTGTAGCAGAAGCCGCCGCCGCTGCCTCCCATCGTGTAGGCCGGACGGACGACCACCGGATATCCTATCTTGTTTTCAACGAGATCGACGGCCTCTTCGACCGTATGGACAATCCCCGAACGCGGAGTATCAATGCCGAGTTTCTCCATCGTGGCCTTGAACACCTCGCGATCCTCGCCGCGCTCGATGGCGTCAAGATTGACGCCTATGACCTTCACGCCATACTTCTCAAGAATACCTTTCTTGGCAAGCTCCATGGAGAGGTTGAGCCCTGTCTGCCCGCCAAGATTGGGGAGAATCGCGTCCGGACGCTCCTTTTCTATGATCTGCTCAAGACGCGCCTCGTTCAGCGGCTCAATGTACGTGGCATCGGCCATTACGGGGTCCGTCATGATTGTGGCCGGGTTGGAATTCACCAGAACCACCTTGTAGCCACACGCCCGAAGCGCTTTGCACGCCTGAGTGCCGGAATAGTCGAATTCACAAGCCTGACCAATGACAATAGGACCTGATCCGATGATCAGCACCTTATCCACATCCGAGCGCTTCATATGTTTAAAAACTCCTTGCTTTCAGCGGCGTTTCGGACCACTTTGGCCCTAACCACAACACCATACCGAAATCAGGCGGCAATTATACCAAAAACCACACTCAACCGCAAGCGAACGCACCCCACATCCGTCAACTCGTCAGCTCCGGAGTGCCGTCGGAGGAAAGTACCTCACATCCATCTTTGGTGACCAGTACCAAATCCTCAATGCGGACACCAAGTTCACCTGCGATATAGACACCCGGTTCTATCGTGATAAGCATACCTGGCTTAAGCACGGTATCGGAACGCTTGGATGCCACGGGATATTCATGGATGTCCAAACCCACGCCGTGTCCAAGAGCATGACCGAAACACTTGCCGTAACCGGCCTTTGCGATTATCCTTCTAGCAACCGCATCAAGCTGCCGTCCGGTGACCCCTGGCTTGACGGCGGAGATTGCGGCGCGGTTTGCCGACAGGACCAGATCGTACACCTCGTTGTATTTTGCGCCTCTCGGTCCAGATTCCGAACTCCTTATGCAACGGGTCATGTCTGAGCAATAGCCGTCAAGCTTCACCCCCATATCGACAAGCAACGGCTCTCCCTTGCGCCATACGGTATCATCCGGTACATGATGGCATTCGGCTGCATTTGCACCCACGCACACAATCGTCTCGAACGCTTCGCCATCGCCAAGGGCATTCATCCATGCCCTGATGATGCGCTGCATGTCCTTTTCCGTCATGCCAGGCATGAACTCCCTAAGGGCCTGTCCCCATATGTGAACGTTAAGGGCCTCGGCATCGACCAGCTTCACAATCTCCTCTGGTGTCTTTATGGCGCGAAGCATCAAGACATCTTTTTCAATATCCACAAATTTAGCGCGTTTTCCGAAAATCTTTTGCAGTTCCAAATACCTCGACGTGGGGACAGACCCTTCAAACCCGACCCTGAAGACGCCCTTGGCAGGCATTAATCCGCGCAAGTCAAGACGCCCCATATCCTGCACCTTGAGCCATGGAGCCTCCCGTTTTGCCGCAGGAACATATCGGAAATCAGTATAGAACACAACCTCTTCCGATTCAGGGACAGGCCCTACGCAAAGAATGCCGTTGTCGCAGCCAAAACCGACAAGTCCTTTCTGGTTTCGTTCCCCGCAGACCAATGCGACGGCAATCCCTCGACGGCGAAGCTTTGCGGCAAATGCTTCAAGACGCTCTGAGAATGGATTCTTTACGGTATCTTTCTTCATGGACGGGTATGGTATCACAAACTGACTTTCTGCGCCAACCACAAATCTTCCGTCACAGCTCTATGCGTCCTGGTTGTGCAGAGGAGTCGAAAGAGGCGATGCAGATCGCATCGCCACCAGACACCGCATCAGCGGTTGAAAGCAGAACAGGAAGACGGCGATGCGTTGCCGTCTATCAATCATTTCATCTTCACACGGAAGAAGAAACGCACAGATCAGAGCCTCGGTCCCCGCCTTGTCGCACATTATGTTCTTCCGGAACGAATAGACCGGATACCTTCCACATTGTCTAGCTCCCCGATGTCGACAAGCGACCTGCACCCCTTAAAGGTCGTCAGTCAATGGTTGTTTCAGGACTCATTTCATGTTTGCAACGAGTTCCCTTATCCGACGAGAGGTTCTGACGGCGCAGAATTCCTTGCCGCACATCGAACAGTGGTCATCGGAATGCGCTTCGTCGGTAAATTTACGCGTTTTGAGCCAACGTGACTTTGCCCTATCCGGATCGAGCGAAAGTGTGAACTGCCGCTCCCAGTCGAATGCAGCGCGAGCATCGGCCATTGCGTCATCTCGCTTTCGCGCCTCCGGAAGACCTCGAGCCACGTCCCCCGCGTGGGCGGCGATTCTGTAGGCGACCACCCCTTCATGCACTTCATGCGAATCCGGCAATCCAAGATGTTCCGCCGGAGTGACATAGCAAAGAAGAGATGCACCATATGTCGCCGCTGCTGTTGCACCGATTGCGCTTGTGATATGATCGTACCCCGGCGCGATATCGGTCACTACCGGCCCAAGCACATAAAAAGGCGCTTCCTTGCAGACTTTCCGCTGGCGCTCCATATTCATCTTGATCTGGTCAAAAGGAATATGCCCAGGTCCCTCCACCATCACTTGAACGCCCCGATTCCGGCATCTCTCCACCAATTCCCCCAAAACATCCAATTCTCCGAACTGGGCGACATCGGATGCATCGGCAAGACATCCTGGACGCATCCCGTCTCCAAGCGAAACCGTAACATCATGATCAACCAGAATATCTAACACTTCATCCCAATGGACATAAAGCGGATTCTCGGCATCATTCTCCAGCATCCATTCGGCCATGATCGCACCGCCCCGACTGACAATGCCCATCTTGCGGTTCATCGCCGCCGGAATGTGCCTAAGAAGAAGGCCTGCGTGAAGCGTCATGAAATCAACGCCCTGTTCCGCCTGCTCCCTGATTACCTTCAAGAGAAGCAAGGGATCCATCTGCGGGATATCTCCCTTAAGCCGGGATATCGTTTCATAGACCGGTACCGTTCCAAGAGGTTTGGGTGACGCATCAAGCATTCCCTGTCGGATTGCTTTTACGTCCTCTCCAACGGACAGATCCATCACGAAATCGGCTCCTGCTTTGAGCGCAACATCAAGTTTCTCCAGTTCGTCGCCCTTGCCGGAATGTGACACACTTCGTCCAAGATTGGCATTGATCTTTGTGGTGAACATCCGCCCGACACCGATCGGACGGCAGTTCGCATGGTGGATGTTCAGCGGAATGACCGCCGTTCCTTCTGCAACAGCAGCAACGACTGCATCAAGCGAAACATTCTCTTCGGAAGCGACGATCCTCATCGCTTCGGTTGCGATACCCTTACGGGCCGATTCCAACTGTGTCATTTGCATCTTCCTCCGCAGGCATTATCCTGTTCAGGTTGACGGGTATTTTCTCAGCACCCGGACCCCATGTCCGGCAGCACCCCGATTTTATAAAATCAACCCTATTATATCATAATGGAGCGAATCTATATCGGATGCCATAGCAGGGGTGCGGGCCCCTACGTCGCAGCGGCGGGCTGGAGACAGCCCGCCCTACCGAATTCGCCGTGTTTTGCAAGTGCCTAGATAAGGCGCTTTGAACAAAAATCAGCTTGGCGGGAAGCGAACCAATCGTCAATGGGCGAATGAGCTAAGCCAATGAATTTGGCCGACCATCATTCTTATCGCTGATTCTGCGGAATGTTGAGCTTTCCAAGTATGAACATCTCAAGGTAGGGAAGTCCTGCGGTATATGCACGGCCGTGATTGCAGTAATCCAGCTCCACAAACTTCGCGTTTTTGTGTCCGAGCGCAACGCACGAGGCGATAAGCAAACGGTTCTCCTCCGACCTGCACTTCCACTCGAGCGGGGGCTGCCCACACACTGAAAGGATCGGGGGTATGTTGGCCGACACGTGCGCAAGAGGGGCAAGCTCGTCTATCTTCGGCAGAAACTTCGGATCTTTGTCTCCCGCATACTTGCGTACGTTGAAATGCTTGGTCGCCTGTCCTGATATCGGAACAATGCCTGCAAGATCGGTGATCTTTATGCCATGCGCCGCAAGGTATTTCGGATCCATTCCAACCATCATCGTCAGATATCCACCCGCACTCATTCCCGACACATACAGCTTTTTCACATTGCCGCCGTAGCGTGAAATGTTTTTCATCGTCCATGCCACCGCCGCCGCTGCGTCTTCTATGCAATCCACACCGGTCCTGGCCCCCTTCCCGAGAAGTCTGTACTCAACCGTCGCCTGCGCGATATCCTTGCTGACAAGCGGAAGGAACTTGCGGCGGCCGCCGGTCAATCCTCCGCCGTGAAACCATACAACGACAGGGAAGTTCGAGACTCCCTGAGGGATGTACAGATCAAGTTCACACCCGACCCTGTCGGCATATCGGATATTCTTCTGCACTCCACCCGCCGATACGGTGCAGCATTGATCCGGCTGAACGGCCCCGGCGCATATCGAAAAGGCAGAGACAAGCAGCAACATCCATTTTTCGGCAACCTTCATTTTTCATTCTCCTCTATCAACAATTATATGGAATGGCCGGCCCCTTATACGGCCATCATTTCCCGCCAATGACCGCATTGGGATCGGTCGATACAAGCGGAACGCCTCCGACGCCGATCTGGAAGCGCATGTCGTCCAGGATCTTCACGAACCGAAGATGCCACACTTCATCGGAAGCCGTCTTGCCGCGCTTCACGTTGAAGTTCATTATCGCCGACTGGTACGGCATGTCCGCAACCTCTTTCCCGGAGGCGTCGAACAGCTTGGCCTGGACCGGTTCGATCGGAGAGATGTTAACCGACACCAGCTCGGACTCCGCGGGCACGCAGAAGTAGAAGGACTTGTTCGCCGCCTGAAAGAGCGACACCGGGGCGTCGGCCTGCAGAGCGCCGGCGGCGCCGTCGCACGCCATTTTGACCACCGCGGTGTTGCGAGGCGAAACCTCGAACCGGTACACGTTGGCGCCGTTCGCCTTGATAACGTATTCGAAATCGCCGACAGGCACGTCGATCATGCCGAGGTCCGTACCGGCCTTGTCCAGCATCTGCACCACGGCGGCGACCAACCCAGTGCCGTTGACCCTAAGCTTTCTGGATTTGAAATGCACTTTGTATTCGCCGGCGCCCGGAACCGCCACGACATACACGAACGGTTTGCGCACTGACGGCGTGAATTTCCCCTTCGCGGGGAATTCACCGGACATGGGTTTAAGCTTCAGATGATCCACCGTCGTAGACTTGAATGTGGAGATAAGCTCCGGCCTCGGCCTGTGCTTTGCCGCAAATGCATCAAGCCTGTACGTCTCGCGCCCGTCCCCACGCTCGACCGCAAGCTCTCCCGAAAGCATTCCGCCGATTCCGTATCCGCGCGGAGCCTCGAACGCGCAGACTTTCTTGCCCTCGTCAAGTTTCACGGTGCAGCGCTCGAATGCAAGACCGCCGAAATCACCGTTAAGACGGCTGTTGTTGAACAGGATGGCACACTCCGAATTTGATTCCCTCGCATCGATGACGCAGTCGGTGAAGCTTATGTCCATGCCATTGGTGGAAAGATTGGACACCTTCAGCGCAACGCCCTTATTCCCAGAGAACTCGCAATTTTCGAACTTCACAAAGCCTTTGACCTGACCGGACTTTTCAACACGAACCGGGCTGCCGGTCATGAACGACATCCCGGAACCTTTGTTGCCGTAAGCCTTGCAACGGCGGAATGTAATGGAAACAGGATGTGTCTTGGCGGTGAAATGCCCCAGGTAAAGACAGATGCCGTGCGCTTTGTTGCCGTTGAATTCGCAGTCCTCGTACAGGACGTTGACGAACTTGTTGCTCTCCCTGTTCGGCTCCATGTCGATTCCACAGTTCGGCGGCGTACCGAACGTCTCGTTGAAGCAGCAGCGGCGCACCGTCATGCCGTCTACGCTGACCGGACCCATCCCCTGACGGTGATGGTCGCGGATGACAAGGTTCTCGAGCGTGACGTTCTTCGGCCCGTTCACATAGATGCCGTCGCCGCCGGAGGAGAGAATCGTCAGATCCCTGACCGTGACGTTCTGCGCGGACAGGATGGACACCGCATGACGCCATTCACTGTGCGCGTAGTTCTGCTTCGGGTCATGGTAGTCCGCCTTGTTCATTTTGATTGTAGCCTTGCCCTCTCCGCGCAGGATGACGTTCTTCACCTTCTTGGTGATGCGGATGAGGTAGTCGCTCTTCCCGTAGAACTCACCGCGCTTCGCCCTCAACGTCACGCCGTCGGCAAGCACCACCTCGATATTGGAATTGGTGATGAACAAAGGCCTGGAAATCCAGTCTCCCGCCTGACGGTCGATCACGACCTTGCTCGCGCCGGAGTCGAACGCCGCCTGCAGCGCGGCCGTGGAGTCCTCCGCGTTCCAGCCGAACGATGAAGCGTTGACGACCTTGTCCTCGCCCGCCGCGCCGAGCGAGCAGAGTGCCGCAGCGGCGGCAAGCGCAATCATGTTGCAACTGCATCTTTTTGAATACATCGTTTTCATTAATCCTTTTCTCCTATATATGGGGTATATGATAACACATTTCACCGACATCGTTTGAAATAAAGCCATAGGGTTTTGTCCCCACGCTTTTCCAACGGCAATATTCCACCGTTGAACTTACCTTAGAGGCTTTCTGAGAGATTGAACAGAGCCTTGCGGATTTTGTCATAGTCGGCCATTCTCACATCGCCTTCCTTGATAAGTTCGGCGAGCTTCTTCTCCTTGCGCGACATATCCTCGCCCTTCGCCTTGCGCTCGGCAATGCGCTTCTGGCACCACTTGACGAGCTTCATGTCGATAAGCCCCTGATACCATGCCTCCATGCGGCGGCTGGATGTGATCTGTCCGGTACGCACATTGTGGTAGGCGGAGTTCCAGTCGGCGCGGCTCTTCGACTTCGGGCTGTTCTTGTCGTACGAGTTGAACGAATCGCCGCTCTTGGCGATGAGTCCGTAAACCGCATAATATTCCCAGAACCCGTGGTTCATGTTGAACCAGTATCCGCGGCGGTACTGCTCCGGCGCGTTCTGCTTCACGAAAACGGTGTAGCTGCCGATTTTCTTGCCGCTGTCGCGCAGACGGTCGGCCAT
>JAZOAC010000162.1:0-32371 GCA_045595285.1 Kiritimatiellia bacterium | reverse complement strand
AACAGCGTCTTGCAATCCGGCCGACAACGCTTCAAAAATCCAAAATCCCCGCGTCACGTCTGACAAAGGAGTGTAGCTTCGGCAACACAAATCACGCGAAAACCCTCTTCAAGAAACGCTTCGGCATGACAATGCGCGAATGGCGCCACCAAAATCAGCCATCAAGACATTGAAATCTCGCCGATAGGCTATAACCGGGCTCCGAGATGGCGCTTCCACGCCTCACTCGCCCATGAGAAGATCAAAGTCTTCCTTGATCGGAGGACGCCCGTACTCGCTGATTTCGTAAGCTTCCACCATCTTCGGTACAGCACGTCCCGGATACTGTTCGCGCCAGGCATCTGCAAACCGCTTGGCGTCATAGGTCTTGCGGACACCCCAGTATTTCATCAGATACGCGTTGCGCCCTGCGATGTTCACCTTGCGGTCGCCGATGGCCTTGACCTCGTCCTCTACGCCCTTGTCCCATGCCAACCACTCGTAAAACTGCGACACCTGACAGTCAAGGGCATCACACCACTTTTCGATGAAAGGATCCGCATCGACAAGAATGTCCGGACGCATCACGCGTGGCACCGTGAAATTGTCACGCATCAGAAGAATCAGCGGACGGCGGCGGAGCGGCTTCGATCCCTCGATCCAGTGCGGACAGCCGAGCATGTATCCGCAGTCCTTCACCAGCGTACCGACCGTGCGGTGGTCGACATGGTAATCGCAGTCGCGGTGCGTGATGATGATATCAGGCTCGAACTCCTGTATCTTGCGGGCAACGAGTTCCCGCGCCTCGAAATCGTTCGGCACACGCGCATCGCCGTATCCATAGATGTCATAACTGTCGAGACCGAAAACCTTTGCCGCATTCAGCGTCTCCTGCCGCCGCACTGCCGCAGTCTTTTCACGGCTGTAGATGTGATGTCCGATGTCGCCGTTGCAGACGGCGACAAACTTGACGCGCGCCCCCTTGGCGACAAGCTTCGCCGCCGTGCAGCCGCAGACAATGTCCGCATCGTCCGGATGGGCGCCGATGACCATGACGCGCTGCGGTCCCGGTGTGCGCGGAATCGATTCGATAACCGGCGGACACGCCGCAACATAGGTTTTCGTCCGGGGATCGCCGCCTTTACCCGTTGTTTGAGCCATTCCCGACAGGCTTATGGCGACAGCCAATCCTGATACGGCGATCGCAATTATTCTGTTCATCTATATTTCTCCTTTTCTTTTTCATGTTTTCAATTGACTGGAACAAAACTCTTTTTGGGAGTCCCGAGACGAGCCCTGCGCAATGCAGATTGCGGATGTGGGCAGCGTCCGCGTGAACCGTCAGCCTTCATGTCATGCCCTTTATGGCAGTCGGTGCAGGACATCCCCTCCTGTGCGCCAAGTGGCGTACGGTCATCGGACGACCCTGCAATACCCTCTGCGTTTGCGGCGTGGCAGTTTGCACAAAGACGGTTCTGGGCATCAGGCGAACGGCGCACCTTTCGCCCGTCTTTCGTGACGATCTTCTGCAGATGCAGATTTGCCGCCGGGAAACTCGTCCATTCGCTGCGCGAGAAGAGCTGCAGAGGATCCTCCGAATGCATCCGGTGACAGGCGATGCACGGAATGGCGCGGCGCGTGGACAAATCTTTGCGCTTCACAATCCCTTCCATGTCACCCTCAAGGAACATGCCGTGGCATCTCAGGCAGTGATCGGCCGGTTTCCAAGCTGCGTTGTGCGATTCGTCCTGAAGGAAAATGTCGGCGGACTTGCCGTGTCCGCTTCGCGCCCACTGCTCCGCCTCTGCCTGATGGCATTTTGCGCATCTGCCGCACAGATCCTCGATCTGGCGTTCCGAAAGACAGAATGTCGAATTCAGCTTGGCGTAGTCCGCACCCATGAGATGCTTCACGCCTCGCTTGACGTTGTCCGCAAAAGCCTCCAGCGTTCCGCCGTGGCATTCCTTGCAGTTGACGCCCTTGTGCGGAGACTTCGCCCACCGTTCCTTTGAGCTGCGTATCTCATGGCACAAGGTGCAGGTTTTCGCCGGGTCGCCATACTCAAACCTGCAGAACGCCCCGATTCCGGCGGCAATGCCGAACACTATGGCGGCAATCAAAACAGGTGGAATGGTTTTAGAACCACGAAACGCACGAAAGCTCACAGCCCCACCTCCTTGCGGTTCTCGACGATATGCGTGGCGGTGCGGTATGCAAGTGCCATGATCGTAAGCACGGGATTCATGCCGCCGTTGTTGACGTGCACGGAGCCGTCGGCGAGGAAAAGGTTTGGAAAATCCCAGACTCGCGCCCATTTGTCCGTAACGCTCTTTTTGGGGTCTGTCCCCATCCGGCAGGAACCGCTCTGATGTTGGCCGCCGTGGCTCCAACCATTCCGGGGCTTGGGATTGTTGCCGCTCTGAACCACCATCTTCGCGCCGCAAGCCCGGATGATCTCCGCGCATCTGTCGGAAAGGAAGCAGCGTCCCTTGGCGTCATTCGGGTGTTCTGCGCCCTCCACATTCAAGAGCGGCAGCCCCCAATAGTCCTTGCGGCTCTTATCGAGAACGAGACGGTTCCCCCAGCGTGGAGTCTGCTGATGCGGGCCGCACACGCGGATCATGCGCTTGAAATGCGTCCGTACGAAATCCTTGTAAGCCCTGCCCCATTTCGGCACTCCCGGCCAAGAGCTTGCCGCAAAGACGGATGGAACCCATCTGAAATCCGTATGGAGAATGCCGCCGCAGATGAATCCCGGATTGTCATGGCTAAAATCCATGAACGCCGTTCCCGCGCCCGGTCCCGCCGATGTGTAAAGTTCCTGGTCTACAAAACCACGTGCCGACACGTACGCATGCGAAGTGATGTTGCGTCCCACAACATCGTGATTGTTGCCGGCTCCGTTCGGGAAAAGCTTCGAGCGCGATGTCATCAAGAGACGCGCCGTGGCATTCGAACCGCATGCCACGACAACGACCTTCGCGGATATCTCGTGGAGTTTGTCGTTTTCGTCCACATATCGGACTCCCGTAAGCCTTCCGCTGTCGTCAACCACCAGTTCCGTAACCATCGACCTGATGCGGAGCTCGCAGTTCCCGCTGGCAAGGGCGACCGGCAGAACTGTGTTCTGCGAACCGTTCTTGGCATCTATCGGACATTGAAACCCGACACACGCATGCTGATGAATGCATGCGGGGCGGCCATTGTACGGTATGGTGTTCCGCAGAAACGGAATGTGAAAAGGATGAAGCCCCATCTTCAAACCCGTTTCCCACACCAGCTTCGATTCAGGATCGAGCGAGAACGGCGGCATCGGGAACGGGCGGCGGCGGGGCGCGGCGAACGGATTGCCTTCATTCGAGCCTGACACTCCGATTTCGCGCTCAGCCTGACAGTAGAACGGCTCGAGGTCGTCGTAGGTTATCGGCCAGTCTTCGACGGATGAGCCCGGAAGCTCTCCGTAGTGGCTCTTGAGCCTGAAATCCGTCTCAAGGAAACGCCACGCCATCGCACCGTATGTGACAGTCCCGGAGCCTACACAAGCCGCATTCCAAGGACTCACCACACCAAAATCCCCATTGTCGTGATAATGGCACTTTCTCGTACGCGAACCGCCCGGCCCAGGACCAAGGCAGAGGCAGGGAGAACGCTGCGAGGCGAGATCATCCTCACCGAGGACATCCCCTTTCGCCCATTCACCGCGCTCAAGGACAAGCGTCTTGATCCCGGCACACGCAAGAACCTTCGCCGCGCATCCGCCGCCCGCACCAGAACCGATGACGACCGCATCCACCGTCTCACGGATCATAAGTGGTTCTCCTCTCCCGGAATGTTGCGCCCGGTAACGGATGGCCCTGCAAGACCAAGCATCCTGTAGCTTGCCCAGCCAGCGTTGCCTCCGTGCCTTGGGTGGCCGAAAAACCCCTGCTTCACATGCTTGAGAAGCAGATCGAAGAACTCCGGAAACCGCTTCTCAACCTCGGCGGCAGACAGTTTTTCGCACATCGCCAGATGCTTGCGGTATGTCGGCAAGTGCTTTTCGTATGGAGCGTCGGCAGCAAGCTGCCAGTCGATGTACCGCACCACCTTGGCGTCGTGCGCACCTGGGATGCCCTTGCCGCCATTCTCAGGCGACGGCAGATCGGCAGGTATCAGTTCCTCTGCAAGGCGGTCAAGCGTTTCAGCCTCCTGTAGCGCAAGCGCTTTCCAAGGCGTATCCGGAGCCGCACCCATGTACTCGACGAGTCCGGCGCCGAACCAACCGGCGGCACCACCTACCGCCGCCAGAGCACTCCAGCCCGCCGATTTCACGAATATACGCCTATTTACAGCCATTTCCGTTCTTTTATTTGATTTATCACCTAAGGGTCTGTCCCCACAAGACTACTGTTGTGCGGATAGTTTTTCGAAATAAGGCAGTCGCGCAAGCGGCGCGGCAACTTCAACTACTGCAGGGCCGACGCAGGTTTGCCAATCGTCAGACCTCCACTTGCCAGGCGGCAGAACAACCTTGCGGGATTGAACACCCTTCTCCACCACCGGCGCTACCAGAAGCTCATTGCCCATCATGAACTGATCCTTGATTTCAGCATAGCCCATGCCGGGAAAACAGTATTCCATGTTCCGCATCATCGGCTCACCAGTCTTGGAGGACTCCTTTGCCAGCTCGACGAAACATGGCGCGAAGCGCTGACGCAGATTGGCGACATCCTTGAAGATGCGTTGATGCTCCTTGGAAAGCACCCGCCAGGGAGATGCGGAAATCTGCATCATGGGGCACAACGCATGGATCTGCGCCGATCGGATGAACAGTTCCGAATCAAACGGAGCCCCCGGCAGAAACGCCGTCCACGAGCCACCTCCGATCATGTCCGGACAGATGAACGGACAGCCGACGAACCCCGCGGCAATCATATCGGGGACAAGCCGGCGAAGAGCGTCCCACGAATGTGCCTTATCATGCAGACGCATGATTACCGGCTTGCCTGCGAATCCAAAACCGTTGCGATATTCGCTACCTTTGTACTTGAGCGCGAAATTTCCGTAAAGCGCGCTCTGCGCAACAGGCGATACAGACGGATCATGGGCAAACGTCTTTGGTGCTCCTCCTTCAGTCCCCACGCAACCGGCATAAAACTGGACACCTCCTCCGTCAAACTTGAACCCGTCCGCACCATAATCCTTGACGAGTCGGTCAAGCTGTTCGGTGAACCATGCAACTGCGTTCGGATGCGTGAAGTCGAGAAGCGCACTTCTTCCATTCCACCAGGCAATCGGCGCAGGGGGCGGAACGCCACCCCACCCCGGCTTTTGGGACGAAACAAGGAAACCTCCTTTTGTCGGATAGCCTCTGACATCATCGGGATTTTTGGCAAACGCAATGCGACGGTAGGCAGGCGTATCCATGGAAACGAACGGACACATCCAGAGGAGCACCTTAAAGCCCATCGCATGCAGCCTGTCCATCATCCCCTTAGGATCCTGGAAACGGCGCATGTCGAAATACCACTCGCCGTATCCATGCTGCCATGTGTCGTCAATCATGAACACGCCCGGCGGCAGACCGTTGTCGAGCATCGACTTTGCGTATGAAAGGATGTCCTTCTCGTTCTGGTGATAGGTCAGTTCAATCCAGGTGTTGTACTGCGGAGCGGAGAAATAGAGCAGCTCAGGCTCTTCACCCGTAGGCGCAAACCATGTTTTGGAAGCATAGCGGAATGCCTCGTTCAAATTGCGTCCGGCATCATCCTTGACAATGATTTCACCCTTGTCGGATTCAAGGCATATCTTGCCGTTTTCAATCTTGACACCGACAGGCTCCGCACACCACACGACCCGACCCTTATCGGAGCAGAGAAACGACAGCGACTGGTGGGAATAGTTGCTGCGACGCAAATCACACGAAAACACCGTCTTTTCAGAGAAAGGCATCTCCCGTCCGAAATCATTGCAGAGTCCCCACCACTTTTCACCCGGACGCATCTTCAGCGTACAGGAATCGGCAACAGCCCCCTGAACGGCAGCACCCAGCGCAAGTGCCGCTGCCAAATTACGTATCATAAACATCATTTGACCTTTCTATTGCATTTCCGCATTTCAATTCAAGATAAGTGTCGCATAGGTACCAAAGGATGGCAGTTTGCCGTCCGCTCCGATGGAGACCGGCTTGATGGTATCGCCATTCCCGAATGGCTCCAAGAATTCGCATGATGCGCCATTGAGACCGACCGTAGCCCCTTCCACCTTCCTGTCCGGCGCATAGTTCAGAAGATGCACTGCAAGCCGTCCATCCTTCAGGCTGCGGTACTCCGCGAACACATGCGGCGGCAGGTTGCGGAATGTGAACGGTGCGCGATACCCCGTGGCGGCAATGTCGGCCATAAGCGCCCTGCCGCCGTCCTTCGGGGCAGAAATCCTGTATGACCAGCCAAGGCGCGCGGACGGGAGCATATCAGCCTCATCCCGCAGCACCGCATTGGGAAGTCCCGCGAGCTGCAGCTTGAGCGGATTCTCCAGCCTCTGCGCATTCCACTCGTCACAGCGTCCGCTGTCGCCCGTGACGACAAGTTTGCCGCCGCGCTTTGCATACGCGACAATCGCAGCTATCTGGGAGTCGGAAAGGCATGTCTGGTTCGCCACCACCAGGACCTCGCACCCTGCAGGCACGTCAAGCGGACTATCCTCCGTGGAGGCTACATATCCAAACGGCACATGGTTTCTCAAAAGTATCTCCTCTGCCGCAGCAAGCCCAAGATGCGATTCCTCAGAAAAGCCTATGACGTCTGGCGTCCAGAGGAGGCGCACCGGCACGAGGGAAGGCGCAGAGAACCAGTCTCTATGCGAACGGGCGAATGCGTTGAAAGCGGCAAGTTTCGGACGTCGCCGCTCGATCATCGCCTTGTCCACAAAACCGGGCATGGGCTTGGGAGACACAATTGTGCGGTCCGTCGGAACACCGCCCCATATCAGGTCTTCAAGAAGCGGCCGAAGGTAGTGCCGCTCCCTCGCTTCCGTAACCATCGCATCCGAATCGCAAAGCGCAACAACAGGCTTGCCGACATCGCGGCATATCTTGAGATCGCGGACACGGTTCACGATCTCGCCATTCGGCAGGACCTCCGGAAAGTTGGCGCTCTGAAGTATCACCAAGTCAAGGTTGCGGACGAACCGGTACATGTTCAGCGACATGGACAGCGGCGCTCTCGCGCTGCGGAAAGGCTGCGGATTTGCGCTGACCACGGCGTCAGGCTTGACGCTTTTGATATGGGCGCGCAGGCGCGCAAATACGTTTTCCAGCGTCTTCTGCCGCCACCGGCACCATTCCTGAACGACAGGATCGCGCAGCTCGCCAGAAAGCCCCTCTTTCTTTATGCGCGGAAGCTGCACAAACTCCAGACTGTCGAATCCAAACCTCTCCTCTGGATTCTTGATGCCCTTCAAATGCTCGTTAAACTTCCTCTCGCATCGTTTGCAGTAGCACGGCTGCGCAAAAGCATTATCGAACATGATTCCAGCGGACCCGGCTTCTGTCAGGGCGATCGTGCATACTTTCTCAAGATGCTCCACCCATTCATCGCAGGTGATGCACGGAAGCCAACGGAAATAGCTTCCGCCGCCGCCTCCAAAATAGGTCAGCTTCTGACCGTCCAGTCCGATCTGCGCCCATTCTTCAAGATTAGGGAACTCACGCTTCATCGTCTCCGGGTAAAGTGTGGCGAACTGCACATAAGCGAGCGCGTTTACGCCATGCTTATTACAGTTCTCGACGAAACGCTTCACGTTCGGGAAATCCTTCTTCTCAACCTCCCAGCCCATGCCCTTGTAGAAACGGCAGTGAAGCCAGTTCAAGCCGAGATCTTCCATCAGCGCGGGGGACTCGGAATCAAACCAGTCCATCCAAGTTTTCAGCCACTTGGCGTTACCGTTGATTCCGCCCGTGCAGTGGCGGCCCACACGCCTGTACATCGTGTACGGCTCATGCGCGCCGAACGTCCAGCGGGCATCCACCGGATCAATCTGAACTGGTGCCGCGTATGCGGCAAGAGAGAGGAATGAAAAAGCGACAATGTATCGTGGAGTTGTCATATAATCACTTTGCTGATGCTGTTTTATAACGGTAGACCGTTGGATTCTTAGATCTTATCGTATCCTTCAAACGAACATATCCCGACTGTTCAAGCTTGAATTCCACAGATCTCCATGTACCGTCACCGTAGAGACGTTCAATGCTGCCGGGAATCTTTGCGAAGTCCAATTCAGGTTCGATGAGATCGTCAATATCAAGCGGATCGAGAACAAACACGTCACCGTCCGCCGTTGTCCTGCCGACTTCACAGAGAACAGGTCCCGCGCCCGCGAAACGCACAGGCAGTCGCCCCCCAAGCCTCTCGATGAGCCGCGCGATCCACACCTGATAGTTCTCTCCGAACAACGTCTGATTGTAGTATTTGGGCATGCATTCACGCAACGGCTGCGCCATGACTATTACGCGTCCGCCGAGGGAGTTGGCGAATACGATGGAACCGGGCGCCTCATATTTCGGCTCGGAGCCCATCGACGGCACGTTGTACAGACGCGAGAGAACCTCTGCGCCCTGATGAAGCGAAGTCAGATCCGCCAGTGCACGATCCACACGCATACCGCCAAGCGAAAAGCCCTTCTCGTCCAAATGAAGCTGGATGGTTTTTCGCGCCCACGGTCTTGCATCTGCGCCTATCAATTTCGCATAGCCGTTCGTCGACATCCAGTTCGCACCGGTGCCGTCCAGCAGGACGGCCCCGGAAAACGCCCGCTCTATTTCCGCACGGCTCAACCGCGACAGCGAACTGGCGCAGAGAGCCGTCACCTCACCCTTTTCCGCCTCGCCATAACGGTAAGGAATGCCGGTCAGCGCAAAATAACGCTCCGCGAAGCCCGTCCAGTCGCATTCGCCTTCGCCCACCCCGACGTTCGGCACAACCACTCCGCCCTGCCTGAAGTCGGCTTTCGCCGCCCATGACATAATGCCGCGGTTTTGCGAAAAGATGCGGCGATAGGCCAGCTGCGACCGCCGCTCACGGGTCATGAACGTTCTGGTAATCCAGATCTTCGCGCCCTTTACACCCTCAAGAGCCTGCAAAACCATATTTTCGTATTCGCGTGTGGCGCTGCAGGACCACAACTGTTGCGGACATGTATCCGCCTCCTGGAGGTAAACGACTCCCGGGCCGATGTTCTTGAGCTGAAACGCAAAACTGGCGCGCTTGTAGATGCAATGATAGACATTGTTGCCGGCGTAGTTGGCACCAGCTCCGCGCACGACCGGAACCTGTCCGGGCGCTGCCAGCATCTCAGCAAACGTCTTCGCGTGTCTGAAATGTTGGCGTTGGCCTGTTGTGCAGAGCATCCCCGGTGTACCGGACGGGAAGTTCGCGCGGATCGTTCGGAAGAACATCGCCATCGTATCGAAATATATCTTCTCCCAAACCTTGCAGAATTCAGCATCGCCCGACTGTACCATTTTTACAGCCTCTTTCCGCGTCCACTGACGTCCGGTGGCCTTTTCGAGCGCAGTCAGGTGACGCGGACAGAAACAGCCAAGCACGCCACCCCAGTTAAAGCGCGTATCGTCATCCACCATGAAGAAGTCCGGCTTGAGCGCGGACAATGTCCGGCAGGATCTGCCGATATAGTCCATAAAGCGCGAATCAAGCGGACACAACCTGTAGACGGTTGATCCGTCGGCCCTGACCGCAGTCTGAAATCCGGAAACTTCGCCCGGATAGCCGCCATGCCCCATCGTCGATTGCAGGAGAACCCCTTGCTTCACATTGGATCGTGCCCGTACTTTCGGCTCTATCTTACGGTAGACAGATGCATACTGCGAAGCGAGATCCGCGACAGGATTACCTTCAGGGCATAGCCTCATCAGCCATGCGATTCCGTCGATGATCGTCTCATCTCCCTGCGCGACGGCATCATCGGCGACGCCGTCGATATCGTCCTCGACAAGAGGAATCACGGAAAGCCAATGCGGACATTCCGCCGCCTGATCCGACAGACCAGATTTCGGTGAAAAGGCGAATGCAAAAAAAGGGATTGCCAGCGAAAAACGAAAAGTTCTGCAGATCATAATGCTATTCATTGATAACCAATGGCTTGGTGATGGTTTTATTTTTGCCCTCCATCGCAGTTCTGTACGGCTGGCAGCCGTCATAGCTGTTTCCGATCAGACGGCAATCCTTGCTCAGACTGAACAGTGTACCGTGCGGACAATTCTCGAACACGTTGCCGACAACATCTGTGGCATCCGCCTGACGGAGTTCCACGCCGAGAGACGAGAGATTCCGGAACACGCAGTTCTCGACAAGCGTATCAAGAGAAAGCAACGCGCAGACGCCCCTCTCTCCGTTTTCGAAAAGGCAATTGGATATCTCACTCTTGTTTCCGAACTCAAAGGAAACGGCGGAGCAGTCCGTAAAGGTGCAATGCTTGGCGAAAAACGGCTTGCGCTTGTTGGCCGAGTTCTGAACCCGCATGAAGCCCGTACCCCAGCGCACGTGCTCCGCGCTTTTCATTCCGGTAAACCGGCAGTTGTCAAACCAGCACGATGCCCGCTTGATGTGAATGCGGAAATCGCCGAGCAACACTCCGTCCGCCGAGAATTCAGCATTGGACGCGTACAACGAACCGAACCGCACGCTCAACGAACCCTTCCCTCGGAACATGACCTTCGTTCCGGGCATGACATATAGATTCTTTCCGGAGACAACCGTCGGCTTGTCGATGATGCGCTCACCGCTCCACACTTCGCACTTCTCCGTAGGCTTAACCGGGAAGTCGACGTTCCGCCCTTCGCGCACACCCGCCTCTGCGATGCAGTTCCTGCGCCGGTCGGCGGCGACTTCAGCGTCAGCCTTGCGTCCCGCCATCGCCGCCCGTTCGGCACGTTGCAGAGCATTCATCGCCTCCGCTCGCGACAGCCCGTACGGCATGAACCTGATGTTGTCGTAAAAGCCCTTCTTTCTGAGAGCCTTTGCATTCGCATCCGCAGCGGCATAATCCCTTTTCGCCGTCTCGAGCGCGGCGGTTATGTACGGAAGGCCGCCATCCGCAGCACCCGACTCCAAAGCTTTCTTCGCTGTGAAGATTGAAGCGCGCACCCGGGCCGTCGCAAGCCAGTACGGAGCACGATGGAGATTGAAACTAAAATAGATGCGCTTGCCGACAGGCATTTCATCCATGAACTCACGCGCCTTCTCTAAAGCCTTCAATGCCTTTTCCGCCGCGGCAACCTGGCCGTTCAGAAGTTTTTCGTCATAAGCGATCGGCTGCAGCTCCACCTTGTTTCCGGAGGATCCCATCGAGCCGCCGGTCGGGTCGTACATCGCGTTCTTCCGGACGCGGTTCCACCAGTAGAGCGACTGTTCTGGATTCGCGAGAAAGTGCGGCATGACGCCGCATGAGAGGAACTCTATCATCGCAGGCGCGATCTTCTCTCCCCAGAACGTACGGCATATGGCGGGGAGATGCGTATTCATCACAACCTCGGGTCCGGTGTGGTCCGTAAGCGGATCGTACCAGATCTTCCCGTCGAAATCTTCGTGTCCTGCGGCTTTCGTGTTCCACAGGTATTCGGCAGCGAGCAGCATCGACTCCCACTGCCCGTCAATGATGGTGGCCGTGACCATTACGCGGTCGTCGTCCCCTCCGTCGAACATCGTACCGTAGCGGCGCGCAGACGTCATGAACACACCTGCGTTCGCGGCGAATATGTCGCCGAATCTGTACGGTCTGTTCGGCGCAAGACGGGAAAACTCTTCGCGGAATTCGCGGCGGCAGGCCCAGCCGCCCAGATAGAAACGCGGATCCTCAAGCGACTGGTGCACTTTGCTCCAGAACTCGACCGTATCGCGCTTCCATGACGCATCTTCTTTCAAACGCTTCATTATTTCAATGGTGTAGGGCTGGACGCAGCTTCCGACATCGAGTTCAGGCAGCTCCGCCTTGAGAACCCGCGTAAAGATGTTGAGCTGATCCGCCGTAGCCTTCCAACGCTCATCATCGGCATAGCGGGCACGGCATTTGGCGCAGCGTCTGCTGAACTCTTCCGGATCGCGTCCGGTCTTGCCGCAGGAATCGCGGGGATGTATCACCACGCATGCATCCGTCGCGCCGAGATTGCGCAGATATCCGGCCCACCACCTCGCCGCGTTGGCAGTCTCTTCATCCATGCTCCAGCAATACCAGTAATCGGAATACGCCGTGTGGTGCTCATTGCAGGGCCATTTGCCTTTTTCGTCCAGATATTCCTTTCCGGGACGGAACTGCCGCGTGAACACGGCCTGTGGAATCACGAAATTCCCCTTGATGCCGCGCTCGCGCGCGTATGCGAAGATCTCACGGTACTGGGCGAGGATCGCAGGGTCTTTCGGAAAAACGAAAGAGGAATGGAGCGATGATATGATGTTGAGCTTGTGCCGGGCCATTTCATCGAGACCCGCCTTGACCGCCGCCACATCCAGCGTCTGGGCCTTGCGTGTCGAAATCTCACCGTAACGGTTGAGTCCGCCCCACACCTTCATCTGTCCGCGCACGGCATAATCCGGCCAGTCGCTGATCCGCACAGCAGGAACGGTGCCACCCACGGCCATCAGCTGACGAAGCGTCATCGCGCCGTAAAGCGCACCGATCGCATCGTATCCCACAACGGCGATGCGTCCTTTTTCGGCGACGAGCGCATACCCCTGACGCTTCTGCGGCAGGTCTATCGAGAGTGCCTTGATCAGTTCCTCAGCAAGCTTCGTTCCACGGACGGCGAGATATATGCCGTCTGCAAGCTCCTCTCCCGCATATACGCGGCAGGAGCCGGCAAACGGAAGCTCCGACGCGCCGATTTCGCATTGGCGGACATCATCGCGCACGACGGGCTTCCCCGCCGCCTTTACTACCCCTTCGCCCCAAGTGCATTCACGCGGGAACGGCTGCAGCGCAGGCCGCGCTCCCGCATGGAAAACGGCGAAAGCCGCAGCCAGAAACAGAATGTGGATTCTTATGCTCATTTGTTTACCTCTCTTAATGTCTATGCAACTCAACCGATATTCGCACGGAGAACTCCCGCCCCCCAGCAACTGGAGCGGTTAAGTATGCGTAAAGAAAACCTGCAATCGGAGAAAAGGCACGGTCGCCGCGGTCTGTCTTCGTCAGTGAGAACTCCAGATCAGACGCGACTGTCACAACCGAACCATCCCGCGAAATCCGCACGACACCTTCATCGATCTCTATCTTGTCCGTTGGCAAGGCGACAACCGGCAGGATCATCCGCGCATCTGCATTGCAAGAGCCCCCCAGCGCCACTTCGCTTCCACTTACGCGCGAAACGAACGAATATGCCGCCCCCCTCTCGTCTTTCGGACCCGTAAGGAAGCCGTTCGCCGAGCATGTTACGACATTCGAAGAACAAACGGCGGAAACGACTGCATTCGTTGCACGAGCCGTACTGAACGAGTCTGCGGTTTCGAGCCGCGGCATCATTGAGAGAACATTCCTCTCGTGGCGCAAATCCTGCATATTCCTTTTCTCGACGATATCGTAGTCGGCCATCGTTCCGACAAGAATCGGCCCTGCTGATTCATGCCACACCAGCGAAGGCCCGCCGCCCGTCACACGTTGCCCGAACTTTTTCATCTTGAACGAATCTCCGGCGGCAAACGTGACGCACCATGGGCCGACCGCCGCCAGGCTGACGCCGATTGACGGGAATCTCTTCAGCCCATAGGGATGCTCGCGCGGAAGGCTGGCCGACGGAACTGAGATCGGGATCGATCGGTCGCGAAGGATATCGACCAGGGATTTTACATGGGTGAACGCATGGTGCACGCAGGCCGGCTCGTCGGCGACTTCGTATTGAACACCTCCCGCAAGAAGCCCCGACGCATTCGTGCAGCGTTCGTAAAGCCCGAGCTGGCGGTCAAGAGCGCGTACGGCCCACGGAACTCCGGACTTCGCCAAAGCCGCTAGAACCGGCAGCATACCGTCGGAAGTGCGACTGCCGTAATACGTCCACTTCGGACTGCGGCTGCCGAAGGAGTTGTCCAATCCGCCGTCCGGCAGCAGAAATTCGGCGTGTGCGACGGCGGACGACAGGACGAGGGTCTTCATCTCCTCGTCATCGCACAGTTCCGCATAGGAAAGAAGCGCAGGAAGCGTCTCTTCAAGGTTGTAGCCGAGATCGACATAGGCACGACCGCACGGCGATCGCCGCGGCATTGCCGCCCCCTCTCCCGTCACGAGTCCATCTGGAAGGAACTGCGCCCGCAGCCTGTCGGCCATCGCCTTTGCGCGAGCCGTCTTGTTTGGATCGGACAACACCTGTCCCGCCAGGGCCATCGCCTCACAGAACGCGGCCGGATAGTTCACGTTTATGTGTTCCGTGAAGTTCTCGGTGAAACGTCCGTCTATAAACTCCGTTTCCCTCCGGAATATCTCCATCCAGCGGGCGCGCGTGGACGGAGGAAGCCGATTCCCGTAATGCAAAAGGGTCTTGCCGAGCGCAATCTGCGCAAACGTTGTTGTGCACCACCAGAGACTCTGGAAGTCGTTATAGACACCGCCGTCCTGGCGGCGCATCGTCGCCTCCGCCCAATCAA
The DNA here is from genome assembly GCA_045595285.1 of Kiritimatiellia bacterium. Lineage (GTDB taxonomy): Bacteria > Verrucomicrobiota > Kiritimatiellia > RFP12 > UBA1067 > UBA1731. The sequence goes on along the minus strand of JAZOAC010000162.1, from coordinate 17,765 downwards.
CCGCTTTCTCCGCCGCCGTCAGGAACCTGCCGTCGCCCGTTTCCGCCCAGCGGTACACGAACGGATAGACAAGATCGCATATGCGTCCATGTAGGACGCCGCAGGCCGGACAGGCGATGCCGCCCTCGAGCATTCTGTCCGGCATGCCGGATATTTGCCGCGCCACGAGTGCATCGCACCAACGCGCAACCAACCTTTCCGCCCCTGCGCGGCTCCAGGTATCATCGGCCGACGCGCCAATGCACAGACAACCGGAAAGCAGGACTGACAAAGCAAATTTAATTTTCATCAGAATCGCACCCTGACATAATCTAATCCAGCGAGGCGGGAATCTTCACGCCCCCCCGTCGCACAGCATGCCAAGGCCGATGTCAAACACAACGTACATGCTTTCATTGTTTGAACATTCTTCCATCACTTGACCGACATTACAAGACCCGGAGCCCACCAGAGTTCGCAGCAGCCGATGTCGCTCGCCTTTCCGCAACGGCGCGGATTGCTCTGCTTCCGTCCGACCGTCACACCGTATCTGCCGAGAGTGCCGATCACATAGCCCGCGCCCATGTCATGCACGGACTTTCTGCGTCCCGTCCCCATCCAATCCTCAAACGCGCCGCCCTTGTCGATGAGACAGCTGCCCGGTTGCAGACGGAAGTCGAACGCGTCGGCATCTGCGAACTTGACGTCCCCGGCATCCTCACCACCGATATTGCCGTTTTCAGCCGTAACGGTAAACGCATCATTGACGACATCGGCATAGCAGTTCATGAAGGTAGCGCCAGTATAATCTGTTGAAATATAGGCAAGCTTCGAACCGCTATTCCAATACCGATTCTCCCAAAATGCACACCCCTTAAAAACTACATTTCCTGCTGATTTATCACTTGTAAACTGGACAAACTTCGGAAAGTTTAAATCAGTTTTATTTTTCGCAAAAGTGCAGTGGTCAAACGTCAGCAAATCATTGCAAACAGCAGTGCCGTTGTCACTCATCGATGCCCTTACGCCCCATCCGGCGGAAGCTTTGGATGCACGATTTCCGGCAAAGAGACAATTCCGCACGATCAATGGAGCACCTAACCTCTGTTCCTTATTCGCCTGTGCACCGGAGTATTGTATAATTCCCCCGGCAGAGGCAAGAGACGACGTGCGCAGATTAGCATTTGAAATGATGTAGCAGTCGGCAATCAATGACATTGCACAATTTTCCGGACTGGTTTGATTCGTAATGAATCGGATTGCAGAAACTTCGCCTGTGGCCACATTCCCGAACACCACACAATTCGAAACCGTCAATCCTCCAGCGCTTATGAAGCTGAATGCACCGGCATTCTGAAGGACATTGTCACGGACAACGCAGTCCCTTATGACAGTATTGGTGACATCATTGGCATTGACCGCACCAGTGTATGTCACAGCGTTCGCTTCGTTCGTGCTGATGTTTTCCGCCACGAGTGAATTTGCAATCCGAGAATTGCTGCCTGAAACATAAATGCCCGCGCCGCCTACCTGATATTGCGTAGTCGACTTCACATGCGAAAGGCGGTTGCTCAGCACTGAACATCCATCAACGATAGTGTACGCCCCTATTCCTATCCCGCCTCCGCATCCGTGAGACATGTTGCAGGCAACAAGCGAATCTGCCAAGAGCGCAGAATTCTCAGAATTGCTTTCAGAAAAACACCTCCACCGGCTCCCAGATAGCCGCTCCTGTCAGGACGATTCACAATGGAATTATTGATAAATCTATCGTTTTCATGTCTGGCACGGTCAATATATGCACCGCCGCCCTGCGTAGCTTCCACCGCATTTTGATATGAGAAATTCGTAACGGCGCAATTTTTAACCGTGACGCCAAAAGTGTTGTGTTTAGCCAAATACAAACCGCCTCCGCGAGCGGTAAAACCTTGAGTTTCTCCATCTGTATATACTGCGCAATTCTCAACAAGCGTGTTTACCACCTGAGGCAGATACTGTCGCGCATTAGGATAATGTGTCGCAACAGCATTGGGATCAGCCCTCTGAGTGGTAAGATTGATACCCCCGCCATATACATTCTGCCCGGACATTCGATGACAACACGATCTGACGATGCAATTCGTAATCATTGATTTGTCAGTAGCCGTAATTCCCCCGGCAACATTGGGGTCGCTTGTCGAGCAACCGTTCTCAAACGCAATCGAGTTTACTATAATCTGATTCCATCCGCTGGCAACGAGACACGGACACAATCCCTGTGCATCAACCACGACATCTTCCGGATTGCCCGTTGCGCCACGAAGTTCAATACTATGTATCCCTTCTTTTTCTGAGCGGGCAATTTTCAAAGACGATGAAATCAGATACCGTCCCTTCGCTATCAAAATCGTATCGTTTTTTGCCGCAACATCGATCGCCGCCTGAATAGTCTTCTTGGCGGTTGCCAAACTTAATCCATCACCATTGTCATCAGCAGCGTTGGAATCGACATAGATGGTTGTAGCGGCATGCACCACACCGGAGGTTGCGGCAAATAACACCAAGAGACATCTCTGAATAAGCTTCATAATTTGCTTTCTCCTTTTTGTAATTGCTCAAATTATACCATCAATTGACTTTCTTGCCCACCTAACCACATGGTTAGGGTGACAATCGATATCCTCGGTTTCCGATCAGCTACTTTCTGGGCGGCAAATCAAGGTCTTACACCCATAGCCAACGCCTCTTGCCTATAACTTGGTTTAATTTTCTTTGCTTCCGCTTCTTGGAGTTTAGGAGATTGGAAGTTTAGGAGCTTTACCCCTCCCGATCTCCAAGACTCCAAATCTCCCAGAGATTCGCCCGCGCCACAGGCGTCGGGTTGGGTGAGCGCGAGATGCACCTGCGACGAGATGCACCTGCGACGAAGTCGTCAGGTTACCCGAGGCCACAGGCCGAGCCCCGTAGGGGGCGCAAGCGGTTGCGTCGTCAGGTCCCCCGACGAGTAACACGAAGAGCTTTGCGAAGCAAAGTCGCAAGAGGGTGCGCGCGAACTGCGAAGCGTATCCACCGACCGTAGGTCGCTGCCGAAAGGCAGTCGCTAGAGTGGTGCCGCAAGGTCCCGAGCGAAAGCAATCTTACTTCATTCTCACGCACATTCGCCGAATGCAACAGTAGTACAACGCGCAACTCGCACGTTGCCTCCTTAAACAGGCAAGCAGCCCGTTCTCCCGAAATACAATCCACAAATCAGCACTCATCTCCACACGGAAGAAGACCCCGTTCCCCGTTACCAGCTCCCCCGTTCCCCATCTTGGGCGTGACGGTGAACTTGACATTACCACCTTGAGGCACGGCAGAATTCAACGCCACATTATCAGAGCTGAACCCAACACCTCCACTCATCAACTCCTACACACATTCAACAGCAACTAGTACATCAAAGTGAAATGTTTTTTATTTTTTGTAAAAAGTTTTCAATTTTCACGACAAATTATGCTATAATACCCCCTAAATTATGCAATAGAGGTAAATTATGTTAATAAAAAGAGATCATTACAGAAAATGGCTTGATGAGTTCCGCGAGAAAAATCTTGTCAAGGTATTGACTGGACTTAGACGTGCAGGTAAGTCAACAATACTTGAAATGTATATGTCTTCTCTGATAGATGAAGGTGTGAATGCGTCGCAAATTATCAGCATAAATTTTGAGCAACTAGAATTTGCTGAACTAACAGACCCTATCAAACTTCATAACAAGATACTTTCATCCCTTGTTCCCGATAAGACCACGTATGTTTTTCTCGATGAAATTCAACACGTCAAAAACTACGAGAAGGTGATAGACAGTTTATATATCCGAAAAGGAATAGATTTGTATATAACTGGCTCTACTGCAGATTTACTTTCATCTGAGATTGCCTCAAGATTGACAGGCAGATATGTAGAAATAAATGTTTTGCCTTTATCGTTCCACGAATATGCCCTTGGTAAAAACTTAAATGATGGCAATTCCAAACAATTATTCATGAGTTACCTCTCTTATGGCGGATTGCCAGGCGCTTTAGAGTTTCACGATAATTCAAGCGCGCAGCGTGAATATATTGAGTCGGTATTTAAAACCATAATTGAAAAGGATGTCCTGAAGTCCAATGATCGAGGACGATTTATCGTTGAACAGATTATACGCTACATGACCGACAATGTCGGATGCCTGACAAGTGCGAAACGCCTTACCGATCGTCTGTCAGCCGACAATAAAAACGACAAATCGGCAACCGCCTCATATAACACAATTGTCTCATACTTAGAGCGGCTGTGCGATTGCTTCTTTTTCTACAAGGCCGATCGCTTTGATGTTCGTGGCGGCGAACATTTAAAGCTAATCAACAAGTATTATCTAACCGACTTTGGATTTAAATACTACATCTTGCATAACCCTACACTTGAATTGCAGCAGCTTGTTGAAAATGTGGTTTATTTTGAACTAAAACGGCGCAGGTACAAGGTATCCACAGGCCGCGTCAAAGACAAGGAAGTGGATTTTGTCACGCAAGGCAACGATGGACAAATCAGATACATTCAAGTGGCAGTTTCAATTATAAATCAGGAAAAACTTGATCAAGAGCTCGCCGTATTCAAACTGATAAAAGACAATTATCCCAAATACATCCTTACGATGGATGAAATATTTGTTCCTGATCACAATGGAATCAAGACATTAAATATCATAGACTTCCTTCTTGGAAAGTCAGAATTAAACTAATACCATTCGCCTTAATATTACAGATTTCAAGTAAAGGAGGAAAGCGCAGAGAGCTCACGTTCGAGTTGGAAGTTCGAGAGCATCATCTACAGCCAACGCTTTTGAAAACAAGCAAATTTGTGATGACCATAGTTTGCAAACTGTGGTCACCGCAAAACCTACCGCAGTTTCAAATAGATTTTTAGCGCTGCTTTACCAGCCTCAATCTTTACCGAAGTTTCCACCGTATTTTCTACTGCTTCATCTTCTCTTTACCCTTTTCACTTTACCCTTTACTTCGTCATCAAAGAATTAAAAATTGACTCATTTGACTTGCAATTCACCTTCAAGACATGTGACGGCGTAGAAGAAAAATGCTTTCGCCACATTCCACAACCTCGAAAGCTCCACATTCGGCATTCATCAGTCAGATTTGACGTTCTCATTACCATGTACAAAATCATCATTTATGATTCGTACAAACCCGTACAAAGCGAGAACAATACCTATGCACTGCGCAGGAGAGAGTGGCAATCCTGCAATTATTGCCCCTCTCGGATCGCCTCGCATGAACTCAAGTACAAAACGGCCACTGCCCACCAGCAGAAAATACCAGTCTGCACGAGCACCACTCTTGACTTGACGGAACAAGATGCCCGCCACCGCAAACAACCATATAGATTCCACAAGTTGCGTAGGAAAAAGTGGCAAATTACCATACATCTCAAACGGCAAACATCCAGAAGGATATCGCACCCCCAGATAGGGAGGCACAGGCCGTCCCCAACAGCACCCTCCAAGGAAACACCCAATACGTCCGAAACCTTGCGCCACAGCCACCGACGGCAGAAACAAACACATTAAATATGTCGCCGATATCCGCGTAACGGCAGCATATGCTTTCAAAAAAACCAGAAAGCCTATAAGCCATCCAAAGAAATTGACCCCGTATTTGAAACGACCGGCAAACAACGCACGCCATCCATGAAATAATATCGTCTCCACAAGCACCGAAACTGCAATGCCAAAAAGCAAGCCGAAAGGAATGCACGGAAAAACCTTGTTTTGCAGCCCAATTGAAACCCGACCTGTGCGTAGCTGTAACAGCGTCAATAAGACCACCCCCACCAATCCTAGACCGAAGCACAGTGTAAAAGTTCCGATGCTACAATATCCAAGATTGATGGAGGGGCACATAGTTGCAGTCTCTTCGTATTATTCGTTAGGACGTTTGGCGTTTGCAACAGAAAGCGCGCCAGCCACCAAGAACAGAATTGAGGCAATAAGGCTCAATATCGAGAGCGTAATCACATTGACGATGCTCGACAGCACTGACAGTATGATCATCAACTGTCCCGTAACTTTTGAACACTTTGCCTTGCAAAAAAAGCTGAGTATGAAGTTTGCAAAAACAGGAACAAGAATCAGAAAAGGCATCATGCTGCCACCGCTAGCTTCGGCCGCAACACCCGCGCAAATAAGATTACAGATAGTTCCCGGTATCGACAGGATGAACGCTATGACGCCAAGCAACATCGGCACCGCTGTTTTAGTTTTTCTTATTGTGATTACTTGTTGTTCACTCATTTTGTTTTTCCTTTGTGCATGCCCTCGTTTTGTTGCACTTCGCAAGGGTAGGGCTTGTCCTCGTTCCGTGTCACATAGCTTGCACAGCGGATACGCTTTGCAGCTATGCAAATTATTATGGGGACGAAGCTGCCGCTCCGTCTCATGTCCGTTTCACTGATTTATTTCTTTTCCAAAAATACTGTAATAACATTACCAATCACCATTCCTACCATAGCCCAAACGAACGCTCTTTCGGGAGCATGCTTAAAATACATGCCCATATCATTTAACCCGCTTAGCGCCCATCCAACAAAAGGTGCTATAGCCGCAAATGACAATCCGAGTTTAGTGAACCCTGTTATCTTCTTAAAATCTTTCTTATCCATTTTCTGCTCCTTTTAATATCACCAGACCGCTTCTACCTGTCTGTCATGAAACATCATCGCAGGTGTAAGCGGACGCGCATCTGACAAAGACTCTTTTGGCTTGTAAACGATGTTAATCGGTTTTTTGCGTAATGGATTGGAAGAAAAATGAGAAGCGAACTCAACTTTATTCCACCCAGTCATTAACACAACATCTACACTTGTCTGCTTTGACGCGGCAGGCAAGATAAGTCTACCGTTCACACGCAACGAATAACCTGTTCTGGGATCTGCAGTAATTGTAAAAGTGTATACACCAGTTCTCCTACATTTTAAAAATCCAGTCCACAACCCGGCATTCGCGTCAGTATCCCCCAGGGTTTTAAGAGTGTACCATTCTGATTTATCAACAATAGTTCTAATAGCAGGCGCTTTTATAAGTTCAGCAATACTACCTTGAAGCCATTCTTTGTTCCAGTAGGTCTTCTTTGTTTTGTACCCAGAAAATTGCATTCCAGGCTGAGGATTAACCGGATTGGCAATAGCAACAGGAGAGGCCGATTCAATGCCGAAATCATAATTAGCGAAGACGTTTGTAATACCACTACCTACACAAAGTGCGGCAACCATCATTTTTAGTGTTTTCATTTTACTCCTTTAATTATTTTCGCCGTTACTTTCAACACGCCTCACTGGCGAAAAAAGAGTGGCGTGCCTTTCATAATCCATGTCTTACGCGAGGCACGACCAAGCGCCCAGTAAAAAACACGAACAGAAGACACGCCACGTGTGATTACACACGTAGCGCACCCTACATATTCAGCTTCTTACTTGAAGATTTGGTCGTTTTCGCGTAAAGCCAAATACGCAAGATTGCGTACGTTGCCGCGGTCCCTTGTAGGATCACGCGGCTCCTCTTTTCAACCGTGCATTGTGCCACGGCGAATAAAAGGTTTGTCATTTGGCAGGTTCTTTGCAAGCGAGAACCCGCCTCTATCAAAGATCATTCATCGCACTCAAAGCGATATAGCCGATTTTTCTTGCTATCCACCGGCTGAAATTGGCGCAATTATATCATATTCCGCACCTTACGGAATTGTCAGACACTTCATCAGGATACAAATCCGGGACAAATACCCGAAATACATCCTTACGTGTAACGACCCGATCCAGAACCGAGACGGCATCATCCACCAAAACCTTCCAAATTTCATGACGGACGGCGCAATGTTCTGAACATAAGACCAGCCTTCTTTTTAATGCTTCCAATGTGGTCTTGCCGAAACCTCCACTCTTTTCTCTTTACCCTTTACTCTTCACCAAATTCACAAATTGGCAACATTAGCTTAACTGGCAACTCTCGTAACATCGTTTCATCTTCACGCGGAAGAAGATGTTGACGCGTTGGGGACAACGCGCCGCCCTTCGATCTCTTACGGCAACATAACCTCGACCGTAAAGAACCGGAATGACGGATCGCCATCGGCAGACACATCGCGCCATCCATCCGACAACTTCGCCTTCCCCTTCACCTTGATTCTCGGCGTAAACGAATCGCCAGCGCCGTCTGTCGAATGGCTGAACTCAAACTTCGGCTTGCCGTCCTCCATACATAACAATATAAACTAGACTAGGTCTCGCCCCTCGGCTATAAAATCTATCAAGTTGACATGCTTTACCCCATCACGTTTCTGAAGAAGCGTATCAAACGTGAAAAGATAACGCGGATAATGGTCGCTCGCTGCGGAAAGTGCCCGATACTCTCTTTCTTCGGTATTTCTGTCTGCTATTGTCATAGACACTTGAATGTAAAAATATTCATTTCGTTTTCGCGCTATAAAGTCACACTCTAATCTCCCGATTTGCCCGACACTCATTGAATATCCACGACTAGAAAGATACGTATAGACGATATTCTCAAGCATGGGACCGTAATTTATACGTCCGTCAACATTACGGGAAAAACAGATTCCAGTATCGGCAAGGTAGTATTTGCTTTCGCCCAAAAGCGATTTTCTGCTCTTCATATCAAAGCGCGGACACTTATACAGCACACGAGAAGCCTGAAGAATGTCCAAATATCGTTTCAACGTTTCTTTCTTTATTGGCGTCTGTAAAGCTGAACGGAAGTAATTCTCAAGAGACTGAAGATTTATTCGCGAACCGAAGTTGTTGACAAGATATGTCATCACCTTATCGAACACAACCCGATTTTTGATCTTGCATCGCTTGCGAATATCTTTTTCGAATATCTGCTCCACAATGTCATTTACATATTTGGCCTTTGCTTCTGGATCCGGGAATTCCAAGGCCTTCGGGAATCCGCCGCCTGTCAAATACACATCAAACTCACTGCGCCTCTCTCCGATCTTGTTGCCGCAGAATTCTTTCATTGCAAGAAATTCATCAAATGCAAGAGGAAACATATCTATCTGCACGTAGCGACCTGTCAGTTTCGTGACAAGTTCTCCGCTAAGCAGGTAGGAATTTGACCCCGTAATGAATATGGAACAATTGCCATCTTCTCTGAAAGCATTTATGACAGATTCAAAATCTTTTACGTTCTGCACCTCATCAATAAAGATGTATTTAAACTCATCGTCGCCTATGCTATCCGCTATCGCCTTTTCCAGTGCATCAGATGTCACAATGTTTTTGAAGCCTCGTTTATCGAGATTGAGAAATATTATGTCCTTTTCCGCCACTCCTCTATTTTTGAGTTCAAGAGTGACACTTTGCATAAGACAGCTCTTTCCACACCGCCGTATGCCGGTAATTACCTTAATCAAATCCGAATCATAAAACGGACGCAACTGTCTCAAATAAAATTCTCTTGGAAATATTTTACGCATATTATCCTCCAATGCCCTTCATTATACCAAAAACAAGTCGTTAAGGACAAGTTAAGAGGGGTGGTTTATCAAAAAACACCCGGACCACCCCTCTTAACTACACATTATCAACAAACCCTCATAAATCTTCACAAATCGATTTGCGAGGATTGATGAAGATTTGTGGATACGATTTTACCCCCACCCCTCACTTCATCTTCACGCAGAAGAAGAAGCTGGTAGATGCGCCGAAGCGATTGCGACCAAAGGTCGGAATAGCCCGAGCATTGCGAAGGGACTACCGTAGCCTTCGAAGGGAAGATTCGGCTATGACGAACCCGAAGATATCTGCCGAGGCGAAGCCGAGCCTGCGTAGCAGGTAGCTATAGCTGTGTGCACAAGCATCCGCGCGGCGAGCCCCTTCGCCGCCGCCATTCGGCATGACGGTGAATTTGACATTACCATCTTGTGGCGCGGCTGTGTTGTCAAGTCCTAACTCACCCACTCCCCCACTTACGAACTTCTCCGCCACTTCAATATCAAACACCTTCAAGAATGTTAATAAATTATAATTTCTAAAGTCCTCACATGTCTATTTGACATTCAGACATAGAATATGGTATATTTATGTCCGTTTGTTAAAGGGTAAAAATATGAACAAACGACTGACAGACTACTTCAGACTTAATCATACTATTGATATTCCTACAGCACAAACAATTGGAATATCAAGAGCAATGCTTTCGTATCTCGTGAAAACTGGCGAATTACAACGCGCCGCACAAGGTCTCTATATGCCCGCAATGGAAATAACTGATGATTTGATTGCAATAGCAAGCAGATCGCCAATTATTGTTTTTTCGCATGAAACGGCTCTTGCCTTACATAAACTGCACAACCGCATACCTGCAATTCCTTCTATCACGCTTCCATCCTGCAAAAGAGTTCCTCACAGTTTAGAAAACTCCGTATCAGTCTATCATGTCAAAAAGGAGTTTCATGATTTGGGAGTTGTTGAAATTTCGAGTTTTCTCGGGAATCCAATTCCATGCTACGACAAGGAAAGGACTATATGCGACATTGTCCGCAGCCGACGGCGATTAGACGAGGAAACATATGTCAACGCAATCCGGACCTATTCTCTTTTACCTGAAAAAAATCTACCTAGACTTTTTGAGTACGCAGAGAAAATGAACCTTTCAAAAAAAATGCATCGTACGCTGGAGATAATCTTATGAACAACGCAAAATCAATGTCATTGCGGGCGCGAATCAACAACTTTTCCAAACAGCATGGCATATCACCGCAACTGACTTTGCAAAGCTTCTTTGCTGAACGCTTTCTTGCAAGAATTGCAAAGTCGCAATACGTCAATAATCTGGCGATAAAAGGCGGCACTCTGATGAGCGCAATTCTCGGAATCGAAAGAAGGACGACAATGGATGTGGATGCCACAGTCATAGGTATTCATGCCGACGAGGCAAGAATAGTCGAAATTATCGAATCGATTGCGACTATTGATATGGGTGACGGTATCGCTTTCACCCGCGACGAGTCCATTCCAACTGTAATTGCAAAGGACGACGAATATGGCGGATTCACAATAGGACTTATCGCAGAATTCGAAACAATCAGACTCCCGATCAGCGTTGATGTTACTTTCGGCGATGCAATAACCCCCAATGCCGAACCAAGAAACTTTAAATCGCCACTTGACGATACCATTTCAACGCGTTTACTCGCGTATCCAGTAGAAACACTGATGGCGGAGAAACTACAGACCATACTGAAGCGCGGTGTAGCAACAACCAGACCGCGTGACTTCTACGATCTCTATATGCTCCACACCAGAAGAGAATATAAAACGAATGTTTTGTCACAGGCTGTAAAGAATACCTTCGCGAACAGAAACTCTGAGGAGCTGTTACTCAACTGGATATCTACGATTAACGCATTCAAGACATCTGATTTCCAACGTGATCAATGGCGACGCTACACCCTGAAAATGCCTTTTGCAAAGAACATTACATTTGATGATATGATAGAGTCACTTGAAAAAATTTTTGCTGCCCTATAGTGTTCCACACTGAAATGCTTTGATGAACACGCGTTGAAAATTGATACTGGCAACACTGGATATTGGCAACATTCCCCATCGTCCACAAATCAACACTCATCTCCACAAATCTGATTTGTGAGAATGAGTTATGACCACAGTTTGCAAACTGTGGTCATAACAAAACCTGCCACTATTTCGAATAGATTTTTAGCACGGCTTTACCTATCGCAATCTTTACCGAAGTTACCACCGCATTTTGCAAAATGCGGTGGTAACCAACAGAATGAAAACTATCGTATTTTCTACTGCTTCATCTTAACACGCATAAAAAACTGTTTCGCTGTTGGATCCTTCGGTGTCGCATTAATCTTCACCTTGCCGCCTTCGGGCTTGCCGAATTCGATATCGACATTCGCTTCCTTGAATTCGCTCTCATCCAGCGATCCCGCCCCTTCAACGCCAAACACCTTCTCCAGATTCGCCGCCGTCGCGTTGTCTCCGACTGCAATGCCGCTTATCGACACGGAAAGGCCGAAGACTCCGTCCGAAGAACCTTGCGTAAATCCGTCAATAGTCAAATCCCCTTCCTTCGGCGCGACGGCAATGAGCGCGTCCGTATCAAGCGCGTAAGATAACCAAGCATACGCGGAATCCTTCACCTGCTGCGGCGTAACACCCGCAAGTCCCAACGCCCAAGTACGATACGCCGCATATTCCGTCGCCGTCGTGATGTTCGCCGCAAGCTTCGCATCCGCCGAGCCATCAAGCGCCCCCGCAACACTAGAATCGTCTGATACTTCAGGATAGATATCCTTGCTGTTGTTCCGTTCGCATGTCACTTCACGTGTATTACTATTTTCACCCATCGCGTTTACAACATAGCTATATTTTTGTCCTGCCACGACATCTAAATCATGATAATGAGTTGTCTCATCGCTTGACTTAACAGTCGCAATCAATGCTCCATCACGATATATTTGACAATCACATCCTATTACAGGTGTCCAATATCGAAGGCCTCCATCATCTGGAACCACTTGTCGTTTAACCCTCCAATCCAGATAAATTCCATCGGTTCTGGATGTAGAAGATCCCTCCAATGTGACACGAATTTTATCGGCAATAGCAGATTGAGCCATAAAAGCCAGACAAACCGTCAACAACAAAGCAAATGATTTTAAATGGTTAAACATAAAAGTATTCCTTTTAGATATCCATACAAACTATCGAATATGACATCACCGGGAACAGACTCCCGATGATGTCTTGGTGCTGATCACATACTCATCAGATCCTTCTTGGACTTTTCAAGACACTCCTTTGCCGTCTTGATTGATTTATCGATCTCCTTTTCTCCTTCTGAATCCACCCAATCACTTTTCGCCTTTATCTGAACCTTCTTGGCATCAAGTTCCGACATCTTCTTCTCAAGACGCTCATTCCACTTTTTCTTGCAATCCTCCATTTCCTGCTTAAGTTTGGCATACTCGGATTCTGTTTCTGCAAGTTTGGCCTTCACCTCTTCCGGAGTTGCGTTGCCACGCCGCCTATTCGCCCTTCTGCTCTTTCTTCTTGGCTGGAGTGGAGCCTGTTCCATGCGGGCGAGCGTCCCCTTAAGGGCTTTTATGCCATGCTCCATGCGCTGAGCGGAACGCTCCATCCCAGACAGTTCTCTTCCGTATTCATATTTCATGCCGTTGTACTCTCGCTCAAGCTTCTCACATTCCCTCTGCAACGGATTAACCTCACGTTTCCGCAGATTCTCGACAAGCGCCTTCATGTCGGATCTATCAAACTTTGAAACAGCGCTGTCCGCTTGCGCCAGAACCTTCAACTGCGCATTGATCCGTTCCACACGCTGTGAATGGACATTCTGCGCCGCCGCAAGTTCTGCCGACCCCTTGACGTAACAGTTCTTGCGATTTTTGAAAACTGATTCCGCCACGAAGAATCTACCGGTTGGAATCAGATATCCACCGCCGGACTTCACGCGCCAAAGTTCGTCACTTATCATACCGTTAATGTTCACCGGTTCAAAAACACCTTCTGCATTGATGCGGCGAGCCCCGGTCACTTCAATGGTGAACGGCCCTTTTTCTTTATTCATCGGCACCGGCGCATTCTCCTCAACAGCCTTGATGAACTGTTCCACATCCGCATGTGCAGACAATCCATACGGACGATTGATGCGATGGAAAACCACTGAATCGTAATCAACCTTGTAAAACACGGCATCATCTTCAGGGATCAAATCGACATTACAATCCACACCTTCTACTCCGGGAAATATTGTCGGAGAAAGAACGACGGATTTGACCTTGAAACCTTTCCATCCCCATTTCGAGAAAGTGTCGCCAGCTCTCTTCTTCAATTCCCCTACTACATAATGTTCTGCAAACTTATTGGTGTCTGCATAGGTTTCCTTCTTGCATCCAACCGTGCAAGAGGCCGCGGCAAAAGCCATGCTCAGCAAAAAGATTCTTTTCATGTTACCTGTCTCCTTTTCTTGAATTTGATAAAGATCTGGTTCGGGCAATGCGTAAAAGGCCGCAATGCCCGAACCAGATCGGATCATTTGTCATGCATTTCCCTGAAGCGTAACAGGTGTACGCCCCTTAGGATCTTCACCATAGCGGTTCGGACCGATGTTCCCATCCATGAAATGTGCGATGAGAAGTATTACACCGCCGAACGGAAGAAGCCAAATCAGCAGCCATGCACCGGAATATCCAAGGTCATGAAGTCTGCGAACGCTAATCGCAATGCCCGGAACAATCCCGGCAAGCGAAACGATGCACATTGTTATGAACAGAATATCACTGAACAAAATCAATGACAACAACCATATCAACGTTCCACCGAAAGCATGGATCGCCCAAGGAATCCAAAACTCACGGCGACGACTTCTTCCGCTGAAGTCAAAAGCGCGTTTCCAGAACATGATGTACTCATTCATTTTATTTCTCCTTTTGTTTTTAGACAAGTTATAAGACTATTTGCTTGTCAGGTGATTCCTGCACGGAATCCCGACAATTCAATCATTCAACTGATTTCAGTCTATCAACTCCAAGCTCCGTTCATTATCGGCGACGCAGCCGCCAAAATTGAAGATGCAGCCACTGAACGTAATGATGAACAAAGCCATCAAAACCAAATAAGCTATTCTTTTCACAAACACAATCCTTTCATTCTTGTTATTGAAGTTGCCCAGCAAAAATTGCTGCGCCGTTTGCGACAGCCTGCGCGAATGTTGACTGTCCGGCATAAGCACCTGAAACTGTTGTTTCGACATCCTTTGAGAATACAATGCTGCCATTGTTCTCAAGATCTGTCATTGTAAGCACAAACTTCACTGTGCATTGACCGTCCTTTTCATATAGCTGCGATACGTTGCCATTTACCGCATAGCGAATCCCATTCTGCAAGGCACGACGAAGATTCACCCCTGTATGCATATTGAACTTTGCCGGATGCGCAGCAAATGCCCTCTCTGCGACAGCGCGCCACTCTGCCGCCGAAATCTTCACCGGAAACTCATGAACATGGGAGCCGTCCTTCAAAACGGTAACAGCCGTATTTATTGCATTTGCAGGCGCATTTCCACCTCTGCTTCTGCATCTATGAGTCCTGCCTTTAGACCCGCCAAACAAACCGGGAAGCCCATTGAGAATCTTATTCAGCGCACCTGGATCCGGCACATATCTATAGGCATGAAAATCTGCGGCAAAACCAAAACTCCCCACAACACAAGGATAGGGGCCCGACTGCGCTGCAACAGCAGCCTGAGCTCTCGTCGGCGCAAGGTCGCCAGTATTTGAAGCGACAACTCCCGCCGCCTGCTCCGCATTGGCCTGAGCTTTCGACTGACGAAGCACGTAGCCCTTCTTGACAGATCCACTTGTCAGAACAGCAGTTGCACGACGTTCATCTACCTCCGTTATTTGGCATAATCCTCTACGAACGAATATCGGCTCTTCAATTCCTGTGTCCGGATCTTCTTCCATTTCCTGCTTCCCGACTTCATATGTGGCGCCGACAGCAAGAAATCCATTGCCATAATTGAGCGTAAGGGTCTTACCTTCATCTTCATCGATGCGCACAACACGAATAGGAAACTCCTTGAATAGGATCTCTCGCACCAACTGGTCCACCACATACATCAACATATCTTTTTCAGAAAGCGCAAACTCCTGAATGCGCACAGTCTTTCCAATATGCGTCTCCTGTGGCGGTTCGAGCTTATTCACACGAAGTGACACCGACACGATATATTCACGATATGTCTGCTGACCTTTACGAAGCGTCGCCCCTGTAGCCTTAGTGTCAACGACTTCACCGCGCACGGAATATCCCGCCCCTTGTCGTACACCATCAACACCATTAAGCGCACCCTCAGGAATAGCAGTCTTAGCTGTATCCCTGTCTATGACACTATACTTACGAGAATCTGCAAGCTTTGTCAACAAAAGTCCGTCAATACCTGAGAATGAAGTGGATCTAGCCCCCTTTCCGTAAGTAATCGGGTCGAGAACCAGCCATTTACGCCCACTTTTCTCCGGCGTCTGGGCATTCATCCCCATGGCGGCAACCGCCGCCATGGGGAGTATCACGCATTTCAACATCTTGCGAACAAACATTTCCAGTCCCCTTTCCTGGGTTTAAGCCTATTCGTCATCAGCCGAATCGCCATCGCCATCTGTCGCAGCGGCGGCGGCCTTCTTTGCCTTGAGGCTGAACTTCACCTTCTTTACGGTGTCGCCCTTTTCAATCTCGACAATTTTGCTTACAGACTTGCATCCGTCAAGAGAAGCCTTTACGATATGTTCAAGCGCCAACACGCGCACACCATCAGAATCGACCTCGCGTCCATCAACGTAGATTTCTACGTCATCCGAATCCATGCCATTGGGAACCTTGACCTTGAAAGAAAGTTCTGTTGTGAAATAGGCCGTCACTTCATCGGCTATCTTTTCACAAACCACTTCCATAAGTTTACGAGCGGGATCGGATATCTTAGACTTAACGATGTTATCCTGCGTGCACTTCCATTCGGCAGTACCATCGAACGCCAAAAGAACATTGCCGTCAAGGTCGCGTATTTTGCCAACATACGGCGCAGTGTACGTGGTGCGTTTGATCTTTGTCCCAACATTGTCAATTGGAATGGTCTTGGAATCCTCTTCGCGATCTCCCATCACAACCGAAAGGATGCAATCCGCACCATTCTGCATGTCGGCATCATCCCCCTTAATGGCTTTCTCGGTTTGCTGAATGGTCATATTCCCACGATCCACCACTTTGATAAGTCGGCCTGCTTTTTTGAAAAGGCGCGACTGAAGATATTCACGACCAAGTTGCGTATAGCGTTGAGACGCATCCGAAAGCATGGATGTTTTAAGATTTGTAAGAATCTTCATGCGGCGAGCGTTTTCCTGTTGAACTTCACGGGAAGTACGCATATATTCAAGTTTCTTCGTATTCCAGTTCGCACGAACCACCGCAACCGCCATCTGCGGATTGGCAATCTTGTCCGCATCCGAAAGAGTCGGCAACTGTTCCATATTTTCACTCGGCCGAAGCTGATCTCCAAGCCAATTTTCAACCTCTGCCTGCGAATTGATTGTGCCAAAACTGGCAATCATCAGCTTCATTTCTCTGGGAGCGGCCTTGGCAATAGTTTCCTGACCTGTTGTCACATCCTCCGCCATAGCATAGACTGCTATAAGAGAGAGAATTGTACTTATCGTAGCTTTCATCTTTTTATCTCCATTTACTTTTGGAGACAAAAGAGCGGGCGTGCCTCCTTCACCCGTGCTCTCGGTTGAGGCCGACCAAAGCCCTGAAGAAAACATGGGTGCAAGATGACACGCCCGGCACATGCATGTGCCATACAGCGCGCCCCTCGCAAGACATGTTCGCTCTTCTGAAAATTTTGGTCGTTTCAACCGAACGAGCAAGTCCGCGTGGTTACGCGATCTTTTTCTCGCGCGAGGGTGGTGAGAGCCCCACATGGGATCACCGCTACATACCGCAAGATGCCTTACATTATATCATAACTTCCGTATATTTTGCGATACTTTCTTAAACTAAACAAATTTGGTGACAAGACAAAGTAAATGCGACTACCCGCGAAGCGGGGCGTCGCATTTACTTTGTCGTACGGCATAGTTGCATTGAATCCGCCTTATAGGCGGGGGTTGCATTCACTCTGCCTTATAACGAATATTACTAAAAGGAAT
>JAZOAC010000161.1:0-34855 GCA_045595285.1 Kiritimatiellia bacterium | reverse complement strand
GATCCGACTTGGGGGGCTCCATGATGACGCTTCGCTACTCGAAAGGGACACCGCCCTCATCCGTATCACTCAATGGAATTCCGCTTGCCGGATTCAAGGATCTTGGCACGACCGGACCGGGACATCCAGGTGCACTTGCGGCAAACCTCCCCAGACTAATAAAGGAAGGCGATGCCGTTTTACTTTACCGAGGCGGCATTGGTTTGTTCCCGGCACTGCAACAGTTCCGACCACCGGTGAAGCTGTGCTGCTAAAAGACCTTGGCGATACGTATGGGATAAGCATCAACAACCTCGGTTCACATATGCTCATATGGATTCCGAACAAGGGTTCAGGAACTGTCAGATGCCTTGGAAAGAATGATAATCTTGCTTGTATAACAGTGGATTGTGTGAAATAGCGCGGTTTTGGTGGGTGCGTGAGAATTGGTCCGAACCGAATTCTCATTTTGTTGGCGGCGGCATCACAATCGGCACACCTTAGCCTCCAAGAACTTGAAAAGCCCATCTATTCCGCCGTCGGCTTCAACCTGCCGGCGATATGCGTTTTACATAAGTTGTGATTGACGCTTTTACATTGTTTCAGGACTGTTTCTCCTTTCTTCAACAGATTTTCCAAGACGGGCATTGAGATTTTGATTTTGAAAGAGTAGAATATGCGGACAAATTTTGTTGGAGGTTAGGCTCCATGATGTCCATAGCGACCATATTTGCAATACCAATCCTTACAGTCGGAGGGGCCGCCGCAGTTCATGCGACGGCCTATATTCATGGCGAGGCGCGGCGTCATCTGCCGCGATTTTGGCTCTGTTTCATTGCGACTCTCGCGGCGATGTCCGCTGTCGTGTTTGTGGACGGCAAACTGCCGTTCCTTCTGGCATGGGAGGCCATGGGGCTTGCTTCCGCCGGGCTCGTGGCGTTCGAATCGAAGGAAAAGAGCGTCCGCAGGGCGACATGGATATATCTTCTCGCCTGTCATGCCGGCGCGTGCGCTCTAATGCTTGCCGGTGCGCTGCTCATGCGTCCGGATGCGTGGATCGGAGCGTTCATATGCGCTGTGATCGGTTTTGGGCTCAAAATCGGCTTTCCGCCGTTCCATGCCTGGCTGCCCGAAGCGCATCCCGCCGCTCCGGCTCCGGCTTCGGCAATCATGTCAGGCGCGATGATTCCTCTCGGTTTCTGTGGGCTTCTGAAGTTCTTCCCTGTTGACGGCATGGATCCCTACAACGCCCAACTGTGCGGATGGGTGCTTCTCACCCTTGGAGCGGTCGGTTCGGTCGGCGGAATTCTTTTTGCACTGCCTCAGGCGAACCTGAAGCGTCTTCTGGCGTTCTCGTCCGTCGAGAATATGGGCGTGGTCGCGATGGGGTTCGGACTGTCCGCGCTTATTGCCGGCAAAGATGCGGAGAATCCACTTGCCGCGCTCTGCATGGCCGGTGCGCTCGCCCATGTACTCAACCATGCATTCCTCAAAGGGTCGCTGTTCCTTGCCGCCGGTTCCGTTTTGCGGCAGACCGGCACTCTTGACCAGGATAGGATGGGCGGGCTTATGCGGCGCATGCCGTTCACCGGTACGCTCTTTGCCGTGAATGCGTTCGGTCTTGCCGGATTGCCGCCGCTGAACGGATTCCTTGGTGAACTCGCAATCTACATCGGAGCGTTTTCGGCGATAAGGACGGGTGATCCGATGCTCGTTGCCGCAGGTTTCCTTGTGGCTGTGTCGCTCTCCCTCACCGGTGGATTCGCCGTTGCCGCCTACACCAAGGCGATTGGCGGAGTGTTCCTCGGCGAGCCGCGTTCCCGAGCGGCGGCGGATGCCGTTGAGACACCTCGCAGGATGTGGACATCTCAACTTTTCCTGACCATCCTCTCCATTGCGATGATTCCGGGGACGGTTGTCTTCGTGCATCGCATGACGGGCGGTTTTGCGACGGATATTCTGGCCACAGCGGCGGTTCTCGGTGTGGTGTTCGCCGCAATCACCGGCGCGTTTCTTCTCGTCCGCCGCTTTGCGTGTCCGCGCGGGGCGCAGAAGCCGAGGCTGCCGGTGTGGGACTGCGGCTACGACTTGCCGACCGCACGCATGGCCTATACGGCAACCGCGTTCACGCAGCCGATCGTCGACCTTTTCCGTCCGCTGCTCCGCACCCGGCGGCACGTCCTGCCGTTCAAGGGCGATCCTGCGTCGCCGTCCGACGCGGCGATTGTGACCGAGACCGGCGATATCGCTATCGGAGGATTCTGGCGTCCGCTGTTCACCAAGGCCGCCCGGCTCTTTCAGAGGGTGCATCTGCTGCAAAGCGGCTCGCTGCATCTCTACATCCTCATAATCCTAATTGCGGTGCTTGCGCTGCTCGTGTCCGCCCTTGTGTCATGAATATCCTGTGCATCATACTTGCGGCCGTGCTGGCGCCGCTTTTCATCGGCATCGTCAATCAGACGAAGGCTTTTTGGGGCGGTCGCCGAGGACCGGGCTTTCTGCGTCTCTACTTCGACATCTGCAAACTGCTCCGCAAGTCGTGCCCGCGTCCCGAACATTCCACATGGCTTTTCGACATTGCCCAGAGCGCGTCCCTTGGCGCGGTCGTCGTTGCCGTGATCGTGTTTCCATGGATTGGCGGCGGCGGAATCGCTTCACTTGTTCCGGCCGCGCTTTTCTTCTATCTGCTTGCCGCCGGACGTTTCTTTACGGTGATCGGTGCGCTTGACGCCGGCAATGCGTTCGAGGGAATGGGTGCGTCGCGCGAAGTGCAGTTCTCTGCGATCGCCGAACTGATAGTGTTTACCGTACTTGGATTTCTCGTGCTTCTTACAGGGGACATATCTCTTTCCGGGGTTCTGTCGGGCATTACGCCGGAATCGTGGAAGGCGAACGTCATCCCGCTTGTCCTCGTGTTCATGGCGTTTCTGTCCGTATTCCTGCTTGAGAACTGCCGTGTGCCGTTTGACGATCCGGAAACGCATCTTGAGCTTACCATGATACACGAGGCGATGCTCCTTGACGTCGGTGGACCAGACCTTGCGTTCGCCCTCTACGGCGCGGCGCTCAAATTCGAGCTTCTGGCGGCATTTCTCGTCATGATGTTCATGCCCGGTTTCGGTTGCGGCTGGAAACATGTGGCCGTGATGTTCTCGGGAATAGCGCTTCTTTCCGTGGCGACCGGCGTGATCGAATCCATAATGGCGCGGATGCGGTTTTTGAAATCGCCTCAGACCCTCATTGGTGCCGCGCTCATCGCTGCACTTGCGGTCCTCCTTTTTGTCTGTTTCTGATTCAAACGGAAAACCATGCTTACGCTTTCTGAAATAGCCTTGGCCCTGTTCCTGATCGCTGATTTGGCGCTTGCAGGCGCGAGCCGTCTCAAATATGCGATACGCCTTGTGGCCATGCAGGGATGGATAGTGGGAATACTCCCGGCATTTCTTTGGGACTGGCAGTCGGACGGATGCCCCGGACTCAGGATTTGGATCATTGCGGTCGTGAATTCGCTCGTGAAGGGCGTGGCGCTTCCGATGCTCCTCAACTATGCGGTGCGCAAGGCGCGGACACGACGCGAGCTTGAACCTATCGTGTCGTTCCAGATGTCTCGGTTCATTGTGTTTCTGATGGCGGTCGGAGGCTTCGCCATTGGACGTCTCCTGCATGTCCACGAGACGATTGCGTCGGAACTTGCAATTCCGGTCGCGTTCACCACGATGGGAACCGGCTGTCTCCTCATCTGCGCCCGCAAGAAGGCGATTACGCAGGTGCTGGGATTCCTTGTCCTGGAGAACGGCATATCCCTGTTCGGCGCCGGCATTCTCCTTGAATATGGAATTGTCGTCGAACTGGGCATCCTTCTTGATGTGTTCGCCCTGGTGTTCATTCTCGGCATCGCAATCTTTCAGATCAACCGGACGTTCTCTTCGACCGATACGGATCAGCTCAATCACCTTGGCGACACGCATCTGATGCATCCTCACCATAAACACGATCACGTTCACGACTGACATGGAATCGGAAATCAAACAGCTTCTCGTTATTCTCACTCCGCTGCTGTTCGTGGCGAATCTGGCGCAGAGTCTCTTGTATCTTCCCGAAGCGGCGCGGCGCGAGGGCGGCAGTCACATGCCGCATTGGCTCTACTACACTCTCATCACGCTCTTCTTCGGGGCGATGATGTCTGCACTGCTTGCACCGTCGGTGCCGCTGATGTGGGTGGCGGTTGAACTGACCACGCTCGTGTCCGCTCCGCTGATCGCGTACCACAACGACAAGGGAAGCCTTGAGGCGATGTGGAAATATCTGCTCATCTGCTCCATCGGAATCGCATTCGCACTCTTTGGTACAATGCTTGTCCTGCATGCCCAGTCGACAGGAAATGTGCGCTGGTACATGGCCGGTTACGCATTCGTTCTTGCCGGCTATGGAACAAAGATGGGCTTGGCTCCGTTCCATACATGGCTTCCGGACGCTCACTCCGAAGCCCCCGCACCGGTTTCGGCACTCCTTTCCGGAGCGCTTCTGAACTGTTCTTTCTTCGCGATCGTCCGCTTCCGTGAAATGATGCCGGATGCCGCCGCGCCGTTCTGCGACAATGCCATGCTCGCTCTCGGCATCCTTTCTGTCGCCGTTGGTGCCGTTTTTATGGTTCGCCAGACGGACTTCAAACGTCTTCTCGCCTATTCGTCGGTCGAGCACATGGGGCTCATAATGGTGCTGTTCTCGCTCTGTCCATATTGCGGAAGAGTGGCGATGCCAGCGCTTCTTGCCCATATCGTCGCCCATTCTCTCACGAAAACGCTTCTCTTTCAGACAGCGGGGAATCTTCTTCTGGCGTTCCGTACACGCGCGGTCTCTGTCGTGCAGGGGCTGAGTGTGTCGATGAAGGGACACGCAATGCTTTGGATGACCGGACTCATCCTCATCTGCGGAATGCCGCCATCTGTCCTTTTCTTCTCCGAGCTTGGTCTTGTGCTTTCGGCTCCAGTATGGGTGTCGGCAACGGTTCTTGTCTTGTTGTTCATCGTGTTCGCGGCGATGATGAAGGTTGGCCTCTCCATGACGATGGGCAGTCCTGTCGCTGTGCATGAACCATTGCCGAAGCGGCTTGCCGTTGTTCCGGCGGCGCTTTTGATTCTGCTCATCACAGCTGGAACGTATGCGACAATCATTACAAGGTCTTTTCGCTAAACACACGGAATACCCGAGGTGGACGGAAGTCCATTGCCATTGCCAATTACTTTTCTCTCGTCCGACATTTTCCCGCAGTGTTTTGGGTCGTGTAGATTATTTCCGCATTTTTCACACTTCTGCATGGCTTAACAAGATTCCGGGTGAATTTACGAGGCATACGAGGAGCAGGCGTTGAAATATGGCGGAGGATGGTGTATACTGCGCATTCGGCTTTTAAGGTGATGGTTTCGTTTTGCATCTGCATCTGGATATGCTATCCCGAACCTAATCTTAATTGCGACACTTTTGCTTCTCATTCGACAGGTAATGGGATGCCAATGGAAAGGAAAGGCAATGAAGATGAAATTTACAGTGTTTGGCATCACTTTCGCGATGCTGTCTGCCGTGTCTGCCGATGTCCCGCTTGACGGTGTGTGGCATGTGACAGGCGATGGTTTCGCGGGCGAGGCGAGGCTTCCGGGTACGCTCGCCGCGTCCAAGCTGGGGAAGCGCTGGACCAAGGATGATTTCCGCAAGACGATGAATTTCGCCCAGTCCGAGGCGCTTGCGCAGGAATGGCAGTATGTCGGCAAGGCGGTATGGACGCGCACCATTGAGCTTTCCGCCGAGGACTGCGTCCGGCCTATGGAACTCTTCCTTGAACGCGTCATGTGGCGCAGCGATGCGTTCTGGAACGGCACCGCCCTCGGTACTCGAGATTCGCTCGCCGCGCCGCACGTGTATCCGGTTCCTAAACAGCTGCTCACGCCCGGACGCCATGAGCTGAAGCTCGTCATCGACAATTCAAGGTTCTACAACTTCTCCGGCATGTCCCACGCCTACGGTGCCAGCATGCAGGCCATATGGAACGGTGTTCTCGGCAAGGTTGAGCTGCGGCGTTCACATCCGTTGCGTTCTGCGCGTGTGTTTGCCTCCGCCCCGGCGAACGGCGTTCTGCGCATCGAAGTGCCCGAAACCTTTCCGGTCCGCAGCGGATCTGTGCAGGTGGAGGAGCTTGAGGTTCAGTCCGTCGCCCTCGTCAAGTCCGATGTGGTGCGCAAGGGTTTCAAGATGATAGAGCTGAAGCTCGGAAGCGAACCTGTCTGCTGGAACGAATTCCACCCTCAGCTCTATACGCTTGTGCTCAGGGACGAACCGGCTGACTTCACCCATCGCATACGCTTTGGCTTCCGCACTGTCGGTACTGATGGACATCTGTTGACGCTCAACGGGGTGAAGATATTCGAGCGCGGCAACGTCGAGAACGCCAATTTCGCAAAGGACGGCACACCGTGGATGGAGGTCGAGGACTGGAGGAAGATGCTGCGCACCCTCAAGGAGGAGGATGGCGTCAACGCGATCCGCTTCCATTCCTGGGCACCGCCCGCCGCTGCGTTCGCCGCCGCGGACGAGCTTGGCGTCATCATGCATCCCGAGACCGGGATCTGGACGGACGGCTGGATGACGAGCATTGCCGACGAGCTAGGCAACGGCAAGCCGGTCGATGAATTCGTAAAGCGTGAAATGAAGGCCATCGCCGATGCGTTCGGCAATTCGCCCTCGTATGTTTCGCTTTCGCTCGGCAACGAGCTCGGAACCTCGAATTTCGACACTATGGGCAAATGGGTCGCAGACCATAAGAAGTACGATCCCCGTGCGCTTTG
Source organism: Kiritimatiellia bacterium (assembly GCA_045595285.1). Classification (GTDB taxonomy): domain Bacteria; phylum Verrucomicrobiota; class Kiritimatiellia; order RFP12; family UBA1067; genus UBA1731. The sequence goes on along the minus strand of JAZOAC010000161.1, from coordinate 28,037 downwards.
CTATGCATGCTCTGCGCGGAAGATAACACCGGCGGACGATTTCTCGCTTTCGCATGTCGTTCCTGGGAAGGGGCTTGCCCGTGAAAAGCTCCTTCCCCACACCGATTGGGATTATGAAGACATCTACGCGGCGGCGAAGATACCGACGGTCGCCCATGAGATCGGCCAATGGCCGGTATATCCCGTCTGGGATGAACTTCTCAAGCCGTTTGTCGGAACAATGCGTCCCTGGAACATCTCCCGTCACTACGATACAGCAGCCGCCAAGAACGCGCTCCGCTTTCAGCGTGAGTACCATACGGCGTCGGCGAGACTGAACCGTCTCATATACAAGGAAGAGGTCGAAAGCTTCCTTCGCACTCCTTCATGCGCGGGACTGCAGCTCCTGAATGTGCAGGACTATTCGGGTCAGGGTGAAGCGCTCGTGGGATGGCGTGATCCGTTCTACGAACTGAAGTCCGGCTTCAAGGGAATGGCGCCGTTTGCGGACGTATGGGGGCCGGTGAGCTTTCTCGCCCGTTTCCCGCGCTTTACCTATGTTGTGGGAGAGACGTTCCGCGCCAGGCTTCAGATCCGCAACCTGACGGAGAGGACATTGCCGAAGGGTACGAGATATTTCTATGTGCTTGCCGGGAAAAGAGGGGAGATCGCGCTTCCTGAAGATATTGAGGCGGGGTCCGTCAAGACTGTCGGGAAGGTCGAATGCAAACTGACCGGTGCGATGTCAAAGCGCCGCCAGACTCTCCGTTTCGGGAACAATGAATGGAATTTCTGGGTGTATCCGGACGAAGGAAAGGCTACGCTTCCCTCCGGGGTCGTGGAGACAGCCGATATCGCGGTCATGAAGAAGAGTCTTGCAGAGGGAAAGACGGTGCTCTACTCCGGTTCAAGCTGGAGATCTGCGAAAGGCAAGTTCAAGTCCATCTATTGGAGTACCCGCTGGTTCCCCGTTCCCAACCCGACGGCGGCGGCACTCGGTACGTGGTTCGATGTGCGCCACCCTGCGCTTTCCGGATTCGTTACGGACTGTTTCACCGACTGGCAGTGGTATTCGCTCGCTCAGGGCGCGACGATCCATGCCCTCAAGGGTATGCCGCCGGATTACCGTCCGATAGCGCTTTCCGTGAACGATTTCCATTTCTCGGATTTCACCTCGACGATGTTTGAGACTCTTGTCGGCAAGGGAAGGCTCTTCGTCTGCGGATACGATCTTTCCGCTGGAACGCCGGAGGCGAAGCGTCTAAGGGCAAGCGTATTCGCATATCTGTCCCGCAAGCCCGCCGCCGGAGCAGTGCGGATGCCTGAACGGTGGATAGATGAGCAGTTCGCCGCCGTCAAGGCTCCCGACCTTTCAGGGGTGGTGTACGATGTGTCCACGAACTGGGTTGGTCGCACGTTCCGGATGGAGATTCGAGGAGTGCCGCCCACGACCGGGGATGTGCGCATCGATTTCCATCAGCCTGGAGACGCACTCACATCCGGCAGAGGCATCATCGATGACAGGGTGTTTCTGGTCCCGTTCACATACACCAGCAACGAGAAGACGCATGTGTCGGTGCCGGTCATACGCGAGGATTTCCTTGACGGACGCCTTGAGCTTGAGGTAAATGTCATGACCGGTCCTGCTCTTGCCATTGACCGTATTCGCATCATCCCGAAAGTTGAATGAACAGCGGTGAATAATCGCGGAGACAGCCTCTTTGTATTTTTTTTTATATTATTTTTGCGTGTTTGTTAGTAGTCTTTGCCTTGTGTTTTCTGATATAATCTGAAACATTCAGAACATTGAATTTAAACTGTAGGAGAGAGCATATGAAAAGGAAGTTTGCCTTGATTGCGGCGATGATGCCGATTGTATCCGTTGTCGCGGATCTGAATCCGGTGGATACGCGCTGGACGTTCGGGGCGCACGAGCCGTTCCCGATGTACCGCCGGGTCGGCCGCATCTGCACGGGGGCGATCGAGGGCAACGCCCTGTGGCTGCGGGATTGGCTCAACTGGTGGGACGCCAGCTCTCCGGCCAAGATGAAGGAGATAGGCTTCAACTACGTCCATTCGCGCTTCTACAAGGGGATGGGCTGGGAAGTGGAGAAGAAGGACTTCCCGAACGTCAAGAAGTTCGTGCGCAACTGCCATGCGAACGGCGTGAAAACCCTTGCGTACGTCCAGTTCGGCACTCTTTATCCGGAAATCATGCGCAAGGAGATTCCGCAGATCGACTCCTGGGCGACCTACGACATGGACGGCAGGCCCAATCTGTACTGCGGCCAGTACTTCCGCTGGATGCCATGCCTCAACTGCCGCGAATGGGAGGAATACATCAAGCGCATGTGCACGATCGCGCTCACGGAGGGCGGGTTCGACGGCATCATGTTCGATAACATTTTCGACGAGCCGTGCTACTGCCGCCGCTGTGAGAAGGAGTTCCGCGCCTATCTCGCGAAAGTCCCCGATCCGGCCGGCCGTTTCGGTCTCGAAGATCTCAGCGGCATCATGCTTCCTCGCATTCCGCCGGCGAAGCTTGCCCACATGGAGACGAAGGATCCTGTAGTGCAGGCCTGGGCGCTTTGGCGGTGCGAGGTCATGACGGGCGTCATGATGCGTTTCAGGAAGCACATAAAGTCCGTGAAGCCCGATGCAGTGGTGAGCGGCAATCCGTCCCCGTACCGCAGCCGGTCGCGCTTCATCCATCTTGCGCAGAACATGGCCGAACTCGCCAAGGCGTTCGATCTCATCATCATGCAGAACGACAACTTCCCGGAGGTCAAGGAAGGGAGGGTGTACAACCGTGTGCGTGAACTCAAGTTCGCGCAGGATGCGGGGCAACGCATCGTCGCCCTATGCGATAACGTAGAAAATCTGTATTCCGACCGCGAGGCCAAGTTCCTCATGCCGATGATTGAGGATATTGTGTTCGGCGGAATACCTACAGACCGTACGACGATCTTCCCTTCTCCTGAAGAAGGCTTCATAAACATGGAGGTATGGAACCGCCGGAAGCCTCAGCATGAACGGTTCAATGCGTTCGCCACGGCCCATCGTGAAGCTCTTTCCGCGCCGACCATCCACTCCGTGCGCATCTTCTATCCCGAGCGCGAAGTGCTCCTTTCCGAGAAGAACCATCAGGGTGTCGTAGCGGCAGAGGAGATTTTTCTGCGCAACCGCGTTCCGTACGGATACCTGTTCTCCACGCCCGATGATGTGATGACCGTTCCCGAAGGTACGGAAGTCGTCGTCGTGCCGGGACTCACCAGCCTTACGGATGCGCAGATCGCCGCGCTTGTCTCATACGCCAAGAAAGGCGGCAAGCTGGTTGTCACGGGCGATTCGGGCCGCTACGACGGTTGGAACGCCCAGCGTCGCGTGAATCCGTTCCTGCCGCAGATTGCCGGTCTGCCGAATGTCTCGATGCGCGCCAAGTCAGATGAGGTGAAAGCGGTTCTTGCCTGGCGCTATACCATCGACGCCCCGGTGGACGGCGGCAAGGCGCTGCTCTCCGATCTTGCCAAGGTCGGCTGGAAGAGCCCCGTGGAATTCGCCGGCCTGCCGCCGCACGTGTTCGCGGAATACCGCCGCCTTGCGGACGGTTCGCTTGCGGTCCATCTCGTGAACTACATGCCCGAAAAGGCGATTTCCGGCGCAAAGGCGCTTGTTTCTTCCGGCGCGAAGGTTTCGGTCGAGGAGCCTTTCGGCGCAGACGGCGCGGCGCGCCGGCTTCCGGAGGACGGATCGCTGCCGTCGTTTGTCGAATATCTGCTGGTTACGGTGAAATGATCCGGTTCGCCGTAGGGTATCAGCATTTCGCGTACGGGGCGAAGTTCGCCGACATTGCGCTGGCGCATCCTTCAGTCGGCGAGATGTATTTCCCCTGGATCGACGAGCCGAGCGGGCGTCCCATGCTCGGCTATGACGAGGAGAATGATTCCGACATCCTCGCCATAGCCCTCCATCGTGATCTGGTGAGGATGCGCGAGAAGGGCATCAAGCTTGATCTTCTGCTCAACGCCAACTGCTATGGGGCGGAGGCGATGAGCAGAAAACTTGAGATGCATGTCGTGGAGGTGGTCGAAACGCTCGCCGAAGCCGGGTTAAAGCCCGAGATTGTCACGGCGGCGAGTCCGTTCATAGCCAGAACGGTGAAGAAGTCGTTCCCGGAGATTGAGACGCGCGCAAGCGTCAACATGCGGCTCACGACTCTTCAGGCGGTGCAGTACCTCGCTCCGTGGTTCGATTCATACTATATCGGACGCGATGTGCAGCGGAATCTTGCGACGGTTGAGAGGTTCTCGAAATGGTGTCACGAAAACGGCAAGAAACTCTGCATGCTCGCCAATTCGGGTTGTCTGAGAAACTGTCCGTGGCAGACGTACCACGACAATCTCATCGCGCATTCCGCCGCCGAGCGCTTGCCTGCCGCAGCGGATTTCAATCCGCATCTATGCTGGACCATGTACAAGGATCCGGCGAATTTCCCTGAGATACTGAAGTCGACATGGGTGCGTCCGGAGGATATCGGCCGATATGAGGGGTTGGTCGATGTCGTAAAGCTGGCGACCCGTCAGCACGCGAATCCGGAGATGGTGATCGCCGCCTACGAACGCGGTTCGTACGGCGGCAATCTGCTTGATCTCTTCGAGCCGGGCTTCTCTCCGGCGTTCCATCCAAGGTATATCGAGAACTCTAGGTTCCCGGAGGATTGGTTCGACCATACTTCGGCGTGCTCCCGCGAATGTACGGGATGCGGATACTGCGAGAAGGTTTTCGAGCAGGTCGGAGGCACCATTCCCTGGTGAATGGACTTAAGGCGTTTTACAGCGGTTTGTGCCTGTCAGTGAGCGGTGCGGGCGCAAGAATCATGCTATAATACCGTGCATGAAAAAAATCAAGATAGGTCTTTTCGGCAAAGTTATGATTGCCATATTTCTTGGCGTGGCGTGTGGATATGTCTTGCCTGATTGTGGCGTGCGTATTTTCAAGACATTCAACATACTGTTCTCACAGGTGCTGAAGTTCATAGTTCCGATGCTGATACTTGGCCTTGTGACGCCAGCCATCTCTGATATGGGCAAAGGCGCCGGCAAGATGCTGCTCGCGGTGATGGTGCTGTCGTACATTTCAACAGCCGCAGCGGGGCTCTTCGCCTACGGGTGTTCCATGGAGCTGATGCCACATTACGTGACGAGGGGCAGCATCGCGAATGCTGTTGAAGCCGTGAAGTTCTTGCCGTATTTCGAGTTGAAGATTCCGCCGCTCTGCGATGTCCTTACTGCGCTTGCCATCGCATTTATGGTAGGCATCGGCGTGTCGGTCACAAAGTCTGACGCTCTCAAGCGCGTTACGGACGAGTTTGGCGAGGTTGTGAAGCTTACGATAATGCGCGTCATCGTTCCAGGCCTTCCGATGTACATTCTCACGATGATATGCGAACTTACCGCGTCCGGAAAGCTTGCGACGATGGCGGGAACGCTTTTCAAGGTGATAGGAACCGGTTGGGTGCTTACAGTGATATTCTTGGTGATTCTCTATGTGGTCGCCTGCATTATCGCCGCCCGGAATCCCGTCACGACTCTCTGGCTCATGCTGCCTGCCTATCTTACCGGACTTTCGATCTGTTCATCGTCTGCGGTCATCCCTGTTACGCTGGAATGCTGCCGCAGAAACGGCCTTCACAAGGATGTGTGCAATTTCGTGATACCGCTGTGCGCGAATGTCCACATGGTGGGCAGTGCGACAAAGCTGCTTTCCGGTGTAGTGGCGATATCGCTCATCTACGATCAGGCGATTCCGTTTGGTCAGATCGTAAACTTCACATTCATGATGGCTATTGCCGCGGTCGCGGCGCCAGGCGTCATGTGCGGTGTGCTGATGGCCAGCATCGGGCTTGTCGAATCGATTCTCGGTTTCAATGCGGAACAGGTCGCCCTGCTCATCACATTCTACAGTGCGTTTGACGGGTATGGTCCGGCGGCGAACGTAACCGGCGACGGTGCCATTGCTGTCATCATGGATAGATTCTTCGGCGGGAAGGTTCCGGTAGCCCAAGCTGAAAATCAATAGCAGATGTGGGTCGGATGTTGAAGTCGTGCAAGAAGTTCAGACAACGGGTCTAGTTTCCGCTATGTATTGTGCTCTGTAGGTCACGAAAACAAAACCAAGAATAAGCTCGGCCGAATGACATTAGCGCATTAGGGTACGATTGTCTCGCTTATTCTCACCTATTCTCACTTTCTCAAATTCCACGGCGCCAATCACTAATCAACAGTGTTTAGAGCCGATGGATTTTTTTTTGAATTTACGCTTGCATTTGGTGGGGCGATGTGTCATAATGTGTGTCGAAGTGGGGGAATAAGGGTTTGTTTCCCGTAAGATTGCATATGGCGGAAAATATTGAAAGAAAAGAGGAAAAAAGAGCGATCAACGGTCTCGTTGATACGTTCCGCCATACTCTTGACCCCAAGAAGAGGCTGACTATTCCGAGCGAATGGAGGGATGCGCTTGGAAATCCCACTTATGTATATGTAATGCCTTCGCCCACTGAAGAATGTCTTGAGCTTATCCCGGTGGAGTTGATGGGGCGCATACAGCAGCAGTATTTGAGTGCAGATCTGTTTGATGATGAAGCCGATGCCGAAGCGCAGGCCATAGCGCAGTTCGCCCAGATGCTTAGGGTCGATGCCGCCGGACGTATCAGGATTAGGGATGATCTCCTTGCGCACGCGGCGATTGTCGGCGGGGTTACGATGATTGGAGGAATCCGCAAGGCGAAGCTGTGGGCTACGGAGCGCAAGCCTCCGGCGCCGAAGGGCAAGCTGGATCTTACGGCGTTCCGTGCCGTGGCGGCGAAGCGCAAGATGGTTACACGGGCTGGAAAGGGTTTGGCATGAAGGATTCCGGTGAGATGAACGGCCATATTTCCGTGATGCTTGCCGAAGCGGTGGACGCCCTGAATGTAAAATCCGGAGGGATGTATGTGGATGGTACGCTGGGTCGGGCCGGGCATGCGAGAGAAATTCTCCGTCGGGGCGGCCGGGTGATCGGTATTGATCGCGATGATGATGCGCTCAAGGCGGTGGCGGCGCTTTCGGCTGAAGGGTTGAAGGCGGTGAAGGGAAACCACGGAGACGTGGCGGACATAGTGAAGCATGAAGGATTGGAGTCGGTAGATGGGATTCTGTTGGATCTGGGCGTTTCGAGTCCTCAACTGGACGAAGGGGAAAGAGGGTTCAGCTTCAGGGCGGACGGGCCTTTGGACATGCGGATGGACCGCTCGTGCGGGGTGACGGCTGCGGACGTCGTGCGCGATTTCGATGAAGTCGCACTGACTGGGATATTCCGCACATATGGCGAAGAGCCGAATGCGAGGAGAATTGCGAAGGCGATAGTCAAGGCGAGGTCCGAGTCTCCGATATTGACTACGTTGAGGCTTGCGGAGATCGTCGAGCGTACTGTAGGGTGGCGAGGTGCGCATCATCCGGCGACAAGGGTGTTCCAGGCGTTGCGCATGCACGTAAACGACGAGATGGGCGAGCTGGAGAGGGCTCTCGCCGGAGGCCTGGGATGCCTTAAATCAGGCGGGCGCATGGTGGTAATCACCTTCGAAAGCCTTACCGACAGGGTGGTGAAGCGTTTTTTTGCGGCTCACGCCGGAAGGATGGTTTCGCTCCAGCAGGGAGGTGAACGGTGGGTGGGCGACCTTCCGAGAGTGAGGCATGTAACCCGCAAGGCTGTGGTGGCGAGGGAAGCGGAGATTGCCGCAAATCCGCGCAGCCGCAGTGCGAAGATGCGGGCGGTTGAACGGACGGTCGCGCGTGTGGCCGCGGATGAATTTAACGGAATCGTAAGGAGTTTAGAGGAGAGAGGTGCGATATGAGAAGGAATAAGCGCATAAAAAAGCGTTCTAAATTCGCGACAAGTTCGATGGGCGTTGCGTCTCTCATCGTTTCAGGTTTCATTATGCTGATGATTTTCTTCGGGATGAATTCGCGCTGTTCTTCGATTGCACGTGAAATCGGGAAGAAGGAGAAGGAACTCAAGAGATTGGAAGCGGAACTTAGTCGCGAGAAGACGCGGTGGGACGAGATGAAGGTGCCGGAGAGACTCAATATCGCGCTGGCTCGCTTCGGGCTGGAGATGTCAGCGCCTCGGGAGGAGCAGTTGGTGCGCATGACCGGGGCGGGCGTTCCTGCTCCCGGTCAGCTCGCTCTTAAGCGAATGCAGGGAGGATCTAGGTCGAGTTCCGTGGCATCTAGTTTTTCACATCAGCGCTCGCGTCGTTCGCCGGCAACGTCCGTCTCCCGGAGGCGTAGCAGAAATGGCGTTCGGTAGCGAGAAGAGTCGTTTCTGGTTTGTTGTCGCCGTTCTGCTTGCGGTAGCGGCTTGCGTGGGATACCGTCTCGTCTCGGTGCACCTTAGATTGGTGGATCTCAACGTGCGCGATCCCAGATACTGGTTTACGCGTGAAGTGCGGGGGCTGCGCGGAGGCATTTATTCAGATACTTGCGGACGGCAGCCGTTTGCATGTTCGTTGCCGATATGGGAATACCATGTCGATCCTCAAGGGGTGAACCTTAAACTGAAGCGCAGGGATGGGACGTTCCATTCCCGCGAAGCCGAGGTGCAGACTGTCGCGAAGGCAATGAACATCGACGTGGACAAGGTTCGCGACATCTACTGGAGAGTGAATTCGAGATACGTTTTCCTGGGAACAAGCGACAGTGATGAGGTCCACAATATAATGTCGGACAGAAAAAGGGTCACAGGCGTCGCGATCGAGGAACGTCAGGTGCGCAGATACCCTCAGGGCACGATGCTCTCCCATGTGCTGGGGTTTGTCTCCCGCGACCCAGACAACCCAGTGGGCGCCGGGGGCCTTGAGATGCTCTACGAACGCTACTTGAAGGGTAAGCCCGGAAGGATCAAGGGAATGCGCGATGCGAGAGGTCGCGAGATACGGGAACGCCGTGTTGTAGATGTGGATCCCATGCCCGGGGCCAATCTCTACCTGACGATTGACCATAATGTGCAGTATGCCGTTGAGAGGGCCTTGTACGACGGATTCACCAACTGTCAGGCAAGATCTGGTTGGGCGATCGTGCTCGATGCCCGCAAGGGTTCCATTCTGGCGATGGCAACATATCCTACATTCGATCCCGACACTTACAACAAGGCAGGAGAACTCGTCAAGAAGAACAGGTGCATCGCGGAAAACCACGAGCCTGGAAGTGTGATGAAGACGATTACTGCGTGTGCCGTGCTTAACGAGGGAGTGGCCGATGCCGATACGCTTGTCAACACGGCGCGTAACGACCCTGATTTCTACCGGCTTCCGGGCGATGGGTCTCACAAATGGGAGCCGTTCATGTCCGTGCGCGACGCGCTTGTCCATTCCTCGAATATCGTGTACGGAAAACTCGGATATAAACTGGGGCCTCAGAGACTGTGGAAATATTTCAGGGCTTTCGGGTTCGGACGGAAGACAGGCATAGATCTCCCAGGTGAAGAGGTTGGCATCCTCCCCGACTGGAAGAAGTGGGACAAGGCTTCCTGGTCCCGTGCGCCAATAGGGCAGTTCGTTGCCGTCACCCCGATTCAAATGGCAGTCGCCTACGGGGCTGTCGCAAATGGCGGCAAGCTCATGAAGCCGTATGTCGTGGATCGCGTCGTTGCGGCGGACGGTACCGTACTTTTCAGGAATGAGCCAGTCGTGGTGGGGCAGCCGATCACGGCCGACACCGCACGGCGTGTGCGCGAAATGATGATCGGCGTCGCCCGCCCTGGCGGAACCGCACGCCGTGCCGCCGTGAAGGGATATTCAATCGCAGGCAAGACCGGCACCGCCCAGATGAAGGAGGGCAAGGGCTATTCCAGAATGAACTACAATGCGTCGTTCATCGGCATACTTACCGCTACGGATCCGTCGATCGTCATTCTCGTCACGTATCAGCAGCCTGAGCATTGCATATCCTACAAGTATCATGAGCAGACGGGTCTTCCGCTGTACAACCATCAGGGCGGTGTTTGCGCGGCGCCTGTGTTCAGGCGCATTGCGACTGAGGTTTCGCAGTATCTTGGAATAGAGCCCGACAGGCTTGAGGAGTTGATCGAGGAATGAACATATGGGGGATAACGGGGACTAACGGCAAGACCACCACAACATGGGTGTTGTCCGAGTTCCTTCGTGCCGCCGGCCGGCGATGCGGATATGTGACGACGGTCGAGGTCGATACAGGTTCCCGCAGGTTCTCCACCGGGTATACGACGCCGCCTCTTGCGATGCTCAGGGATATTTTCACCGAGATGGAGGGGAACGGACTTTCCGATTGCGTGATGGAGGTATCCAGCCATGCGATACATCAGCGCAGGTTCGGCGATACGGTGTTTGCTGGCGGGGCGTTCACCAACCTTACTGAAGACCATCTCGACTACCACAAGACGATGGAGGCATATTTTAACGTCAAGCTCGATTTTGCCCGCATCGTTGCATCGTCAAGGGTGGCGTTGCCGTTGGACGGAAGGCGCGATCTGCCGCCGTATGCTGTCTGCTTGGATGGAGGAATGGGCGGAGAGATGTATGAGGCTGCGGGAACTTTCCCTTTGAACGTACTTCCCGTCTCGCGCCGTAGGCCTGCCTTTGACCTTTCCGGTTTGAAGCTTGTAGGGGATTACAACGAATCGAATGTCCTTGTCGCCGCCGCATTGGCCGAGGCCGCAGGCGTGGAATATGGTGCCATCCAGTCCGCCATTCCGCTTTTGCGCCCTCGCTGGGGGCGGCTTGAGGAGGTTGAAACCGTGTCCGCCGCGCGCGTGTTTGTGGATTTCGCGCACACGGACGATGCGTTGCGGAATGTGCTTTCCACGGTGCGCGGATTTACGCCAGGAAGGGTTTGGGCGGTCTTCGGGGCGGGCGGCGACCGTGATCCTGTGAAGCGTCCGCTGATGGGGAGAGCCGCTTCCGAGACCGCAGACGTGCTTGTGGTCACCAGCGACAATCCGCGAAGTGAAGACCCGGACGCGATCATTGCGCAGATATTGCAAGGCGTTGTGGAAAGGAACTTCATTGTGGAGCCGGATCGCCGGAAGGCTATATTCCGAGCTCTTGCCGATGCAGGCGCAGGTGACACGGTTGTCATTTGCGGTAAGGGTCATGAAACCACGCAGGAGGTAAAGGGCGTCAAATATCCATTTGACGACAGGAAGGTATGTCGAGAGTTTTTCTGAGAGTGGTTGCGGCGGCGATTCCGCTGCTGATGGGATGCGTAGCCGTGTCTGGATGGATGTCTGGAAGCATAGCGGAGGGCATTCCGAAGTTGCGCGACAAGCTTCCGCGTACCGTGAAGGTCCATTTCGCAGATCCTGTGAATGTCAGAGGTTTCGCGCTTCATGAGAGAAACAGGAAACAGGTGCAGGATGCATTTGGGCGGGCGTTTGATGCGCTGGGCGTTTCGCATTCCGCGGAGACCAACGGATGTGACTATACGCTTCATGTCGTTGTGGACAACTGGGAGTACGGGGATTCGGGCTTTCTTGGGGATGGAGCTCGTGACGCAGTCTCCATGTCCGTGATGCTGCAGAACCGCGATACGGGGCGGATACTCACTCGGGCATCCTTATGTGCACGCAATCTCGATCTGCTTGTCGAACGATATGTGAAGAGACTTTTCGAGGATGGGAAGTGACATTGTGATACGTGATGAACCGGGCGAGTATGGCATCAGGGCCCGGTATTCCGATGACGGGTCGTTCGTGGTTCTCGGCGAGAGCGTGCGTCCGGTGACGCTCACGGTCCGGGTTGAGGATGTGTGGTGCCGCATTCCAGTCGGTTTGCGTCATTATTCATATGATGCAAAGATATGGCGCGATGGTGAGGATGCGCCGTCGCATGTTCTGGAGAATGTTGCACCGGACGCCAGGATTTTCCTTGATTTCACCGCCGATTTCAGGATTGAGTTCAGATGACCGACGCTCATTATCACAGGGGCGGGGAGACTTTATCCTTGCTGAACGGAAGGGAGTTTCGCTTCTGTGGCATACACCCATGGCGCGTGGAAGATGTCGACCTCCCGGCAGAGATTGGAAGGCTTCGTTCTATGCTTGAGTCGGATTCGTCTTTGGGTGTGGGTGAAATAGGCCTTGATAGGCTGCGGGTGAAGACGGTGACGTCCCTGCAGCGGGATGTGTTCGTCGCGCTGATTGAGCTTGCGGCCGAAATGAACCGCCCGGTCGTCTTGCATGGAGCGAAATGCTGGGGCGAAGTGGTGAAGACGATAAAGCCATACATCGGAAAAATACCGGCCTTTCTCTTCCATGGGTTTTCTCGGAGTGACGGATTGCTGCCCGACATTGTCAAGGTGAACGGGTTCGTCGGAGTCGGCAAGGCCGTACTTAACGATCATGCCATCAACTATCGTGCGTTGGTAAAGAAGATTCCCGTCGACCGTCTGCTTGTGGAGACGGACGTGGAAGACATCCCGGAACGTGAACGTATTGCACTTCTTGCGGATATATTCGCAAAGACCGCGGAATTGACCTCTGTCACCGAATCTCAGATTGATGGTAACGCAGCATCGTTTCTCTTCGGGGGAAAGAGCGGTTCAAGATGATGGCGGTCGATTGCGTCATATAGATGGGAATGTCCGTCTGCTCATAAGGTGCTGTTTTGTCGTCAAATCGTCCTGGTGGTGTTTCGGAAGCGATGGAGTGTATGGATCGGATGCAGTGTGGTATAATCCCCGACTGTGCAGCGCACAAGCGTTCATGCAAAGGAAGGAGCAATGCAGATGCAGATAACAACACGAGAATTTCTTAAGCGCCTCGGCTTGGGAGGCGGGGGTCTTGTCGGCGGAGCGACAATGGCCGATGAGTTTGTCGCTACGAACAGGAAACTGCCGCCGGGCGCCATTGGAGACCCCAAAGCCGTATGGTTCGGCCAACGTATCTATCCGCTGCCGCATACGATCGAGGATGGTCAGAGTTGCTACGAGAAGGACGGTAGGATCATCCAGCCCGCGCGCGAGATACCGGTTTTTCACAAAACGGATGTCGTGGTGGTCGGTGGCGGCCCTGCGGGCTTCGCAGCGGCAATCGCCGCAGCTCGCAATGGCGCCAAGGTTGCGCTTGTCGAGCGCTATGGTTCGCTTGGCGGACTATTCACGAACGGCATGGTCCTGATCATGCTTGCCACATCGCGCAAGGAAGAGGGTGGCAAGTGGACTCTTGTGACGAAGGGAATATGTGAGGAGTTCATGAACCGTGCGGTCGCGCTTGGGCCGAAGGTTGCGAAGAAGCATCCGCGAACCAAGGACGGTGGCCATTGGCAGCCGACCGTAGATCCAGAGGCTGCAAAGTATCTCATGGACACAATGATAGCCGAAGCGGGCGTTGAGATGTTCTTCCATTCGTGGGGCGTGGACGTAATCCAGGATGGTGATGCCGTGAAGGGGGTGGTCTTCCAGTCCAAGCAGGGACCACAGGCGATTCTCGCCAAACAGGTTGTGGATGCGTCAGGCGACGGCGACATTTTCTTTGCCGCTGGCTGCGGATACCGCCAGATTACGCATGCGATTGGATTCATTACCCGTCTCGGAAACATGGATCGCATAACGGCGAAAAAACCGCCGGCGGACATAGAGTCCGACATCTACGGATTGAAGAAGCCCTGGCCTCTGCGTGGCAATGAAGCAAATCCTTCGACATGGTGGGGCGGACGGCTCGGCCCTCAGGGAGACGGACTTTCCGTCCGGGATCTCTCCAAGGCGGAGGTGTTGCACCGCAAGTACTGGTGGGAGCATGTCTCGAAGATGCAGAAGACGCCCGGTTGGGAGGAGGTGTATATCGCAAACACCTGTTCACAGATCGGTCCGCGTGCGACCCGTTTGCTTGATGCGGAGTTCATACACTCTCGCGCCGCAGAACTTGCGGGCGGAAACACGAAGGAGGTGGTCGGCTGGTTCGGCGCAGACGGTCCGCGCCATCCTGCCATGCCTGTGTCGTACAGGTCTCTGGTGCCGAAGAAGGGCGAAAACGTCCTTGCCGCAGGCCGTTGCCTTGGCGCGCCGGATTCTGTCGACACGTTCCGTCTCATATGCCCCTGCTTTGTGACGGGCGAGGCAGCCGGAACCGCCGCCGCGCTCTGCGCCAAGAGCGGTGTCACGCCGCGCAACCTTCCGTACTCGACCCTTGCCAAGGCGTTGAAGGACAAGAACGTGTTCCTCTGATGAAAATCACCTTTAATCCGGATGCAGAGATCGTAAAGACCGTTCAGGACGGTCTTAAGCGGACTGGCGGATACTGTCCTTGCATGCTGCAGCAGAGCGAGGACACGAAGTGCATTTGCAGGGATTTCCGCGATAAAATCAAGGATCCTGAGTTTGAGGGGTTCTGCCATTGCCTTCTCTATTATAAGAGCAAGTGAAGCAGAAACGTGACATATCGGTGGAGATCATCCATGCGGATGACGACATAGTCGTGGTCAACAAGCCTGCGGGCGTGATTGTGCATCGTGCGCCGGGCTATCCCGACGGAACGCTGTGCGACATCCTGCTGAAGGATTTCCCTGACATGGCGGGTGTCGGCAGTGTCGAGCGCCCGGGGGTTGTGCACCGTCTTGACCGCGATACGAGCGGCGTGATGGTGTTCGCCCGTACGCAACGGGCGTATCTCGCATTGAGACGGGAGTTCGAGAGTCACGGGAACGTCAGGAAAACATACCTTGCCGTGCTTCATGGCGCCCCTAAACCGCAGTCCGGTACGTTAAATACGCTCATTGGGCGCAAACCATTCGATGCGAAGCGAATGGCGGTCGTGGATCATAACGGTAAGACGGCTGTTACTCACTGGACCGTCCTCTCGCGTAACGGAGGTCTGGCCCTTGTGGAGTTTGTCATCGAAACGGGACGTACCCATCAGATAAGGGTGCACGCCTCTCATCTTGGGCATCCGATTGCCGGTGACAGTCTGTACGGCGATGCCGTGCGCGACAGGCGGATGGCGCGCGTTCCGTCGCGTCCGCTTCTGCATGCAGTGGCGCTGGCGTTTCCGCATCCGGCCTCGCGCCAGACCGTTGAGTTCGCCGCCGAGCCGCCGCCGGACCTTGTATACGCGCGGTGAGGCCCAATTGCTTTCTGCAGCTATCCCGCTTGTTTGGCATTCGTTGGGACGCGTTTCGCCCGTCGGAATAAAAATGTGCTGTTGTCTTGACTTTGATGCGCTCAAATGTTATACTCAACGCCGTTTTGTTTTTGGGGCTCATAAGGTTGTTGGATTTTAGGGATTTGTTGTGTGCGATGTCGGAGCGTAGCGCAGTCTGGTAGCGCGTTTGCTTCGGGAGCAAAAGGTCGAGGGTTCAAATCCCTCCGCTCCGACCATTTCCCGAGTTCACCCAATGCGCGGGTGTTTTTTTTTGTTTTGGCTTTCCTTTTCCCGGAGCGTCAGAGGAAAGTCTGCCGGAGAATTGTCAGATGTGGTATAATCTGCGGCGTGAAATTCATAGTGATAGATGTTGGAAACACAAGCACGGCCGTCGGACTCTGGTCCAGTGGCCGTGTATCATGTGTTTCGCACATCGACGGCGGAATGTCAGAGTCGATGGCTGCCGCAGAGGGAATTTCATCGCGGGGAGTGGATGGAGTGGCATATCTGAGTGTCGTTCCTGCTGCCGACAGGCGGTGGCGCTCGTTTGCAAAGCGTATTTCACTTCCCTTCCATCAGGTGTCGTGCGCGGATTTCGTTTCGGCAGATTTGGGCCTTGGGCTTGATTATCCAAGGCCTGAAACTATTGGGGCGGATCGTCTTGCAGATGCGGTGGCAGCAACTGATCGCTATGGAGCTCCGGTTCTCGTCTGTGATTTTGGAACTGCGTTTACGGCGGCGGTTGTGACCTCGGATCGGGTGTGGCGTGGCGGTGTGATCGCACCGGGTTTCCCGTTGATGAGGGACTATCTCTTTGAGCGTACGGCAAAGCTTCCCAGAATGAAGATCGGAGGGAAGTGTCCGAAGATAGGCCGCAGTACGGAGGAGGCTATGCGCTTCGGCGCCTTTGTCGGGTACCGTGGGATGGTGCGCGAGATTGTGACAGAGTTGAGCGGCAATTTCAAGTCCGAATTCAAGCTGGTTGCAACCGGTGGATTTGCAAAATGGGTACTGAAGGGCATAGGAATGCCGTTTCGGATTGATCCGGTACTTACATTGCATGGTGCAGGTCTTGTGGCGGAGAGAGTCTTGAAAACAAGGGGAGATATCACGTGAATAGACTAAAATTTGTGTGCATTGGCGCACTCTTTGTCTTTTGCGCATGCGTTTCCGGATGTGGATTGTTCTGGGAGGATCCGTATGTCGAGGTCACTGTCACTCCGCTGAACTGGATCGAGATACATTACTACAATGCCACGCGGGAGCCCATACGCCGCGTCAATGTACGCGTCACCGGTTCAGGGAGGGTGGAGGTGAAGTCCGGTACGGCTCGTCGTGTTTCGGATAGTTTCGCGAAGGACATTGCAGGTGACACGGTCGCAAACTACCGTGAAAGGGTGTTTGACGTAGATTCCAGCCATGTGCGCGAGGTGTTTCAGGACCTCGTGAATGCAGGGCTGTTTGACAGGGAGAAGACGTTCAAGAAGACGAAATATCCGTCCAACGGGCGTTTTGTCGCCGTACGTGCCGCGCTCGACAACAAAACCTATTCGGAGCCGGACAACATATTCGAGACGGATCCTGAACTTGCCGAGCGTATCTACAACATTGTGCTTGAATTCAATCAACCCATACTGGGACGAAAAAGATGAGTATCGAAACGCTTTTGAGGGAACGCGCTGTGCTTAAAGATGTACGCCGCGTGGTTGTGAAGGTCGGGACGCATGCGATCGCAAAGAAGTCCGGTCGCCCGGATTATGCAGCGTTGCGTCGCATAGTATCAGGGATATGTGCGCTTCGCTCCGCCGGGCGTGAGGTGATATTCGTATCTTCGGGGGCTGTAGCGGCCGGGGTCGAGGCTTTGGGGCTTAAATCCCGTCCAAGCGACGTGAATGACATCCAGATGTGCGCTGCGGTTGGCCAGGCTCGCTACATAACCGAATATGAGCGCATGTTCATGGAGAAGGGCGTGCAGATCGGTCAGGTGCTTCTCACTCACGCGGATTTTGACGAACGCCGCCGCGCATCGAACGTCCGACGGGTGCTGGATCATCTTGTGAAGAATGGCATTGTCCCCGTTATCAACGAGAACGACGTTGTGGCGGATGAGGAGATAAAGGGGTTGACATTCGGCGATAACGACCAGCTCTCCGCCCTCATTGCAAAACTGACTTGCGCTGATGCGCTTGTTCTGCTCACAACGGTGGATGGGCTGCTCGACGACAATGGACGTCGCGTGCCGGAAATATATTCCGTTCGCGATGCGCTGAAGCTCGTCAAGGCCGGACAGAAGGGCGCGCTTTCCAAGGGTGGTATGGATTCCAAACTCAAGGCTGTGAAGCGGGCTTCTGAGGCGGGGGCCAATGTAGTCATCGCGAACGGGCGCAAGTCCGGTGTGCTTGAATCCATCTTCGCCGGCAGGAACGTCGGTACATTCGTTCCTGGCAAGGCATTGTAGCGGTCGGAGGAGTAGTTGACGAAGAAGTGTTACATTGATTACGCAGTTATTGTTCATGGCAACGGCTTTGGGGTGTGAAATTGAAAATGAATGTTGAAAATAATATTGCGTCTGGAGTTGAGGACGCAAAGGAATTCAATATGGAACTTACGGTTCTTGTGGCTTCATGCGATGTGTACAACGATGTGGCTCGAAATTTCATCAAACTGTTTCGCAGATATTGGCCGGATTGCCCGTTTGAGACGGTGTTTGTGTCGGAAACCAAATCCGCCGACGGTGCTGACTGCCGCTTTGACAGGGAAGTGATGTGCGGATTTGGCGGCAATTGGTGCAGCCGTTTGGTGATGGCTCTGGAGAATATTTCAACCCCTTACGTTTTGATGCTTTGTGATGATTATTATCTTGAGAAACCGGTGGACACGGGTTTGTTTCTGAAACGTCTTGCGCAGGTCAAACGGTTTGACGCCGTAAATCTCCGGATGATTCCCAATCCGACGACATTCCGTCCGTACAAGGATGGACTTATGGAATATCCTAAGCAAACCGCGTATTGCATTGCTACTCAGGCGGGTATTTGGAACCGGGCGTTTTTGAAAAATCTTGCCAATGGGCTTGCGAGTATCTGGGAGTTTGAAAGATACGGTAGTTTCATGGTTGGAGACGAGAAGCGACCTCTGCTTGTGACGCCGACAAAGGAATTCCCGTTTGTTGATGCCGTTCATAAAGGTTGTTGGGAGAAATTCGGTGTAGAAGTATGCCAGCGCAATGGAATCGAGCTGGATTTCTCGGTCCGTGGATTGCCGCCGCTTAAGGTTCGTATCCGTGAATGGTTTAAAGGTCTAGTGTTTGCGATCTTTCCGTGGACTCTCATTGTCCGTATTCAAAACCTTTTCGACATCGGCATGAAAGAAAAGACGAAGGTGAACGCGTAATAATACAGCTGTGATATAATATCCGGCATTGGAGATTGTTATGTTTGTTGGCAGACGAGAGGAAATATCACAACTGGAAGGGTTGTGAGATAAGCGCGTAGTATCGGTGGTGGAATAGCATGGTGCGCAAAGTGAAATCGATTATAGAAAAAGTAAGAGTGTGGGGATTTTCCGGAATTATCAGCTTCTTCAAGAGAGCGGCGGCGAATTTTATCAATAAACGGCGACTTATCGCCTTGGCGCGAAATTCGAAAGTCAAGGAGCCTGAAAAAGGAATAACCATTGTCGCTGATTTGACGGCACAGGTGTCGCTCAGTAAAACAATGCGAGATTTTATATTGAATTTAAAGGATGCAGGTATACCGTTTCAAGCATATGATACATGCCTTAAACCTCAAATTCCCGCAGAAGACGCGGCGCATCTGTTGACACCTGTCGAAGAGTTTGATATTGGTAGGTATTCGCATATTGTCATGATGTACAGGAGCGCACTTCCATCTGATGTGCTGCCTCAATGCCGACGGATTCGCATTGCGTTTCATGAGAGTGAACATGGTATTCATGAGACGGCTCCGTATCTCAAGGCAAGCGGCGACGCGATTGTTGGCATGTCGGATTTCAATTATGGATATTATCGTCGGGCGTTTCCCGCGCAGCCGGTATTCAAGATTGTGTATCCTTTCAGATTCAAGCTTGAAAATGCCACACCGCGCGACGCTCTGCGCAGAAAATACGGAATCGGGGCGGATGATTTCGTGGTGTTTTTCAATTTCGATTTCGGTTCATATTACCGGAAAAACATTCCGGCGGCGATTCGGGCGTTTGCCAAGGCGTTCGGGAATGACGCGAACGCCAAGCTCCTTTTCAAAACGAAGGGCGCTAAGCATAATCCGAAACAGGTTAAGGAAATGATGGCGGAAGTATCCGCAGCGGGGATTGAATCTCAATTCATTCACATCTCACATTATTTGCCTCAGGGCGATATTGACGGATTGACCGGGGCTTGCGATGTTTATCTTTCACTGCATAAAGCGGAAGGATTTGGGCTTGGCATGGCAGAAGCGATGAGTCAGGGAAAGCCGGTTGTGGCGACTAATTGGAGCGCTAATACTGAATTTTGTCGCTCAGACACGGCATGGTGCATACCATACAAGATGACGCCGATTCTGCCGCATGAATACATGGAGTCGATGAAGGAATGGGTAGAAGCCGATGTTGATGCGGCGGCGGCGGCATTGCGTGAAATCCGCGACAATCCGCAATTGGCGGCGGAACGGGCAGCTCGCGGTAAAAAGTTCATGGAAGAGCATTTTTCAATCGCGAATTTCAAGGCGGATGTGGAGAAGATGCTCGCAAAATGACGATGGCGATGTCATTTTGCGAGCGAAAATGACGGCGGCGATGTCATTTTGCGTTGTGATTTCAGATGGATATGATATAATTGCGGCATGTTTTTGATAAAAAGACAGCTTGAAAGTATCAATGGTAGTTTTTTCCTATTCGGTCCTCGTGGAACGGGAAAGACGATGTGGATTCGTGAGATGTTTCCGCAAGCGCATTTAATAGATTTGCTGGATTCGTCTGTTTATATGTCTCTTTCGTCAGATCCGAATAGGCTTCGTGATATTGTCGAGGGTAATGCACAAAAGAATACTTTTGTTATAGATGAAGTACAAAAAGTACCTGCTATTCTGGATGTAGTTCATCAATTGATTGAGAAGCATAAAGATTTGTCGTTTATCTTAACAGGTTCAAGTGCAAGAAAACTGAAACGGGCAGGAGCAGATCTTCTGGCCGCAAGGGCGTTGCTTTTGACAATGCATCCGTTTACGGCGAATGAGCTCAAAGATTCGTTCATGCTTGAAAGTGCACTAGAAATAGGGATGATTCCGGTTATAAGGGGATCTTCAAATCCAATTAAGGCGCTTTCGGCTTACATAGATCTTTATCTGCGCGAAGAGATTCAGCAGGAAGGTCTGGTACGAAATCTCGGGCCTTTTTCGAGATTTCTGGAAGCGGTTTCTTTCTCTCACGGTTCTCAGCTGACTGTCAGCAGTATTTCTCGGGATTGCGGAGTTCCGCGAACAACGGTAGAAGGGTATGTCAATATCCTTCGAGATCTTTTGCTTTGTTCAACTGTACCAGTATTCTCTAAGCGAGCCAAGCGGGAACTTGTAGGACATGAAAAATTCTATTTTTTCGATGTCGGAGTTTTTCGTGCACTTCGTCCCAAAGGACCGTTGGACCACCCTTCGGAAATAGATGGCGCCGCATTGGAAGGATTGGTGTTTCAGAATCTTCGTGCCTGGCTTGACTATTCAGGTGAAAGAGGAGGCCTTTATTTTTGGCGTACACGAAGTGGGCGGGAAGTTGATTTTATTGTCTATACAGAAAATGAATTTGTTGCGATAGAGGTTAAGAATGCCGCAAAGTTGACCAATGAGGATTTTTCAGGACTCAAGGCTTTCAAGGAGGACTATCCTGAAGCCAGAACCGTCCTCCTTTACCGAGGGAAGGAGCAATACCTTGCGAATGATGTGCTCGTTATGCCGGTTGATGCTTTCCTGCTGAATATGGTTCCACATGCGACATTGCCTGATAAAGGGTGTCGTAGGTGCGAAGCCTTTACAGAAGGCAGTCTCCAGTCTGAAGCAGAGTGCAAGGCTGGACTTGCAACGCCAACCACGGTTGACGAATTGATGTCCGCATTCGATGAATAATGGGATCTGCGGCACACATGACGAGGAGTAGGGTTAAATAGCGGTTATGATATATTTCTATTTAAGAAGTAATGAAAGATAATTTCGTTCATATTGCCTTAGCGGCAAATCATCGATATGTCAAGGGGCTTAATGCCACCTTTGTCAGCATGATTAATGCTGCGTCTGACAAGCATAGATTAAAATTCCATATTTTTGATGATGGTTTGACGGAGGCCGATAGAGCATTCTTGGTTGAGTTGGGAGAACGATTCGGATACAACGAGTCTGTTGATTTTAAATTACCGGATATGCAATCATTGAAAACGAGATTCAGAGAATTTCATGGTTCTCATATTCCGGTTCTGAGATTGTTTTTTCCTGATTTGTTATCTGAGTTGTCTTGGGTGCTTTGGGCGGATGTTGATACACTATGGTTTCGGGATCCGATATCGCTATGGGAGGAACGCGATGAGTCTGTTTCTTTGCTTTGGTCGAGAGATATTCCTTCGACAAGGAGGGTGGCAACGAAAAATGCCAGATGGAGACCGAATAGAGACGAATTCAGATATGCGTGTTCAGGTGTTGTACTGATGAATCTTACGCGTATGCGGGCATCGAATTTTGTTCCTAAATGTATGGATTTTGTTGACAATTGGGGAACCCCTATGTTCCCTGATCAGGACATACTCAATGAAATCTGCTATGATGATTCAAAATTTGTGGATGAACGTTGGAATTGTATGTATCCAACTCCGAATGTTGAAGATGGTGTTGTTTTGCATTTTAATTGCATAGGACATTTGTTTGAAGAAGGAGTGTGTAAAGGTTTTTCACCTTTATTTGAAATTTGGTTTCGTTACTATAGACAGGTGGTAGAAGGAATCTCGGATGCGCAGGTATGTCCTCTGTGGAAAAGAGGATGCTATAACTTGATTGCTTTGTTGCATCCAGTGCAGAAAGTGTTTGCCTATTGCTTTGATCCAATTCATCCCTGGATTTCGGATTTTGTCCAACGGATGATTTTTTTCAGCTGGGTACGGAGAAAAAGATTATGGATATGATACGATCAGCTACCGATGTTTTAGCGGAATGGCAATTGCGTAGACTTCGTTCAGTTCATGCAAATTGCAGCAGTTATGCCAAATGCCCCGATGACATCACGGTTTTGACATATTACTGGGGTGCAGAATCGGAAAACCCCGACACACAGTTTTATCGCATAGAATCTGCCTTTCGAGAAACCTGGCTTCACTGTGGGATGATGAAATCTGTGATTGTCACGGATAAGCCGACTCTGGCAATGGAGCATTTTGCTTCAGATTTCCCCGCTGTTGATATACAAGTAGAATCTTCATTGGTGCCAGGTGATATCTTTACGATGAGCCGTGATTGCAATGGATCGTTAGAGCGGCGTTTTGACACCAAATATCTAATGATTATTCAGGATGATGGATTTCCGCTCCGGTCGGGAATTTCGGATTTTCTCGGTCAATGGGATTTTATTGGTGCGCCGTATGTTCGAGATATGTTTTTGGCCCGAGCAAGAGCTCGTTTGCTGAATTTATGGGTGGCCAATGGCGGATTTTCCATCCGTACACACTTCATGTGTGAAATGGCAGCGGATTATTGGCGAAAGAAATGGCATGTTTGCAATGACCCCGCCATAGTCGGTGAAGACGCATATTATACTTCAACTCTTTTAAAGCACGAGTGGAAGTACAATCGGACAATGAAGATGGCAGACAATAGGTCTGCTCTCAAATTTGCGTACGATATCATTGTGCCTCAGCCGGTTAAGGAGCTGCCGTTCGGTTTCCATCGAGCTGAAACATTTGTTGATTTCTTGAATAGGGGATGGGTGGAATAATTGCTAAGGAGTTTGTTATGGAAGATGGTTATTATCAAAATACCAGACCGGAAATATATGGTATGGTTCCAAAGGCGGTTAAAAGGGTGCTTGAAATAGGTTGTGCCGCAGGCGGTTTCCGATTGAATTTTCCAAAGAATATTGAGTATTGGGGTGTTGAGCCGGTTCGTGAAGCAGCCGAAGAAGCTTGTTTGAAAGATATAAAAGTATTCTATGGAACATATGATGCAGTGGCTTCTCAAATTCCTAATAAGTATTTTGATGTGATTGTCTGCAATGATGTTATTGAGCATATTACAGATACTGGACAGTTTCTTCTTTCATTGAAAAGCAAGTTGACAACTAATGGAGTCATTCTTGGGTCAATCCCCAATGTAAGATTCTGGGGGAATCTTGTCAATTTGTTGGTAAGGAGAGATTGGAAGTATGAAAAAAGTGGGGTGCTTGATAAAACTCATATGCGCTTTTTTACTTGTAAGTCGTTTCGAAGGGTTTTGCAAGTCGCAGGTTTTGAGATCGTTAGTCTGAAGGGTATTGAATCGTTTAGAATGAAAATTCTAAAGGTTTTGTTTTCACCGTTCTTAGTGTTTTTGGGTTTTGACATTTGTTCTATGCAATTTATGTTTAAGGCAGTTAGTAAGGAATAGAAAAGATGAGGCCAGATGTTAGTATTTGTATACTTACGTGGAATAGAGCAGATTTTCTTGAAGTTTGTTTACGGGAGTTGTTCGCTTCTATAACACCTACGGAGTTAGGTGGATTGTCGCGGGAAATTTTGATAATGGATAATGGATCGACGGATAAAACCCCAGAGATTTTATTACGGTATGAAAATCGCCCAGATGTAAGGGTGTTTAGACAAAACAGGAATATTGGTTTTGCAGCCTATAAAAGATTGTTTTTTCACGCCAAAGGGCGTATTGTGATTGATTTAGATGATGATATATTAAAATTTCCAAAAGACTTTGATAAAACATTAGTTGAATATCTCTCCGTATATAAGGACTATGGATTTCTTGCATGTAATGTTGTCCAAAATGAAAAGACGGATGGCAATCGCCCGAGAAATTTTGAGTATATTAAGGATATTAGAGGGGAAATGGTTGTTGAAGAAGGTCCTACAGGAGGATGGTGTAGCGCATTTCGAAGAAGTGACTATCTGTGGATTAAGCTTCTTGTTTTTCTGTTTAGAATGGATGCTAAGACACCGGAAGATGCGTACATAGCATCGTTATGTTGGCGACTTCGTAAACGAATTGGCATTATAACAAATACGGTTGTATTTCATGCGTGTGGTCCTGCTTATGCACGAGAGTATAATCATTTGGATCGCGAGATAGAAAAATATTGTTTTGGCGGGAATCTTGAATTTGCGCAAAAATTCATAGACGAAAAACAATCGGCAGAGAATAAGTAACTATTTTGTATTTGATATTGTGCAGTATATTCTGTGTCGCAATTTCAGGAGACATTGGGGGGTTGAAATTACGATTAAGTGGATTAGAAAGTCGCGCAGAATAGCTCTTGTTCTAATGAATGCGCAGATTGCTTTGCGTGGATTCTTGCCATTTGGAACAGAAGTGATGAGCGTATTATATTTGTGCTTGTTTTGGGTGATTGCCTTTGGAAAAGATTCGTCAATAATCTCTGGTAGAAAACGTTCCGCACTATTTACGAAGCCTTTGCCTCGAATAAGCTTCTTTTGGATGTATTCTAGTGACGTTCGTTTTTCTGTGTCGAATTCAGTATGGGCAATAGACTTCATTTTGTGTCGGATGGCCTCTACGCCTCCAAGATATGAAAAGTGCCATCCAGCAGGTTTGAAGATCTTATCTGGTTTTAGAAAACGTAGGCGTGTTGCAGACGGGCCTTGATTTACTGCTGCAATGCAACATTCTGAATATTCCGAATTGGCATAGGTTTTTGGGGCGTTAAATGTACGCCATGTTAAGACTCTTGTGCCGTTGTTCCAGATTGGATAGGAAACATTGCGCAAGTTGATGAAGAAACAATAAGCTTTCAGATCGAGGCGTGTGACACCTATTGGATTGGTTATTGCTTTTTTGACATATTCCGGAGATGGAATTTCATCAAGGTCTGAAATCATGAGGATGTCTTCATCTTTTATGTCTTTCGGAAGTCCTCTGATGATTGCGTTACGTTGCCAATTCTCTCTTGTCCACGCTTTTTCGCGAATTGGCATATTGTCCGGCATTGTTGGAAAGTCGTCCACTACTACATGTATGATGCGGTCGTTGAACTTTGCAAACCGTTCCTTGTTTTCCGCGTAGTATAGTGGCTTGGAGTTTCCCGTATGTGTCCAAGGTGCTTCAACAAGAACAAATTTATCAACGACCTCATTAAGCGTGTTGAGGCGTATCTCAAGTATGTCCAGTTCGTTGAAAAATGAAAAGCAATCGTAAATCATAAAAATCTCCATTGAAATTTTCTTATTATATCATGCTTTAACCTAAAAGCAGCAAGTGAAACCTTTAAAAGTGCATTTAATCGTTAAAAAGATTAGCGTAATCTCCAGAAGTAAATGCAAGAGGGACTAGCATTTACTTCTGGTGATGACAGATTTTCAGTAAAGTGAATATTTTGTTGTATTTTTGCTTGCGGTTGTGTTTCTAAAGTGATATCATTCATTCTAATGAACAAAGCGGAGATAGGAAAGTACATTATTGAGAGGAGGGATACTTTGCGTATCTCTCAGGCTGATTTGGCCGAATTGAGTGATGTTTCGGTGCATACGCTATCCAATCTTGAAACGGGAAAGGGTAACGTTACGCTTGGTACGCTGTTGAAGGTTACTGGAATTTTAGGGCTTAAGGTCAAGGTAGGGATATGAATAAGGGAACTGTATATTATCGCGATGTGCCTGCCGGTACGCTTGAGAGAGGTGCGGAAGGCTTCATCTTTCGCTATGATGCTTCGTATCTGGATAACAGTTCTCTCCCTGATATTTCAGCGACTTTGCCGAAACGTAAAGAGGAATATCGCAGCAAGGTACTGTTTCCTTTCTTTTACGGGTTGCTCGCAGAGGGAAAACAGAAAGAGCGCCAATGCCGCGAACTTCGCATTGATGAAAAAGATCATTTTACGCGCTTGCTGGAAACGAGTGCGTACGGTGCGATAGGAGCTGTGTATGTTAAGGCTTGATTTCACGCGCTCTGATTTGGATCTGACGGAGATCCGCGATACAACCCGCCGTGCTTCAATATCCGGAGTTCAAGATAAAGTACAGCTTAAAAGGAAGCGAGGCGGCTTTTCTGTGGTTGAAAGCGGTGGCGATTATATACTCAAGCCGATACCGCAGAATACCGCCGCTCGATTTGCTGAAGATATTCCGGCAAATGAATATCTCACGATGCGGATAGCGTCAAAGATATTTGGCATCAATACAGCCGAACACGAATTGGTGACGCTTGCCGACGGCGAATATGCGTACATTACAAAGCGTTTTGACAGACGTAATGGTGTTCCGGTCAGGCAGGAGGATTTTTGCCAGCTTGCGGGAAGAAGCGAGGAAACTCACGGATTGAATTACAAGTACGATGCAAGTTATGAAGAGTTGGCTGCACTTGTCCGCAGGTACTGTCCTTCTCATCTGGTAGAGAATCCGAAAATCTTCTTTACGATAATATTTAACTATGTGTTTTCAAACGGTGACGCCCATCTAAAGAATTTTTCTCTTTTCGAGAGTGCTCAGGGTGATTATATTCTTACTCCTGCGTACGACCTCTTAAACACGCGGCTCCATTTTCCGAATGAACCGACTGCGACAGGGCTTGATTTCTTTGCTGACGGGCATTTTACATCCCGTTACGAAGAGCTAGGTTTTTATTCGGGTGAAGATTTTGTCGAACTCGGGGAGTGTTTCGGGGTTTCTGAGAATACGGTACGGAGGATGCTGGCGAGATTCGGGAGGGCTGCATGCGATGTTGAGAGGGAAATTGCATCATCGCTGCTTTCCGTTCAGGCCAAGGAGCTGAATCTGAAATATTTCATGGATAGGCTCCGTGCCATTGAAATGTAAATCGTTATGGTATCTGTGATGAAATCAATTTTGCACAGGATACACGAAAGATGCGGCGATCTTTGGTGGTATGCAATACTACTGTTTGTGGCGCAACGGTTCGGCGACGTGATAAATATGTTTGTCGGCATGTGGCTTGTGCCGAAATATGTGCCGCAGGAAGAGTTGGGGGCGGTTTTGCCGTTGATGAGTTTTGTGGGATTTATCGGATTGCCTCTTTCGTTGATAACGATACCTTTTTTGAAATTCATAACCGTATTTGTGGACAAGGGAGAGTTCGGCAAAGCTAAAAGCTTTGTGAGAGATGTGTTTGTCGGGGTGGTGATATTTTCAGGATTATCGCTGTTGCTGGCAAGTGTAGTGCTGCCGTTCATGTTTGAAAGATTGAGGATTGAGAATGGAAGCCTTGGATTGCTGATGGTTGCGGTATGCCTGTTGGGTGCTGTTGCGACATTATTCGGCAATATGATGCAGGGGTTTAAGATGTATTCGCTTTCGGTATGGACTTTTGCTCTTTCAGCTCCGTTCAGGTTGCTGTTGATGGTGGCGTTGATGCCGTTTCGACCGCTGTCAGGATATATTGCGGGGCAGACCGCAGGACCAGTGGTGGCAATACTGGGAGCATGGAAGGTGTTTCGCCTCCATCTTGGGAAGTCGGTAAAGTGCGAACCGTACTGGAAAGAACATGCTTCGGCAATCATACGCTATGCATTGCCTTTTGTCTTGTGGACAGTGGTGACAACGGTATCAAGTAGCATAGATTCATTGGTCATCAGGCATAGGCTTCCGGAATTCGAATCAGCTGGATACTACATCATCACCCGGTTCTCGGATATCGCGGCTTATTTGGGTATGGCTTTCAGCGCTTTTATCTTTCCAATGGTTGCTTCCAGTAAAGCCAAAGATTCGGCTT
>JAZOAC010000160.1:0-20482 GCA_045595285.1 Kiritimatiellia bacterium | reverse complement strand
GTAGGTGGCAGGAGCGGTGGAGAATGTGCCGAGAGTGTGGGGAATAGAAGTGGGGGGAATGGACGCGGAGGGACTGAAAGCCTGAACGATGAGGTGAGGAGGGTTGTAGGGGAGATTCTCGATGTCTGCGAAGGGACATTTCTTGATTTTGCTGCCGTGCTTGCGCTCAGGATATCCGAAGACACCATCCCCCATCTGTCATACAAGGGCGATTATAGACGAGTCGTCAGTTGACGCATAAGTGAATGCCCATTTTCGTCGGTTATCCAAGGAAGATTGCCGAAGAATCGGCGCTTAATAGTAATGCCTGTTTCCTTTGATTACACAAGGGAGATTGTCGAAGAATCGGAGCTTAATGTATATAGGAAGGCCTATTTTTTGTCGGGTCAGTTCGGTTCTGCAAATGGTGCTGTACATTAAAGGTGTTTTACGCGAAAATCATTTGGATGAATTAGCTGTGATTCTGTGTAATCGGTCTGTGTGCGGGGGCGTCGCCCTCGTTCACTGAAATTTTGCACTTCAACATTAAAGAGCATAGTCATGCAATAGCGCAAGCCGATTCCATGCCTAAAAGTCTTGCAATTATCAAATTGTTTCTGCTGTGCAAATGCAAAGGAGGACGCGTATTTAGAAAAAAAGTGGTCTAGACCATTGACTAACGGCTGTGGGTTGTGTGGTACAATGCCAGCGTTTTATGAACGGATACAAGTCAAAAGATCTTTTCGCCACGCTGCACAGCGAAATATGCAGTGGAAAATACGCCTCTTCCGGCGCATTTCCGAGCGAACGCGCACTTGTCCGCCGATTCCACGCCGCACGAGAGACGGTCCGTTCCGCGCTCCGCGAGCTGGAGAAACAGCACCTCATACGACGTAAGGTCGGTTGCGGCACCACTGTGATTGCGGGGAAGGATCACCGTCGCCGTTTCGCCGTCATCGTGCCGGATATCTTCTATCCGTTCTACAGCCGTATCGTGCGTGGGATTGAAACCGGGCTGGAACAGAAGTTCGGCGCGGGTGGCTATTCGTTGCTTGTCGCGGCGTTGGACAGGGAAGGAAGCGCGAGCGGACGCGTGATGGGGGCAAAGGATTTCGCTGAGGTATGCGTGAGAGAAAACGTGGCAGGTGTGTTCTTCCAACCGTTCCAGTTTCTTCGCAGCGGCGAAAAGGTCAATCGTGCCATACTTGACGTTCTGCGCAATGCCCGCATTCCCGTAATCCTTCTGGACAGTGATTTCCTCACGCCGCCGCAGCGAAGCGAATACGATCTTGTCGGTATAGACAATGTGCATGTCGGCTATCTGCTTGGCCGCCACGTTATCGAGCGCGGCGCGAAGCGTATCTGGTATTTCTCGAACCCCCTGCCCGCGCCGACATCCCTCAAAAGGGCGGACGGTGTTGCAATGGCGGTGACGGAAGCCGGTCTCAGGTGGCGGCGCGATAGCGTGTTCTTTGCCGATCCTGCCGATACCCGTGCGGCAAGACGTGTGTTCGCCGGATCAAACAGCCCCGATGCCATCGTGGCCGTGAACGATCATGTCGCATCCATCCTTCTTCGGACTCTTGAGTCCATTGGAAAGCGTGTGCCCAATGACGTGCTGCTTTGCGGCGTGAATGGGGACCCCGTTTCCATGGAACTCTCTCCGCATCTTACGACCGTGGTCCAGCCGTGCGCCCGCATAGGGGAGGGCGCCGTCGAGTTGCTGCTTCAACGTTTAAAAGATCCATCGTTGCCGGCACGCGAGTTGCTGCTTGCGCCGCATCTCGAAGTCCGCGAATCGACGCTTGCGGGGAACGGTTCGCGCTGCAGTGCAAGGAAGAAACAGGTTGTACGCCAAGGTAAGGGAAAAGAGCGATGACAAATAGATTCTCGGCAGTCGCATTTTCGGTTTTGATTCTGCTTTCCGCAGTATCTGCGACGGCATTTGAGCTTGATCTCGCCGGCGAATGGCGGCTTTCCGGCATGAACGGATCCGGCGCCGCAATCGAGTGTCCGATCGCCGTTCCCGGCGGCGTCCATCATGCGCTTTACAAGGCAAATCTCATCGATGATCCGTTCTACGGGTGCAACGAAACGAACGTTCAGTGGGTCGCCCACCGGGACTGGACGATTTCCCGCGCGTTTGACGTCGACGAAGCGTTTATCCGGGCACCATCGGTGATTCTCCGACTGGAGGATGTCGATACGTTCGCCATTGTTCTTGTCAACGGCAAGGCCGTCGGTGAGACGTCCAACCGCTTCCGCCGCTGGAAGTTCGACGTCAAACCTTATCTCAAGGCTGGCCGCAACACGATCGAAGGTCGTTTTCGTTCATCGTGGCATGTCGCCGATGTCCAGCCGCAGTATTACGAAAAGCATTTCCCCGCCTACACCAACGGCGTTGTCTATTCCATCAACTACATCCGTAAACCGCAATGCCACGGAGGATGGGATTGGGGCATTACGCAGATGATTACCGGATTCTGCGGACCGGTGAAACTGGTCGCAACCGACGATTTCCGCATCGACTACATTTATTCGGACCAGGCGTTCAGCGCGGATTATTCGAAATGCGAACTGTGCGTCTATGCCGATATCACGGCGGCGGACGGCGCGAAATCTACGGTCACCAACCGCTTTGTCATCGATAGGCCGTGTCTTTGGTGGCCCAACGGAATGGGCGAACAGGCGTTTCATGAGGTAACGCTTGATGTGAAAGGGCGTAAAATCAAAAAACGCATCGGGCTCAGAAAAATCGAAATGGTCAACGAGACCGATGTCGATCCCATTTCCGGCTGGAGCGGACGTAGCTGTTTTTTCCGCGTCAACGGGCGGGCGTTTTTCGCGAAAGGCGCGAACTGGATTCCCTGCTCCGCTTTCGAGAACGAGCAGACGCCGGCGCGCTACCGCGACCTGCTTGAGAGCGCGAAAGCGGCGAATATGAATATGATCCGCGTTTGGGGCGGCGGACAGTACGAGAAGGAGATCTTCTATGATCTGTGCGATGAACTGGGGCTCCTCGTCTGGCAGGACTTCATGTTCGCCTGCGCCAATTATCCGGACGGGCCGTTTCTTGAAAACGTTCGCGCTGAAGTGCGCCATCAGATCAAGCGGCTCCGCGATCACGCGTCCATCGCGCTCTGGTGCGGCGACAACGAGTGCCGCGGCTGTTTCCGCGCGCCGTGGGAATATGTCAAGGCGGATGTACCCTGGTATTTTTCACGCTTTCGAAAGCGTATCGATCTTCTGGAATGGACCGTCGCTGCGTATGATCCCGGGCGGACGTTCTGGCCAACGTCGCCGTGCAACGGACCGGACGATTCCGGCTTCGAGTACAACGATATCATCAAAGGCGATCTTCATTTCTGGGGCGTTTGGCACGGCGGCGAGCCGTTTAGCCGGTTTACGGAACTCCGTCCGCGCTTCTGCAGCGAGTTCGGGTTCCAGAGCTACCCGTCTAAGGAAACGTGTCTCACGTTCTGCCGCCGCGGAGATCTGAGTCTCGCGTCGCCCGTTTTCGATCATCATCAGAAAAATCATGGCGGCAACAAGCGCATTCGCGACACGATGCGTCGCTATTTCCGGGAACCGACCGGATTTGATTCGCTCCTCTATCTTTCGCTGGTCCAGCAGGCGCTTGCGATCAAAACGGCAATCGAGGCCTGGCGCAGTCTGACCCCGTGGTGTATGGGCGCACTCTACTGGCAGCTCAATGACAACTGGCCGGTCTCGTCGTGGAGTTCGGTCGAATACGGCGGCAAGTGGAAACATCTTCACTATCATGCGAAGCGCTTCTTTGAACCGGTCGCGGTGATGGCTGTCCGGAAGACAGGTGCGGACAAACTTGAGATCTGGGCCGTGAATGACGGGGCAGAAGCGGTGACGCGAACAGTGACGCTTGAAGAATGGGCGTTTGACGCCGCGTCGCCGCGCGCCGTACGTACGCTGAAAGATGTGACGCTGCCGCCCGGACGCGCCGTGCAGCTCGATTGCGTTTCGGCGGGGGCGGACACGAACAGCATCTTTCTTTCTCTGTCGATGGGACCGAACGTGAACGACGGATTTTTCACGGAGTATAAATACTGTGCGCTTGCAAAAGCGAATGTGCGCGTTTCATCCGTGACACCGGCTGACGGCGGCGCGTTTGACGTCACCGTCGAGACAGACCGTCCGGCGTTTTACGTTTGGCTCAACGCGGCGGGACTGCGCGGCGAGTTTTCGGATAATTCCTTCACGTTGCTGCCGGGTCGTCCGCAGACGCTCCGCTTTACGCCCAAAGATGGGCGGCCGACGCTTCAGGAATTCAGGTCGTCTCTATCGGTGACGCATCTTGAAGAGAATTGCCGGGGCGAAATAATCGCGCCCGTAGAGGATAATGGAAATAAGGCCGCGCTGAAGACGTTGGGTCTTGATATCTGAAACGAAAGTGAAAATCCAAGGAGGGAAAGGGTAAATGCAGCGTTTGACAAATCGGGGAAATAAAACACTTGTTCTTTCAGCGGTTTTGGCATTGCTCATTCAGGCCGATGCGGGTGTGTATGGCGTTCAGATCGATACATCGGCGGAACGTGTGGAAAGTCCGCTTGCGCTTAATCTGACGCGCATCGGGACACTCCGTCCGCGAAACGTTTCTGAAATCCGCGATTCGAATTGGACTGTCGGATGTGAAACGCTCGATCGTGATTTCGCGAATTTTGAGGAATACAAGGAATATCTTGCACCGCTCGGAATTAAAACAATCCGCCTTCAGGCAGGGTGGGCGAAGTGCGAGCGCGAAAAGGGAAAGTATGATTTTTCCTGGCTTGACAGGATTATCGACTTCGCCTGCGCCCAGAGAATAAACGTGCTTCTTGAGACGGGGTACGGCAATCCGATTTATAAAGGCGGCGGCGGGTTTGATCTCGGCAACGGCTTCCCCACAAGCGAGGAGGCGCTTGCCGCCTGGGATGCGTGGGTCGATGCCATGTCAAAACATTTCAAGGGTCGCGTCCGCGATTGGGCGATGTGGAACGAACCCGACCTTCCGCCGCTTGACGGCAGCGGGAAGAAAACGCCGCAGCAGATCGCGGCCTTTAATCTGCGCACGGCCCGCATCATCCGGAAAAATATTCCCGACGCCCGGCTCGCGGGGTTGTCGCTCGCTTTTTTCAACCCTAAATTCTTTGAGGAATGCTTAAAGAAAATGGGGGACGGCGTTTCGCTCTTCACGTGGTTCATCTACCACGCTTACGCCGACGCTCCTGAAAAGACGCAGGTCGATGTTGAACAGATGAAGGAAATTCTCGCCAAGTACAATCCCTCGGCAAGACTGCGTCAGGGGGAAAGCGGCGCCCCGAGCGAGATGGCGACGCTTTTCGCCCTGTCGCGGATTCCGTGGAGCGAATATTCCCAGGCGAAATGGAACATTCGCCGGATGCTTGACGACCTCGGACACGATGTCGATTCATCCGTCTTTACGATCTGCGATTTCAATCATGTAGGCCGAGAAATCAACTTGAAGGGGCTGTTGCGCGCAAACGGGAACAAAGAGGTGATCGCCGTCAAGCGTGCCTATTATGCGGTGCAGAATGTCGCCAGCGTCTTTGACGACACGATTTCGCGCGTGAAAAAATCCTCGTTCGGCACAAAGGATGCGACGCTGTCGTTTTATGAGTACCGAAAGGCGGACGGGCGGCCGCTGTTCGTATTTTGGATACATGCCGACAAGATCGGCAACAACTGGAAAAAGCCTGTCGCGGAGGATGTGCAATATAGCCGCCCGGCCGACTCCTTTGAGACTCGGCCGGCCGTCTTCACGTATGCCGGGCGTCCTTTGTCCGACCCCGTATGGGTCGATCTCCTGACGGGGCGGATCTATGAGTTTCCGAAAGACAGGCAGCTCGTCCATTCGAGCGGGATAACATATGTGGATGTACCTGTCTACGATTCTCCGTGTCTTTTGACGGAACGCTCCGTCGTCATGCCCGCCGGCGCGGATGGCGCGTTCGAAAATCCGGTCTACGCGAACGATTTTCCCGACCCGACGACATGGCGCGCGGATGACGGTACATATCGCGCGACATCGACGGCGCTGACGATTCTCAAGTCACGGGACTTCCGCCGCTGGGAACCGACCGGCCGACGCGTTTTCACGCGCGCCGATGAAAAGCGGATACGAAAGGAATGGAAATCGATCTGGGCGCCCGATGTCTTCAAGATCGGCGACGGCTATCTCCTGTATGTCTCACTTGTCAATAGCGCCTTCAACAGTGCGATCGCCGTCTATTCGTCGAAGTCTCCCGAAGGGCCGTTCTCTGACGGACGCATCATCACGCGCAGCCGAGACACCGGCATCCGCGACACGATCGATCCGGAGGTCGTGCGCGACGACCGTGACGGCACGCTGTGGCTTTTCTTCGGTTCGACCGGCAAGATGCATCGCGTCAAACTCGCGCCGGACGGCAAATCCCTTGCCCCCGGCGCGACGTATGAGCATGTTGCCGGACTCCGCGGCAACGAGAAGTCTCACCCGACGCGCAAAGGCATCTTCGAGGGCGGGTATCTCCATCGGCGCAACGGCTGGTGGTATCTTTTCGCGAGCCACGGATGCTATTGGAACCATACCTATTCCATCGCCGTCGGCCGGGCCCGGACGCTCGACGGCCCGTTCCTCGACAGAAACGGCCGCAAGATGACGGACGGCTACGCGACGCCGGTCATCGAATCGAAGAAGGGCGACATGTTTTTCGGCCCCGGGCACAACGGCGAAATCGTCA
Organism: Kiritimatiellia bacterium; assembly: GCA_045595285.1. Taxonomy (GTDB): domain Bacteria; phylum Verrucomicrobiota; class Kiritimatiellia; order RFP12; family UBA1067; genus UBA1731. The sequence goes on along the minus strand of JAZOAC010000160.1, from coordinate 13,748 downwards.
CGATCGACGGGCATGACTATATTCCGTTTCACTGCCACGTTGCCGGAAAGAATCCTAAAGCCCGCCCGTTCTTCGTGACGGAACTGACATGGGACACGGACGGTTGGCCCCACGGGAACGTGAACGGACCGAGCCGTTGATCCGTGACGAATCGTCGACGTGTTGTGCAGGACTTCAGAAAATCGAAAGGAGAACAGATCATGAAAACAAATGCAAATCGCTTGGCCGCGATAACCGCGTTGTGCGTCTCGGTGATTCTACTGTCCGCACATCTCCGTGCGGAGATGACCGTTGCCGTTGACGCGGGCGGGAATGTCACGCTCACCGTTCCCGAAGGTGAAACGGCCAGTTATGGCGAGATCATCGCGGGCAGCGGAATTACCGTCGCGAAAGATGGTCTTGGCACGTTGACGTTGACGGGCGCGAACACCTTTACCGGCACGCTTCTTGTGAAAGAAGGGATGCTCGTCGCCGCTCCCGCGAATACCGCCGGCCAACCGGCGTTGATTGTCGAGAATGGAGCGACGTTCAAATCGGCCGGCAACCCGAACGGAACGACGCTGAATCTCCCGACCATCACGATCTGCGGACACGGCGTTGGCGGGCAAGGCGCGTTCATTCGCGCATCCGGCACGGCGATCAATGATATGTCCACGCAGAAACTGATACTGGCGGGCGATGCGACCGTGAATTTTGCCGTTACGCACAATCCTGGTGTTGTCAATCTGAACGGCTACAAGTTGACGAAAATCGGTGCCGGCGACTGGATTAATCAGCTGGCAAATGATGCTCAATTCACAGTCGACGGCGAGGGCGGCAATGGATCAATCGAATTGAAAGGCGGTTGGTTCAATATGAAATTCTTCCCGATTGCCGGAGGCGAGAAAAACACGTTTATCTTCAACGGCGGTCATTTTACCTGCACCGGGTTGGAGTCGTGGGAACCAGTGCCGTGGTCGTGTCAGATTGCTGCTGACACAGTTTTTTATGTCAATGGCAACGCGCTGTATTGGAATGGGCCTGTTAAACTTGACGGCGCAAAACTCAAGTTGCGTCATAGCGACAAAGATCGCCCCATTGTCTTTAATAATACGGTGACCGGAACGGGCGGCGCGGGTCTGACGTCTGACACAGGGGGCGGCGTCGTCACGTTTAAGAAGGCTGTGACTATTGGCTCCGGCGGCATTGCCGCCAATCTCGCAAATGACAAACTGACATTTGAAGCTGATGTCACATTGAACGGCGGCAGAATTGTCGCTAATTCGCAAGCGTCAGCATCGGTTCTTTTCAAGGGGAAGGTGACGCAGACAGGAAACGCGAGCGGGATTGAGACAGGAAAAGGAATAGTCAGTTTCAATGGTGCGGTGGAATCTTCGTTCGCGGGCGTTTTCGGAGATAGTTCGCTCAAACGTGCTGCAACCGGATCTATCCGTATTCTCAATACGTCGCCGTTTTTACATCAAAACCACACGTACTTAAGCGGAACGAAGGATGCGCCCCAGATTTTCTTTGTTTCGAATTCGACGATGAACGCCGGATCGAAATACATTTATGCCGGAAACAATTATTCCTGGGGTATTGTTGATCTGCAGGAAAGTATCGTGACTAACAATGTCCAGTTAGGCTCTGAATACAATAAGAACTATGACGATCAGGCAAGCGGTGCTCTCTATCAGCGCGCGGGCGAACTTGTGGTTCCCGGGACGTTGCTGATCGGAAACGGGCGCCCTGCGAGAGGACAGGGCGGTTATCTCAACGAGGACGGGCGATTGACGGCGAATGCCATTCAATTCGCTCATCGTGCGTATGGTCTTATCTATTCATCCGGCGGCACACTCTCGGTCAACAGTGTCATTGAGATGACCATGGGACATAATGGTGATAACGGCACGGGAGTCTATTGGCTTTCAAACGGGGCGACGAATACGACGCCGAAGTTTACCGTTTGCCAGACAGGCAATCTCGGCACTTCGGGGCGCGGTATTATCGCCTTGGAAGGCGATGGGACGCTTCTTTCCGTGACCGGCGCGGACGGTTTGAGTTTGGGCGCGGATGTCTCTTCTTATGATCTGGTGGTTGCCGTGAATGACGGCGCGGAACTGCGTGCCACAAAGTTCAGGCGTGCCTTCACGACAGACTATGCGCCGAACGTGAAGTGCACCGTCAATATGGATGGTGGCACGATCGCATTGACGGTGCCAGCGACGCAGATCGCCCCCGAGCGTGTGATCGTGCAGGATGGCGGCGCAACGCTTGAGACATGTGTCGAAGGGACGTTCGGGTGGGAGACGCGTTTTGACGCGCCGATCGGACAGACGGTGGCGGCGATCGCTCTGCCGACGGATGCCGGCTTTGTGAATGCTCAAGGGAAATATTCTCTGCCGCCGAAGGTCGTAATTTCAGGAATGGGGACGGGAGCGGCCGCCGTCGCGACCTTCGATAAGGCGACGCGCAGGGTGACCGGCATCAGGGTTGTCGCGCCGGGAACGGGTTACGATGAGACGACGACGGCGAAAGTGTCATTCCCGGCGCGCAATGTCAGCTACACCTGTGCCGTCACGTTGGCGCCGGTGCCGACGACCGGTGCGGGATTCACGAAGACAGGACCTGGCATCTACACGCTGGCGCACACGAACACGTATGTCGGCGTGACGACGGTGGCAGGCGGCACGCTCGTGTTTGCCAAAGACCGCTCGCTTCCGGTCGGCTCGGGGCTCGCACTCGCCAACGGCGCGACAGCCGATTTCAGCGGTCACGCCGTCACGGTGCCGACGTTGTCGGGCGGCGCCGGAACGGTGGCGGATCTCGCGCCGCTCACGGTCACGAATACGCTGACGCTGACGATGGTGTCGAATGCGCTTTTGAATGTGGATGCGCCGCTGACCCTTGCTGACGGGGCGACGCTTGAGTTGACCGGCACGGTTGAAGATCTCGACGCGACGCGAAATAATGTGCTGTTGAGTGTCTCCGGCGGGCTCACTGTGCCGCAGGGTCTCGTTTTGCCTGCGCTTCCGACGCCGTGGCAGGTGCTTGTCCGCTCAAAAGATATCGTTGTGCGCAAAGCTGTCGGCACGGTGCTGACCATCCGCTGACAAGCAAGAGGAGAACGTGGGAATATGAAGCGAACGTGCGCCTGCAGGTCATGGGTTTTTGCAGCGGTTGCGGCATCCGGTTTTTTTGCCTGCGTCGCCGGGACGGGATATCTTGTTGAAGTTAACGGACATCCTGTCGATGTTTTGGAAATCCCGAAGCCGGTCCATCATGTAGAGGTGTTGAAAGAGAACGCGCAGCCGTACGCCTATGCGCAGTTCGATATTGACAAGGAGGTGACGGTGCGTGTTCGTACGACGGCGGCGATCACGAACGCGCAGCCGATTCTGCCGCTCTCATCCGGCGTGACGCCTCTCCGGCGGACGGCGCACGAGCTTGTTTTTCGGATGAAGCCCGGCCGCCAGTTGATTGTCGAGCCGGAGGGGCGTCTCGGTGCGCTCGTGTTGGCGGCGAACCGGCCGGAAACGGATATCCCGCAAAAGGACGATCCAAACGTCGTTTGGATCGGGCCGGGGCGTCATCGCCGCAATATCAAACTCGGTAGCAATCAGACGCTCTATCTCGCGCCGGGCGCTATTGTGGAAGGAAATCTCCGGGCAGTCGGCACGAATATGACAATCCGCGGTCGCGGGCGATTCGACGGCAGCTGCTGGGGCCACTACAAAGGTCCCGGCGTTCACATGGCGCGTGTCATGGGGTGCAACATCGTCGTCCGCGACATTGCGCTTGTGAGTGCGTGGGGGTGGTGCCTTGTGCTCGACAAGTGCGAGAACGTGACGGTTGAAAATGTGAAGATCCTCGGCGGACACGTGCTGAACGACGACGGCATCGACGCGTGCCATTCGCGTAACGTGACTGTGCGCGATTCGTTCATTCGTGCGCAGGATGACTGCCTTGCCGTCAAATATTCGGGCGAAAACTATCTCGCAGAACGCTGTCTTGTCTGGAACGATGCGGCGAACGCCGTGCGCATCGGGTACGAGTGCGTGAAAGGGAAGCCGTTCCGCAACATCGTCTTCCGGGATATCGACATTCCCCATCTTTCCGTCGTGAAGCGTCCGACGACGGATTTCTGGTCGAACTGCGCGATTTACATCCAGCCGAGCAATGAATGCCTGATGAACAACATTCTGTTTGAGAACGTCCGTTTCGATGCGCCGGAGAAGGGCGACATTCTTCTGAAGGTGCTGTCGGTCAAAATCCGCGACCGATACCATAAACAGGATAATCCCGGTTATCTTGACGGTCTGACTCTGCGCAATGTCGCGTTTCCGTCTGTCGACGACGGGACGATGCTCGTTCATCTCGAGCAGCGCTCAAAGGATTTCAAGATCGAGAACATTCTTTTTGACAACGTCGCAGCGCACGGGCGGACGGTGTTGCGAGGCACGGCGCCCGTGAGGAGGATGCCATGAGAAGACGGACATTTTTGACAAGTGCGATTCTGGCGGCGTCGGTGCCGCCGGGTCACGCAGAAACAACGAAGCCCTCGGCGAAAAGGCCTGTGCCCGCGTCATCCGGCATTCTTGCGCTCAACCCGCGAGAGCGGATTCTTCCCGTTCTGCAGAACATGCGCCTGCGGGCGATCCGTTCAAAAAACGGGCATTCGTTCCGGCAGGAGCATCAGCTGATGCTCCTGCACTTTGCCGATATCCACAACGATGTCGAGAACCTGAAGCGTGTCATGGAATTCCGGCGGCACTATGCGCGCTACATCGACGATGCGCTTCTGACGGGCGATATTGCCGCCGCCACGTGGAGTGAATATTCACCGGAGATGGATGCCGTCGACGGTTTTGACGGAGTCCTTAAAACACTCGGCAACCATGATAACTGCCGGTGGAACGGAACGGATGAATGGGCGCCTCCCAAAGCTTGCCACACGCGATATTTTCGCGGGATCGAGAAATGGGGCGTCGTTCAGCCGGGCGGCGGCAATCCCGAGGGGCTCTGTTACTGGTACAAGGATTATCCTAAGTGCGGCGTGCGTCTCATCGGGCTTGACTGCATGCATTATGATGCCGCGCAGAACGCCTGGTTCGCTTCTGTGATGGATGAGGCGCGGGCGCGCGGACTTGCCGTTGTCGCGGCGCAGCATTATCCGCCGATGAACGGGAATCGCGTGACGGGTCTCCCCGGCTGCCCGTTTGACAGCCTGCAGCGTGAAAGCCTCGGCGGTGCGCTTCCGAAGGCGGTGAAGACGGTTGACGCATTCCAGAAAGCCGGTGGCGAATTTGTCTGCTGGCTCGGCGGACATACGCATGCGGATTTCTGCGGCAAGGTGAACGGTACGCGGCAGCTTTTCCTGACCGTCGGGACGGCGAAAAATTTCGAGCTCTGGTGTGATTCGAGCCGCGTGACGGGCGAGAAGAGTCAGGATCTCTTCAATATTCTCTCGATTGACGTCTGCCGCAAGCATGTTCGGGTGCTGCGTATCGGCGCGGAATGGAACCGCTTTCTGCAGCACCGCTTTACGATGTGTCTTGATTATGCGAATGGATGCCAGCTTGTCTGAACGGACGGTGTCTGCTTTGTAAAAGGAAATAATCTGATGAAACAAATCTTTCTTTCTCTGACGTTCGCCGCGTGCGCGGCTTTTTCTCTTGAATCGGCGGCGTTCCGTCCGCCGGCCGTGCCGCTTGTGTCGGTCGAGCCGCATTTCAGTCTGTGGAGCTGCGCCGACAATCTCTACGACCGTGAAACGCTCCACTGGACCGGGGCAAGGCAGCCGCTCTTCATTTTTCTTGATGCCGACGGTGTCACCTACCGGCTCTGCGGTGTCGGTGACGGAAAAGAATTGGAATTGCCTGTTTTGCCGCAGGTTTCCTGTCGCGTCGGCGCGACGGTGACGAGTTACCGTTTTGAGAAAGGGACGCTGGCGGCGGAAGTTGATTTCACGACGCCGCGCTTGACGGATGATCTCGATGTTTTCTCGCGTCCGGTGACCTACGTGACCGTGCGTGTAACGGGCGCAAACCGGCACACCGTGCGATTTCGCATTACGAGTGCGTTTGCGACGAACGACGACAAGGCGGCGGTGCGCTGGGCGACGAATGCGGTGGCGGGTGTGCGCGATCTCTCCGTCCGGCGCGCGAGTCAGACGCCGTTTTCGATTCGCGGAGACCGCAAACGAGCTGATTGGGGATCGGTTCATCTCGTCGGTCCTGTCGCCGATGGGGCGGTTACTCGCTATCTTCTGGCGTACGACAATGTGCGCAGCGTGCGTTTTTTCGGTGCGGATCTCGTCGACTGGTGGGCTCGTGGGGGGAAGCCGTTCGACGCGATGCTGGAGGAGGCGTTGCGCGACGCAGCGCGGCTTGAGGCGAAATGCCGCGCGTTCGATGCGTCATTCCGCCGCGACCTTCTTAAGGTCGGAGGCGAAAAGTACGCGGCCATCGGCGAACTCGCCTGGCGGCAGAGTTTCGCCGCCTGCAAATTCGTCGCCCATACGAACGGCGAGCCGTTCCTGCTTTCGGCGGAGAACGGTTCGGGCGGTATGATCGGCACGACGGACGTCTTTTATCCGCAGTTTCCGCACCTGCTTCTCTCGAGTCTGACGCTGGCGAAAGCGTCGCTCGCGCCGACGTGTGTCTATGCGGTGTCGACGAACTGGCCCTACGCCTATGCGCCGCATGATCTCGGACTTTTCCCGGTGGCCGACGGGCAGTTTTACGCGATGAAGAAGAAGTCCGACCATGCGCGGCGCATGCCGGTCGAGGAATGCGGCAACATGCTGATTCTGCTCGCTGCGGTCGCCGAGGCCGAGGGACATGCGCGTTTTGCCGGGCGTTGGTGGGGTGAGGTGACGAAGTGGGCGGAATACCTCGCGCAGTTCGGTTACGATCCCGGCAATCAGCTTTGTACAGACGATTTCGCGGGGCATCTCGCGCATAACGCCAACCTTTCCGTCAAGGCGATTGTCGCGCTTGCGTGCTATGCGCGTCTGGCGGAACTGCACGGTGACGGGGCGGTGGCGAAGAAGTATCGTGCGCTGGCCGAAGGCATGGTGCCGAAATGGATGGCGGCGGCGAAGGGGGGCGCTGCCGGAGGGACGCGCTTGGCGTTCGATCGTCCGGGGAGCTGGAGCCAGAAATACAATCTCGTCTGGGACCGCGTTCTCAAGCTCGGGCTTTTCCCGCCGTCCGTGGCCGAAGCGGAGTTGAAGGCGTATCGTGCGCTGGCGCTTCCGTTCGGTGTGGCGCTCGACAGTCGCAAGACGTACACGAAAGCGGATTGGATCATCTGGTCGGGAACACTCACTGGGCGGCGGGCCGACCTTGAATTTATGAGCGAAGGATTGTACCGATTCCTGAATGAAACACCTGATCGAGTGCCGTTTGGAGACTGGTACATGGCCGATTCGCGGCTTTTCCGTATGTTCCGCGCGCGCAGTGTCGTTGGCGGCGTTTACATGCCGATGCTGCTCTCGCCTGAATATGTGCGAAAATACCGCAAATAACGCATTTTTAATGGTGAAATGCATTTTTGTTTGTTTCAACTGCTGAATTTGGGTTGAATGCATTAATTATTATCAGAGCGTGTTTTCGACAGGAAGGGACCGCTTTTGCGTATGGTATAATGGGGGGATTGAAAAAGAGAAGGATGTTGTGATGAAAATTAATATTTTCCCGTTGAGGGTGATGACGGAAATTGCGATAGTTGCATCGGTGATGGTGTTTGCGGGTTGCGTGGCGGTAACATAACGGTTTTCAAGCGTGACAAGTATAAACATCATCCACATGGTTTTGTCGACAAGTCGGCGGAAGGCGCAGCGGTCGATTTTTTCGAGGGTGTGGATTTACGTGGCAAAATCTCCGGTTTGTGAAAAAAACGGGGAATGACGAACGGACTTTTTTTAATGAAAAATCCCGTTGAGAATTAGTCCGAACCATATTCTCATTGACTTCGCGAGGGGGATTTGGTATCTTTCTCGACATGGACAAAGCAATTAAGCGGCATATTTTGAAGAAAAGGATTCTTCTTGCGAAGAGATCCGATGAACCGATGACCTTCACTGAAAGGGCTCCGAAGTTCTTCAAGTGGTTCGAAGAGGATGTCATGGGCTTCGATTCCGAAGAATACCGCAAGGAGTTCTGGCGTGAGGCGTACAAACATGGGCGTACTATCGGTCATGTGCCTCACACGTTGAACGATCATCTTCAAAGCAGGGGCAGGAGGCGCGTTCGCTATATGGGTCATGAGGCGCAAGATTGATCAGCATCTGCATCATCTGCGACGTCCGTCCTACTACGAAACGGAGCGGGCTCGAAGGTTAGGTCTTACCGAGCAGCGCAGGCGCATACGCCAGCGTACTACGATAAATGCACGTCCTGATGCAGGACAGCTCAGGGAAGCGTTCATTCATGCCCGGGATTCTGTCGGCAACATGATAAGGCTTGGCTCGTTGATGGAAGATCTTGAATGCTATATCGATAATTCGCTTATTTTTGGTGAGGACGGAAAGATCGTCGCGTCGGAAAAGAAAACCGTCACGCTCCCGCCAGACAGTTCCGTTGCCGTGGGTGATTTCCGTTCACTGACCGTTAACCACTGTTCACAGGCAACTTTCCTCGTTTTGACCTTGAATACTCCGCTCGGCGAGTTCCAGAACGACTGGCACTTCGGTTTCTACAAGGATATGCCGCTTGTGAATGCGAATATTGACATTACGGCAGGGCGCGTTGTTCCCGACGCGTTGCGGCGGCATGAGGACATGCCGCCCTACCGGGTGGATTCACCGAAAATGGTGCACCAAATCACTCTTTCGACTGACAAGCCCGCGTTCTTCGTATGGGCGAACGTCCGCGGTGTTTGCGGCGAATTCGACGACAACGCGTTTACGCTTCTTCCCGGAAGGCCGAAGACGCTTTGCTTCATGCCGAAACGGTCTATGACTCCGGATGAATTCCGGAAGGCGTTGTCGGTGACCAATTTGGAATAATTGGGGTGGGGCTGAAAAGAGATTGTTTGGCGGCCTGTATTTTAGGTTTGATTTATTTCGCCTTTTCGAAAGGCGCGCCCCAAGGTTTCCGTGAAATATTCTGCAAACGATTCTGGTGTTATATGCATCTAAACGTATATAATACATCAGAATGGAGATTGCGGAAGAGATCAAGGCGTGCCCGGAAAACGGCGCACGACGGTTGATTGCCGAATATGGCGATCGACTGTACGATACTGCCTTTCGCATGTGTCAGGACGAATCATGCGCCCTTGCTCTCGTGAATCGTACATTGTGGCGTGCCATTGAGCGCATCAATCTTTTCTCCGGCGCATCGTCGATGTACACTTGGCTCTATTCCATACTTGTCAATTTCTGGCGAATGGAACTGCGGCAGAAAAAAAAAATGGATATCCTGCTTTTTCAGGAAGATATGCCGGAATGTCCCGATGAACGGCCGGATCCTGCCGAAGCACTTGCCGCAAAAGCCGATTCCGAGGCTATCCGCAGCGCCGTTGCTAAACTTCCCGAACATTATCGCGTTGTAGTGGTGTTTCGCTATTTTGAGGACATGTCTGTTCCGGAGATCGCCAAGATTCTTGGGATTCCCGAAGGAACGGTTAAGTTCCGTCTGCACAAGGCCAAAAACATGATGCGCCGGAGTTTGTCGCAAACGGCTGTCGATTTATCTGCATCTAAAGGGAAGGAGAGAAATTAGACAGATGAACTGCATGGAAACAAGAGCGCTTGTGGAGGATGCGCTTGACGAGTCGCTTTCGGGAAGCCAGAAACGAGCTCTCGACTTGCATCTTTCGCGCTGCGATGGATGCCGGGCGCATTTTGCCGCCGAGCGGGATGAGCATCGCCGCTGGTTTCAGGCGATGAACGAACCTGATGCCCGTCGGCGCCTGCCTGACGGTTATGCGGACGATTTTGTTGCCGGGATGCTTTCCGGCAATGCCGTGCCTCAGAAAAGATGGGCGTTTGTCAGAGCGTTCCGCAGAATTGCCGCCGCGGTCGTCGCTATGCTGCTGTTTGCGGGGCTTTCGTACGCGGCCGTTGTGGCTGTTGATGAATTGGGCTGGGGTGATGCCGAGGAAGCGGTTTCCGAGATGCGATTCCTGGAATCTTCCGTTGTTTCTGAAGGCGGTCTCTCTTCAGATGCTGCGATATCAGATGGAGACGGTTCACCTGCCGCATCCTCGTTGTCAATATCACCTGAACAGCAAACAGGAGATTCAAATATGATAAAACCCAAGGTGGCGGCAGTTGCACTTTCGGCGGCGATGTCCGTCGCACCGCTCTCGGCGGCAGACGGTGATTCCTACAGGTACATAATATCAACTCCATATCCGGAAGCGAACGTGTACCATTCTGCGGTATCTGCGCCATCATCCATAGATGCCGGAGCCTATCGGGTTGCAGGGGCGGCCAAGGAATTGGAGGCCCGTTTTCGCTCGTGTTCCCGGTCTGTAGTAATTGCATTGAATGCGATGGAATTCAAAACTTTTATAATCACTTTCAGATAGCTTTAAAGTCAATATCAGAAAAGGAAAACGCAAATGAAAATGAAATCGATTATCTGCGGAGCAATGTCTCTTTCGTCGATGATGCTTATGGCATCGGATACCCCCGAGGTCTCGGATGTGGTCATGTCGCAGGCGTCGTTTGGGCGTATGGTTACGGTTACGTATAAACTCAGCAATGCGGCAAACGGAGCGGTCGTCACATTTGACGTAGAGACCAATTGTACTGTAAATGGAGAGACAAAATGGGCGTCGATTGGCGGCGAAGCAGTCTGCAACGCACAGGGTGCGGTGTGGCGCAAGGTGACAAGCTCCGATGCCGACTCTGAAGGGAAATATACAATCACGTGGCGCCCAGACCTTTCATGGGAAGGCCATAAAGTGACGCTTGCCGAAGGTGGCGCACGCGCCGTGGTCACGGCATGGGCACTCGACAACACTCCAGACTACATGGTGGTGGATATTTCCGCAGCAGCCAAACCAAATACACAGAGATACTACACTTCTACCAATTTCCTGCCGGGCGGACTTTTCGGGAATCCCGACTATCGGACGACTTCGCTTGTTATGCGCAAGATTCTGGCTAAGGACGTGACGTGGACTATGGGCAGTGTGGCGGAAAACGGACGGAACGCCGACCGCGAGGCGACGCATCGGGTCACGCTCAACTGTAACTACTACATTGGTGTCTGTGAAGTAACGCAGACGCAGTGGCAACAAATTACCGGCTACAATCCATCCAACTTCACCACAGACCGGACGATGCGTCCCGTGGAAAAGGTTAGCTACAGGGACATCCGTCAGGGGAAGGGAACGGCAACGAGCGTCGCTTCCGCCACGAGTGGTGTGTATCCTGCTGATCCGTACGGCGACTCCTTCCTCGGACTGCTCCGCTCGAAAACCGGCATTGACTTCGATCTTCCGTCCGAGGCACAGTGGGAGTTCGCAGCCCGCGCGGGGAACGGCGAGGGGTATTGGGGTGAAGGCTCGGACATGCAGATAAGTTCTGGCAAAGACATGAATCTTGATTCGTTGGGCCGCTATCTGAAAAATCCGGTCACGAATTCAACATCATCGCCCGACTCGGCGATAGCCCCTGCCAACGGCGGCACGGCCATTGTCGGTTCGTATGCACCGAACGCCTGGGGACTGTACGATATGAACGGCAATGTGTGGGAATGGTGTCTCGACTGGTTTGCGAACGACATCAAGGCGCTCAACGGCACAGTTAACACTGCGTCAGGAGCGAGTCGCATACTTCGTGGCGGAGGGTGGAGCCATGAGGCGGGCAGTTGCCGGGCGGCGACCCGTAACGGTTACTCGCCGGCAACCCGCCAAGGCAATTTCGGTTTCCGCGTAGCCTGTACTGCAGGTTTGCAATAGTTGGTCTTGTGCAGAAGAGACAAAATGGCACGGTCGATTCAAAGTATGTTGCGGATACTGTCTCCGATTTTGGTCTGTATGGTGCTCTCGGCTTTTGCCAAGGCATCGCTGCCGATAATCGGATGGCGCTCCATTGACGACAAGAACGTATCGTTGACACGCTACCTCGAAGCGAAGGATGGAGGGTTCACTCATCTGATACAGGGGTGCGATTCACCAGATCAGATTGGACATATCCTATCCTTGGCCGAGAAGGCCGGCATCAAGCTGATCATTGGACTGCGAAGAGATGTCAAGAAAATGACGGACTTGGCGGAAAAGTTCACGGCGGCGGCCAAGGGTTCACCGGCGCTCGCATACTACTTCGTCATCGACGAGCCGCACATCCGCGAATCGGAAGCCATACGCGACTGCGTGAATCGGTATGCTTCGCTCGATCCGAAGCATCCGTGTTATGTTAATCTGTTTGGAGTAGCCTACGATTTGGTGAGCCGCAATGACTGGAAAAAGCAGAAGATGCTGACTGGTTGCCTAACCTACGGTGAATACATGCGTAAGTTATATGATGTCGCGCCGCTGAAAATGATAAGCTTCGATGTATATCCGGTCCTTTCCTTCAAAGGGCATGAAAATGGCGACCTGCGCCTGCATGGAGGACGCGTGTTTCTGAAGGAACGCTGGTATGAAACATTGGAGATTGTCAGCGCTTTCGCCCGCGAGCGCAAGATCCCGATGTTCGCCTTCGCTCTGTCGACTGCACACCGTCACCATCCGGGTCATGCCTATCCTGTGCCGACAATTGAGCATTTGCGCCTCCAGCACTATTCCAATCTTGCCTACGGAGCCCAGGCTCTCGAATACTTTCGTTACCTAGAACACCGGCACCCTGCGTTCGAACTTGTCCGTGAGATGAACAAGGAGATTCAGGCACGTGCATATGTGTTTGTGGGGTGCGAGGTCGTTGGAGTGTGGCACACTGGAATTAATGTTCCAATTGGAACAAAGCGTCTAAAGAATGAATTTCTGCCGCCGTTCGTCAAGTCGTTTTCCGTTCCAGATGGTGGTACTGCGCTCGTTTCATGGCTTAGAAACAACGGACGGGAATATCTCATGGTCGTCAATCGAGACCCCAATGACGATATTACGCTCAAGGCGAAGTTTGTCAATGGCGTGGAGTTTGTGCGTAGAGATGGTTCACGTGCGCAGGCATCAACATATTCAGACACGTTTTGGCTCGATCCAGGGGATACCGTCATCTTTTCGTCAAGTGTCAGATGATGACAAGGCTTTTGCGATCGTAAACGATCCGGCTGGATTCCATGCAATGCGAGCCATTATCGGAATGTAGTGAAATGATTTCAAAGGGGAATTTGCCTTCTATGTGTTTGAGGGCTTCCAATGTGGCGTATTGTCCACGGTTCCATGTCGGGCAGAGGACCGTCCATTGCGTTTTTCTGTCAGATGCATCGAGGATCCAGAAGAAGTTGTCCGCGCTCTCGCCTCCGCCAAGAGCGAAGGTATCCACCTGCACGTCTCCCGGAGGGACGTTGCAGGCCCTGATGCTTTCGCCGGAGGCGCAAGGCGTGCTGTTTTTCACTTCATTGCGCCCGCCCCGGCCTGAACGCTTGTTCCCTTTGGCCCAACCTGACTTTATCCTTATCTCTCCTGAAAGCATCCGTGACATGGTGCGGTCGCTCATGGCAAGGATCTTTTCGCGGATGGAAGGCTCTATGTGTGCAACTTGCGTAGAGTATTCGTCCACCCAGCGTATGGATTCGGCTTTAAAGTACGGCAGGCACGGGCAGCCGGATTCGATCCAAACCTTCTTCAGTGCCACGGCAACCTCT
>JAZOAC010000159.1:0-13324 GCA_045595285.1 Kiritimatiellia bacterium | reverse complement strand
CCAACAAAGCCATGGGAAACGAATGGTTCAGGAATCTTGGCTTGATACCGTTTGCACTACCGAAAAGTTGAAACCGCGCAGTGCCATAAAAGGCACGCTCCGTGGTGTGAGAGGGGGAGAAAACTCCCCCTACTCGATTTTTGAGGAAGTCAGAGTATCTCGATCCTCTTCGGCTGCGTTTCCGGACGCTTCTTCATGACGACCGTGAGAATTCCGTTCTCTATCTTCGCCGTCAGTGATGCGGTATCGGCCATTTCCGGAATCTCCACGCTCATTGCGTAGTTCAAACGCTCGAACTCGGTCGCGGCGGTCTTGAATCCGTCCGGCGCTTCGTGTTTCGCGTGCGTCTTGAGGGTGAGGGTCTTGCCTTCCATGTGAAGGTCGGCATCTCCCTTGCCGATGCCCGGTACCGTAAACCTGAGCTCGAACTCATCGGGTCTTTCGGAGAGTGTCGCCGAAGGTACAATGTATTTGGTCTCGTTCATTTTCTTTCTCCTTTCTTTCAGCCTTCAATTGCGATGTGGCGGATGCCAGTGTTCTCGGCCCTGGGAAGCTGGATCCTCAGGATGCCGTCGGTGAATTTTGCGGATGCCTTGTCCGCATCCACCCTGAACGGCATTTCAAGTCTGCGCGACCATGCAGGACGCGTCTCGGCAGGTTTGCCGGTTGCGGCGTCTGTCGTTTCTGCTGGCCTGTCGGCGATGACTATGGCTTGCGGTTCAAGCGAAAGATCAACATCCTTTGCTGTTTTCCCCGGCAGTTCAAGGTCAACTATGATGGCATTGTCGTTGATGTACACGTTGACTGGCGGAAATTTTCCGGCTGCACGCGCCGACATATTCTTGAACGCGCGGCTGTTTGCGTCGAGCAGCTCGCTCAAGACACTCCACGGATTGATGTTCAGCATTGTGTTCATTTTATTTTCTCCTTTTTTATCTTTATTCAACATAATCCATGAGGCAAAAAGTGTGCCAAGTCATTTTAGTCGTAGCAAATATGCATTAATGTGCCATTATGTCTCATTGTTGCGCCATCAAAGATATCATGTGCCAGTCACATGTCCCTTTAAAATTAAGGGCATACCTGAGATTTGAGAATTAGTCCGAATCATATTCTCATTATGTTTACGGACAATGACAAGTCATTTTAATTGAGAAAGTGGCAGATTACAGTTTGCGTAGTGATATTGTCACCAATCAACCACCATCAGCCAACCATACGGCGGCTTAAAAGGTGGATGACAATACGGTGTATCTGTGACAGGTGTATTTACCGCCTTTTGCGGGAGATGCGGTCCATGATCATTGCGATTGCGCCGTCGCCTGTGATGTTGCAGGCGGTGCCGATGGAGTCGGTAGCGACGTAGAGCGTGATCATGAGCGCAAGCTGCGCCTGGTCGAAGCCGAGGATGGACTCAAGTATCCCGAGCGCCGCCATCACCGCGCCGCCGGGGACGCCGGGCGCCGCCACCATCACAAGGCCGGTCATTGCGATGAATCCGGCGAATGTCGCGGCGTTCAGGTGCGAGACGTCGCCCTCCATCAGGAGAAGCGCCACTGCGCATGCGACGAGCTTGACCGTCGATCCTGCGAGATGGACGGTCGCGCAGAGCGGAACCACGAAGTCCGCGACTTCTGGACTTACGCCGTTCCTGATGGTCTGGGCGCGCGTGACAGGGATTGTGGCGGCGGACGAGGATGTGCCAAGGGCTGTGAAATAGGCAGGCAGCATCGTGCAGATGGCCTTTAGCGGGTTCTTTCTCGCGATTGCACCGGCTATGCAGAACTGGACAAGGATCACCGCAAACGTCAGGATCGTGAACACCGCGATTATGGCGGCGAATGTGGACATGACGGTTTTCGTCTTGCCTGCCGCCGTCATGTCCAGGAATATGCCGAAGATGTAGAATGGAAGCAGTGGGACGAGTGCGACTGAAATGGTCTTCGTTATGATCGTGCGGAATTCGATGAAGCCGCGCTTCATGACATCCGCCTCAGCGAAGATCATTCCAATGCCGAGGATGAAGGAGGCCACGAGAGCGCTCATCACGTCCAGCATCGCCGGAATCTTGATGGTGACATACGGAGCGAACGTCTTCGCCGCCTCGCCCACCGCTTTCGCCGTCTCGCCGGACACGAGTGACGGAAAGGCCGCTGCCGCAACGAAATATCCCAGAAAACCCGCGAAAAGGGTGGATGCATATGCCAGCGCAACCGTGGCGACCAGCATCTTTCCCGCGCCGCGACCGGTCTCGGCGATCGCCGGGGCGACAAGACCGATTATTATCAGCGGCACCATGAACTTTATGAACTGGTCGAACACGGCGGTGAACGTATTCACGCCCCTCACAAACGGTGCGGGGACGAATCCGCCGATTGAAATGCCGAGGACGATCGCCACGGCGATCTGCGGGAGAAGTCCAAACCTGATTTTTTTCATAAGTGTGCAGATTATATCATATCGCCTCGCCGCCACATGGATAAAAGTATGGTATAATCTTGGGTTAATGGAGATTGGTGGAGATAATGCGGCCAGAGGCGCCAGGCGCCATTGGTTTTTTGATTTTGACGGTACGTTGGCCCGTACCGGCGAGGATATCGTGCTTGCGTGGAAGAAGACGATATCTGACATGGGGCTGTCGTGTCCGCACTTTGACGAGGTGTTCCGGATAGGCCCTACGCTCGAAAAGATGGCGTACGAACTTTTCGACAATGTCACCCCGGAGCTTGTCGCCGAACTTACGGAAAGGTTCAAGCCGAACTACGACGAGTCGGGTTTCCCGAACACTGTCCCGTATCCGGGAGTCCCGGAGAGGCTCAAGGCTCTCAAGGATGCCGGGGCGAAGATCTATATCGTCACGAACAAGCGCCATGCGGCGACCCAGAAGATCGTCAGGGCGCTTGGCTGGGATTCGATGTTCGATGGAGTGTGGAGTTTCGACAGCATCCCGGAGATGAGATATGGGAAGCCGGATCTGCTTGCGCGGCTTCTGAAAGATCTGGACATAGCGCCTGAGGATGCCGTCATGGTCGGCGACACGAAGGGTGACATTGACGCCGGAAAGGCAAACGGCGTCTACACTATCGGTGTGACATGGGGCTATGGTTCCCGCGAGGAGCTGTCGGAGGCTGATGAACTATGCGAACTGAGCTGACAAGTCCCGCAAATCCGAAGATCAAGCATGTGGTGAAGTTGCGTAGCTGCTCCACGCGCGAAGAGACGGGCGAGATGATCGTGGAGGGGTTCCGCGAATGCCGCCGCGCGCTCGACAACGGATACCGTCCCGGAGCCATCTTCCATTGCCCCGAACTCTACCTCAAGAACGAGAACGAGACGCAGCTTGTCGCCGATGCTGAACGCGTCGGAGCGGACGTGTTCACCTGTTCGAGGACGGCTTTCGTGAAGATGGCGTACAAGGAGCGCCCGGACGGGCTGTTGATGACGGGGCCGCACGTCGCGAAAAGGCTTGCAGATCTTGAACTTCCGCCCAATGCGCTTGTGATCGTAACGGAGTCGATAGAGAAGCCCGGCAACCTCGGCACGATTCTGCGTAGCGCCGATGCGGCGAAAGTCTCGGCGGTGATCGTGTGCGACCGTACGACCGATATCCACAACCCCAACGTGGTCCGGGCGTCCACGGGCACGATGTTCTCGGTGCCGATTGTCGAGGCGTCATCGGACGAGGCGCTTGCATGGCTTAAGGGGAAGGGGTTCAAGATACTTGCCGCCACGCCACATGCCGAGAAGCTCCATTTCGAGGTGGACCTCACGGGCAATGTCGCGATTGCGCTTGGCGCGGAACAGTACGGGCTCACCGCAAAGTGGATGGACGGCGCGGAACTTCGAGTCCGCATCCCGATGCTTGGGCTGGCCGATTCGCTGAACGTCTCCGCCGCCGCCACGATTCTCGTGTACGAGGCGGTGCGTCAGCGCATTGCCGCCGGCATCGACAAGGTGCCGGAGTTCATCCCGTGGCACGGCGAAGGTGCGCACGACAAGTGAATGTGTAAAAGCTGTACAGAAAGAAAACAGGAGAAGATCCAATGTCAAAGAAAGCGTTGATAACCGGAATTACAGGTCAGGACGGCAGCTATCTTGCCGAGTTGCTGCTGAAGAAAGGCTATGAGGTGCATGGAATCATCCGCCGTGCGTCGACCTTCAATACGCAGCGCATCGACCATCTGTATCAGGATCCTCACGTAAATGAGGTGAAGCTTTTCCTGCATTACGGCGATATGTCCGACGCCTGCTGCCTTTCCCGTCTTGTGTATGACATCAAGCCCGATGAGATATACAACCTCGCGGCGCAGAGCCATGTGCGCGTCTCCTTTGACAGCCCCGAGTTCACCGGCGATGTGGACGCTCTCGGCACCATGCGCCTTCTGGAGGCGATTCGAGAGACTGGCGTCGGCAAATCGGCCAGATTCTATCAGGCCTCCACTTCGGAGCTGTACGGGAAGGTGCAGGAGGTGCCGCAGAAGGAGACCACTCCGTTCTATCCGCGTTCCCCGTATGCGGTCGCCAAGCTCTATGCGTTCTGGGCCGTGAAGAACTACCGCGAGGCCTATGGCATGTTCGCGTCGAACGGCATTCTGTTCAACCATGAGTCCCCTCGTCGCGGAGAGACCTTTGTGACGCGCAAGATCACCCGCGCCGTCAGCCGCATCAAGCACGGCCTTCAGAAGGATCTGTACATGGGGAACATCAATGCGCTTCGAGACTGGGGCTTCGCCGGAGACTATGTCGAAGGCATGTGGCGGATCCTTCAGCATGACTGCGCCGATGACTTCGTCCTTGCCACGGGCGAGATGCACACAGTGAAGGAGTTCCTGCAGGTTGCGTTCGACTATGTCGGACTGGACTGGGAGCGATACACGCATCATGACTCCCGCTATGACCGTCCCTCGGAGGTCGATCAGCTTCTCGGCGATCCTTCGAAGGCCCGGCGCGTTCTTGGGTGGGAGCCGAAGGTGAAGTTCAGGGAGCTTGTTAAGATGATGATGGATGCTGATCTTGAATTGGCCCGCAAGGAGGCGGCGTTCGCAAATGCATAAGACAGACCGGATTTTTGTCGCCGGGCATTGCGGAATGGTCGGCGGAGCTGTTGTCAGGGCCCTGAAGGCCGCGGGATATGAAAACATCATTGTCCGTACGCATGCGGAACTCGACTTGTGCGATCCGGCGGCGGTTCGCGCCTTCTATGAGAGCGAAAAGCCTGACGTGGCGGTCATCTGCGCGGCGAAGGTTGGCGGCATAGGCGCAAATTCGGCGGGGAATGCGACATTCCTGTACGAGAACAGCCTTATAGCGATGAATACGGTCATGGGGGCTTATGAGGCTGGCGTGAAAAGGCTGCTGTTCCTTGGGTCGACGTGCATCTATCCCCGTCTGGCCCCGCAGCCGATCCCAGAGACCGCGCTTCTCACCTCTCCCCTGGAAAAGACAAATGAGGGCTATGCGCTGGCGAAGATCGCAGGTCTTAAACTGTGTGAGTTTCTGCGCAGGGACAAGGGTGTGTGCTACCATTCGCTTATGCCGACGAATTTGTATGGCACGGGTGACAATTACGATGTCGTCGGCGGCCATGTGTTGCCGACGATGATCCGCAAGTTTGAGACGGCCAGGGTGAACGGTGACGCGACGGTCAATCTCTGGGGAACAGGCACTCCGCTGCGTGAGTTCCTTCACGTGGACGATCTTGCGGCGGCATGCCTTTTCGTTCTTGAGATGGAAAATCCGCCGGATCTCGCGAACGTCGGTTCGGGAGTTGAGATAACCATTCGTGACCTTGCCGAGAAGATCAAGCTGGCTACAGGGTGCCCTGCGGAGATTGTGTGGGATGCCTCAAAGCCGGATGGTACGCCGCGCAAACTCTGCGACACCTCTCTCATACGGTCGTTGGGATGGTCTCCCAGGATCGATCTGGAGGCGGGGCTCAAGAGGACGGTCGCCGAATATCGCAGTTCCATTGCGGACGGGACTGTGCGCAAGTGAATCTTTAACTTTGCCGATCGGCACAAGAATAACAGAAGGAGCAAAGTGAGATTATGAGAAAGTCAGTTTGCGTTACCATAAGGACCATGGCCGTTTTTGTCGCGATGTCGATGCTGTCCGCATTTGGCGGTCTGCTTGACAATGCATGGCTCAAAGGCACAACAAACAAGAATCCGCTTGAATACAAACCGGGTGAGGAGATGGTGTTTACGCTCACTCTTCAGAGAGTGGAGTCGATTCCTGCCGATACGTATTTCATAAAATGGTCACGTACGGGTGACGATGGTGTAACCGAAACGGGCAAGGTGCCTGCTTCCCTCACGGAGCCGCTCGTGATCAGAACGAAGCTGGACAAGCCTGGGTTCGTGCGCATTGAAGCCCAAGTGGTAGACAGGAAGGGCCAGACTTACAGAAAAAGTCTCCGTTTCAAGGGCGATCCGAACACCCCGGAAGGGCGCAAGGCGCTCAATGCCTTTGAACGCCGGGATAAACGTGTGTTCTTCGACGGTGGAGCCGGTGTTGACGTTGAAAAGCTCCAGAGCGTCCCAGAGCCCAAGGATTTCGATGCGTTCTGGGCTCGCCGCCGTGCGCGTCTCGCAAAGGTTCCGCTTGAGGCGGACATGAAGGAACTCAAGGAATACCGCAAGGGACTTAGGGTTTATGCCGTGACCATCAAGTGCGCAGGGCCGCGCCCTTCCACTGGCTATCTTACGATCCCCGAGAACAAGGGTGCCAAGATGCCCGTCACGGTGTACTTTCACGGGTATGGACATTCCTATCCCGGGAAGGGTCATGTCGTTTCCCCTGTCATCAGAAATGACGCGATCAGCTTCAATTTCTCTCCGCACGGATATGAACTCGGACGCGAACCCGAATACTACGATGAATTTTTCCGTTCCATATGCTCCGGCGGCAGGACGTTCGGTTTTGACGACAAGCAGAATGCCGATCCGGAGAACTCCTATTTCAGCGGCTATACCTATCGCATCATGCGTGCCCTCGAATGGCTGAAGACTCTGCCCGAATGGGACGGCAAGAATCTTCAGGTGCGCGGAGGCTCGATGGGCGGTCTTCAGTCTTTATGGGCGGCAGGGCTTGATCCGGACGTATCCCTTGCGCTGCCGGCAATTCCCTGGTGCTGTGACATGGGCGGACGCGACACGCTCAAGCGACTCATCGACTCCTGGTACATTCACGAGACTCCTGCCTTGCGCTACTACGATCCGGTAAACCTCGCCAAGCGCATCTCGAAGAACTGTAAGGTCGAGATCACCCGTGCGGGGTTGGGCGACTACTGCTGTCCTCCTTCCGGTGTGGCAATTCTCTTCAACAACATCCCCGGTCCCAAGAAGATCAATTGGGTTCAAGGCTCCACGCACGGCTATGTGCCGCCGGATAAGCATCAGGCGTTCTCCGTAACCGGCAACGGTTGGACGGAATGACAATTATCGCGCCTTTCCCATGGGGGCAATCGCAGCGATGCCATTGCGACTTGTGGCTCTGGGCCCTCCGCGACGCACACTTGTGTACGTCGCGGAGTTGATAAATGTGGTATAATCTCCGCCCGTTTTGCAATTCATTAAAAAGAGGAAAAGAGGATGAAAGTCTGCAAATTCGGTGGTTCAAGTCTCGCGGACGCAGGACAGATATCCAAGGTGATGGATATCGTGCTTGCCGATCCCGCGCGTCGCATGGTTGTCGTAAGCGCTCCCGGCAAGCGCAACAAGTCCGACACGAAGGTGACGGACCTGCTTATCGCCCTCGCCGACGCGGCTCTTGCGAAAAAGGACACCGCCAAGCAATTCAAGGCTGTCATCGACCGTTATGCGTCCATCGCCAAGGACCTTAAGCTTGGCGACGATATCGTGAAGGAGATCGAAAAGGATCTAAAGGCGCGTGTCGCGTCATCGAAGAAGGACGCCGGGATTTTCATGGATACGCTCAAGGCGGCGGGCGAGGACAATTCCGCGAAGCTTGTCGCCGTGGCGTTCGCAAAGCGCGGAGTCAAGGCGCGCTATGCCGGTCCAAAGGAGACGGGCATGATCCTCGAGGGCGAGTCCGGGAATGCGACGCTCAATCCCGAGTCCTACCGCAAGCTTGCGAAGTCCTTCGCCGATTTCGAGGGCATCGTCGTGTATCCCGGGTTCTTCGGCTACCGAAAGGACGGCACGGTCGCCACGTTCCCCCGCGGCGGCTCAGACATCACGGGTTCGATTCTTGCGGCGGCGATCCGCGCCGACGTGTACGAGAACTTCACGGATGTCGACAACGTCTATCCCGTGGATCCGCGCATCGTCCCCGAGGTCAACGAGGGGATCGACACGATGACCTACCGCGAAATGCGCGAGCTTGCCTATGCGGGTTTCGGCGTGTTCAACGACGAGGCCATCTTCCCGGCCGTGCAGGCCCGCATCCCGATCAACGTGCGCAACACGAACCATCCCGCCGAGCCCGGCACGATGATCGTGCAGTCCCGCCGCGTGATTCCCGGCACCGTCACCGGCATCGCGGCGGCGGACGGTTTCTGCAACATAATCATCGACAAGTACTGCATGAACCGCGAGGTCGGTTTCACGCACAGGCTTCTCGACATTCTCCAGGAGGAGCATGTCGCCTATGAGCACATTCCCAGCGGCATCGACTCGATCTCCGTCGTGATCCGCGCCGACAAGTTCACCAAGTCGACCGAGAACCGTGTCGTGGCCCGCATCAAGCGCGAGCTTTCGCCCGATTCCGTGCTCGTCACGCACAACTATGCGATTCTCATGGTGGTCGGCGAAGGTATGGCGTTCTCCGCAGGAATGCTCGCAAAGGCGACCGCCGCGCTCGCGGAGCACGGCATCAACATCTCGATGGTCAATCAGGGCGCGAGCGAGTTCTCGTTCATGATCGGCATCAAGAGCGAGGACCGCGTCAAGGCGGTGCGCGCCCTCTATTCCGCATATTTCGGGTAAGCAGGTGAGGCAGGTCCGCAGAGCGTTCATTGCGGCTGCGACGACTGCAGTTGCGGCCTTGGCGGCATTCACCGCCAGGGCCGATCTTGATTTTGCCCCGAAGGCCGTCGTCAGCACGGATGGATTCGTCCGTGTTGTCGCGTATGACAATCCGAGGGATGAGATGGGGTTCCGTCGGCCGATCCTCGCATTCGCCGGAAACCTCGTCGACTCCCTGTCGGCCGCGTTCGACATGAAGCGCGTGAAGGTCAAGGAGCCTGGGCTCGTCATATATGCGATGGACGGCCGGACAAACGACACTCGCGTCATTGTGCGTCCGGAAACGCGCGGCAATGGATCCAGAGTGGTCAAGATATTCCTGCCCAGTCCGGGCTATTCCGATCTTGACGAACTGCGCATGGGCATCGCCAAGTCCTTTGTGGGGGCGGATATGCCGGATTGGCTGGCGCAGGGAGTCCTGCGCTGTCAGGATGATAATGTCCGCAGGTCGGATACGCGATTCATCCTGGAGCTGTGGAGCAGCGCTCGGCTTCCGTTCTTCCCGGCGCTCTGCACGGACCTCCGCGTAGGAAAGGGCAAGGCCGCCGCGCTGCCCGGATATGTTGCCGGGTGGATCAAGGAGAAGAAGATTCTCGGAAAGCTGAAGGCTGAGGGCTGGAACGGGAGACGCCTTGCGGAGCTGCTGACGGGCGAAACCGATCCGGTCCTTCAGGACAGAGCCTCAGACGAAAGGCTTGCGCGTCTTGCAAGGTCAGTGATCGAGCCCGGCGCATGCGGCAAGTGGGAACTCGACTTCTTTTCGTCTAGGCTGTTGCTTTATCCGCCGTATTTTGATACAAAGCTGATTGACGGGCGCGCCGTCTGCTCGTTCAGGGAGGCCATCGAGGCGGGGGAGTCGAACCTTCTTGTGCGTGCGACGGCGTTTCTGAAGACTCGTGAGATCCCTCTCTATGCTTTGGGTCGTGGGGAGGAACTGCGCCAGACGGCGGATGCGTACACGCGTTTTCTGCTTGGCGTCGCTGCGGGCGAGGACAGAAAGAAGCTTGAGCAATTGTTGAACAATGCAGATTCCAGATTGGAGGCGATTTATGAAAAACGTAGAAAAGACGATAACGGGTAACGTCGATCCCGACGTGTTGGAATTCACCGTCGGCGACGATCCCGTCCTCGACCGTGAACTGGTAAAGTGGGATGCGGCCGGAACGGCGGCACATGTGACCATGCTTTCACGCATGAAGATGCCGAAGGGCGTTCCTCCGGTGGTGACGCCCGCAGAGGCGGCGAAAGTGCGCCGCGAGCTTGCGAAGGTTGTGAAGGAGTTTGCGGACGGGAAGTTCGAGATCCGCGAGTCCGACCAGGATGTTCACATGGCGGTGGAGCGCAGGCTCACAGAGGCTCTCGGCGATCTTGGGAAGAAGATTCACACCGGGCGCAGCCGCAATGATCAGGTTGCCGTGGATGTGCGCCTGCACATCAAGGACCAGGTCCTTGCGCTTGAAGGAGAGGTGGCGGCATTGGCGTCCGCATTGTGCGCATTCGGCAAGAGGCATTCGATGGTTCCGCTTGTCGGCCGCACGCACCTCCAGCCCGCAATGCCGAGTTCCGTGGGCGTATGGGCGAGCGGACATGCCGAGATGATTCTCGATCAGGTGGCGAACCTCGAGGCTGCCTATCAGATGAACGACCTTTGTCCGCTCGGAAGCGCCGCCGGATACGGCGTTCCGCTGCCGCTCGACCGTAAGCTCACGAGCGACCTTCTTGGATTCAAGCGTCCGCTCCACAATGTGTTCGGAGCATCGATGGCGCGCGGCGAGGATGAGGCGGCGCTTCTCTCCGCCCTTGCGCAGCTGATGGCGGTCATATCGCGCCTTGCGCAGGACCTCATAATCTTCTCGATGCCGGAGTTCGCGTACTTCCGGCTTCCGCGCGAATACTGTACCGGCTCTTCGATAATGCCCCAGAAGTACAACCCCGACGTGCTTGAGCTCGTCCGTTCCAAGACGGCTACGGTGCTCGGGCTGCAGGTCGCCGCCCTCTCCCAGCTGCATGCGATGCCCGGCGGATACAACCGCGATCTCCAGGACTCGAAGGGCCTCTACATGAAGGGGCTCTCCGTAACGCGCACGACGCTTCGCATCATGGCGAAGATGGTCGAAGGCATTTCCATCGATGAGGAGAAGCTTCGCGCAGGGTTCATTCCCGGCGTGTTCGCCACGGATGCGGCGCTTCGCCAGGTGGCGGCCGGTGTGCCGTGGCGCGAAGCGTACCACGACGTGCGCGACCACCTCGAGCGTCTTGAAACCGAGGATGCCGACAGGGCAGTGCGCGCCAAGCGCCATATCGGCGCAACGAACGGACTCGACTGGCGCATGTATGCCGGACGCGTTTCGTCGCTTGAAAAGACGGTCGCAAGGCGTCGCAGCGCATTCGACTCCAAGATCAAGGCTCTGTTCGCCTGATTTGATCTGATATGTTTCGCAGACTTGCCATAAACTTCTGGAAGTTCTTTCTGTCCGGAAACGGGATGACGATTCGCACGGGCCGTTATTTCGGCCGTGCGGCGGCGCTTGGCGCCATTGTCGGACTCGTCACCGTTGCGTTTCACAGGATGATAGAGTTCGGCCACGGGATTATAGGCATCGATCGTCTTGCTGAATCCAACCGCTGGGCGCTGCTTCTGCTCCCTGCCGCAGGCGCTGTGGCGGGATCGCTTCTCATAAAGAGATTCGCGTCCATCCGCCATGCGCGCGGAACGGACTCCGCCGTATATGCCTATCACCATTCGGACGGCGTCATACCGCCCGCAGTCGTCCCTGTGAAGTCTGTCGCGTCCGTCATGGCGGTGGAGAGCGGCGGCTCCGCGGGGTACGAGGGGCCTGTCACCCTTATCGGGGCGGCATGCGGATCTTTTCTCGCGTCGGTTCTTCGTCTTGACGGACGCGCGCGGCGCATCCTGATGGCGGCGGGGCTTGCGGCGGGCATAAGTGCGCTCTTCCGCGCTCCGCTTGCCGGCGCGCTTTTCGGCGCCGAGATATTCTATTCTTCGAGCGATCTTGAATATGACGTCATACTTCCTTCGTTCGTGGCGAGCGCGGTGTCCTATACTGTGTTTGCGTGTTTCGTCGGATGGCAGCCGCTCTTCGCGATGCCGGACTATGCGTTCGAGAACGGCATCCGTCTCTTCCCGTATATCGCGCTTGCCTTTGTCGTGACGCTTGGGGCGCGGTTCTACATAACATTCTTCCGCACGACCGAGGCGTTTTTCACCCGGATGGAGCTGCCGTCGTGGATCCGCGTCTTGATTGGCGGATTGATCACCGGGGTGATTGGGTTCTGCCTTCCTGACGTGATGGGTCCGGGATATGATGTGATTCAGCGCACATTCTCCACTCCAGATTCATCTGCCATTTCCGAAACCGTCACGCGCCATTGGTCGTTTCATGGATTCCTGCTGTTCTTCTTTCTGAAGACGATTGCGACTTCATGTACGGTTGGCTCTGGCGGTTCGGGTGGCGTTTTCGCCCCTGCGCTTGTGTGTGGCGGTGCGCTGGGCGTTGCTGTCGGCATCGGATTCGAGGCTGTCCTTCCGAGCAGCATCGGGATCCATCCTGCGTCCTTCGCGCTTGTCGGGATGGCGGGTTTTGTCGCGGCGGCGGTCCGCTGTCCGTTGACGGCCATCGTGATGGTTGCGGAGATTTCCGGCAACCATGAGCTACTTCTCCCGACGATGTGGGTGTGCGGCATTGCGTTCTGGCTGAACAACGGCTGGTCGCTTTACCGCAGCCAGGTGCACAACCGCGATGCCTCGCCCGTATACCTTTGAAGAATTGCTTTTGTTCGGGCTGTCGGTACGTCAAACCGTTTCATGGCATAATGATATGCGATCCTGTTTCCGTGACGGGTGGATTTCATGTCGTAAGCGGGGAACGTTTTTAGCAGAATCCACCCCATCGGCGGCAAGGTCCCGTGCAGCCATATCGTCATTTGATAGTTGTTTGTGTGAGAATCAGTCCAAACCATGTTCTCAAGGTAAATGCCGCCATTCCCCTAGGGGATAGGCTGGAAGTTGATTATGAAGAACTAAATGCGATCAGCTGCACAAGATCACTTAGTAAGAAGTAAATGCGACTACCGCACTCGCATCTACTTTGGCAAACGACGATGGGCGGCTGATTTCCCATTGCTGGTGTATGGGTATGGAGTATGGTATAATCTACGCCATGAAAGAAACCTTGGGTACGGGACGGGTGGCTTTGTTCTGCCGGTATCGTATCACGGAGATTGGTGTCGTATCAGTGATAAGGAGAACCGCAATGAATAGGATGATGAACCGAGCCGGATACATGCAAAAATCGCATGATTTCAGGGGGGGGGGG
>JAZOAC010000158.1:0-23827 GCA_045595285.1 Kiritimatiellia bacterium | reverse complement strand
GAATTTACAGTAAAATCGCCAACTATGTCGGCGATTACCCTTGGCATGAAGATCACTTGACCCCTTTTATATCGCTTACGATGCCGGAAATCCTAAGTCGGATCGTAGCCATGTCGTTCTGTGAGCCAAGGAGTTGTGGGCTTGGATTGTCTTCCTAAGACCGCTTGGCCTCCGACTTTAGTTGGCGAATTTACAGTAAAATCGCCAACTATGTCGGCGATTACCCTTGGCATGAAGATCACTTGACCCCTTTTATATCGCTTACGATGCCGGAAATCCTCATTGCCGCCGCATCATGGCTTGAGACACCCAATCGGGCATACTATGACCCCATCCTTCCGCAGAACTCCCGTCACTTCGTTTCAACTGCTTCTGCCCTATTTCGCTCAATCAAGTCACCAAGTTGGCTACGTGCGGACAGAAGCGTTTGGGAGTCACGTGAGAAATCGAATTTAGATTTGATAAACGACTTTGATATCGCGTCTGCCGCCGTAAGACCGTGCAACCGTGAGACCATCTGAAGCCGTTCGTAATCCTCAATGCCATCTCGCACAAGTGCAAGGCGAATGGACGGCACAATACCGTCATGCGTTGGATAAAGCAGTATCCCGTCGCCAGGCATATGTAACAGACCGCTGTGCGTATCCCACTCCGGGAAGAATGTATCGGAAGGATCAAGATTACGTTGATTGTCGTTCCAATTGTTCACATGCCAATATAAAAGACCATCCACTCGATAAAGATGCGTTTGCCATCCAAGGACACGTGCATCGATCGGCGGATACTCGTACGAGGCAAAGTTGGCATACGGATGCTTCGGTATGCAGCATACATACCACCAAACCTGTTTGCCGCCAGCACGAAGATTTTCGGACAACGAAATATCATAGTCTCGTGAAAGAGGACAATACCAGTCGCTTGTCTTCAATATAGCATCTTTGCCGCCGCGGGCCATATCACGATACATGCCCGCTGTCGTCATCAGCGGTATATCGGGGAAATCCCGTTTCAGCATTCGCCAGAATTCATCGATTCCATCGTAGTACTCTCTTCCTCGTTCATCAAATCCATAGAGATATGCACTATCCAAAAGTCCGTGTTTTTTCAGCTCCGGAACATAGGATTTCAGTAAGTTCTTAACATACTGTTGGAATTTCGGAGTGAATATCTCTTCCGGTTTGGCAATCCATGTCCATTTGTTTGTGTCGCATTCCGGAAGCGGCGGCGGAACAAGGTTGATAATGTTGAAGCTGTTCATGCCGCGCGCCTTTGCGTGCCTCAGTTCATCGATTCGCGGTGGCATCGTGCGGGAAATGTCGTCAGGGTTCAATCGATGTGCCAACATAATGTCCCACGACCGACGACGCATCTCATCAAAACGTTTGGGATATTGCGCCTTGGTGAAACCATCCATAACCGCAAAAGCAGTCTTTAGTCCAAAAATCTCCGGCTGTGAAAAATTGCGGACTTGGATTGAAAGCGGAACGGTCGCCAGGTTACCGCCATCGCCGGTTATCCGTATCTCTCCTTTGTAAATGCCCGCTTTTGCATCGCGCCCGGCCGTCACCGTAAGCCATACTCCCTGCGAGCTTCCTCTGCGCACCTTAAATGGAGCTGCGGGAAGAAGCGGATCGGGGAACCAGCGTTCTTCTTCTTTCGCGGAGTAACGACACGATGCATATCCATTCCTTCGAGCAAGATAGCCCACCCGTTCCCATTTCACATCTCCGGAAAACGCCGTTCCGTCCGGCGCCGTCAACCGCGAAATGGTTGTGACACATTTGACTATATCACGATGGATACCTGTAGATACAACAATTTGAGCGCTTTCAGACTCTCCACGGGCCAGCTCCAACTCGATTGCGGATGTATTATTTCTCTCGGATGCAGAGGGGAAGGTAAGCGGCGTGACAAGGCGCATCGAATCCACAACCCATACGCATGCTTCATTGTCCGGCAATGACGATTTAGGGCCGATATCACCGGTTACAGTCCTATTCCGCAATTTGAAATGTTTACCGTTGCGATATGTATCCTCCTCTATTATCTCATTGCGGAAGGGACGGTTTGTCCGCCAGGTTCTTGCAATCCATTCAATGTCGTTGGTCGCGCGTCGTTCAAGTTTTACATCACGAAATTCAACCGTCCCTGTACCCTTTCTGAGAAAGGCGTAGAACTTTATCGATGAGACCGGCTTTTCTGGCTGGAAGATGCCGCGTGTGAATTCCCATCCGTGCGTACCTCGCCTAAATCCGCTCCTTATCCCATGCTTTGGCGTACCATCTGAATATTTTATATCCATCCACAGTGTGTAATCCCAGGCCTCGGCATCTATGCACCGACTCCACCCTTCAAAGACAATCGGTGTCGTATCTGGCTTATCATACGTATATTCGCGCTTAAAAGACGTGCACGGTGCCGCTGTAGCCGTCGCTACGGCAAACATCATGGAAATACAAACGGAAAATCTCATAGTAAACCACCTCACCTGACTACAATCACCATGCCATGGTATACAATGTTCACGGCATTATCCGATATCTCGACCGAATAGCCTGACGGCAGCCGTTTTAGCGCAAAACGTCCGCTGAATCCCTCTTCGCTTGTCATGATCTTTGCCGAGGCTTCTTTGATTCCCACGACTTCAAGGGTCATTCCGGACAGATCAAGAACACCTTTGGCACATGAAAGCAGGCCTTGACCGGCTTTATCGTCAAGCACCATTGATATTACCGCATCGCGTGGCAGTACATCTGCCGATGCCACATTAAGCACGCCTCCCTTTACGGTAATGTGTCTGGGCGCCACCTTCGTCCCTTCAAGTGTCAATGTGCCTGCACCAACTTTTTTCAAAGCAGGTTCACCATCATTGCCAAATTGGGCATCAGGTCCCATGACAGCATTGCGGGACAACGCAGCTTCTGACAGAGCTCCACGCCATATACGGATTTCATTATAAGTTGCAGATGCATCATACGCACCCGACACCACCGAATGCCCAAGATAACAATAATCTTGATACATTGTCGCGAGCGACCAACCCTCCGGGGCATTGAATGTGGTCTTCTTGAGCGTCTTCCCCGTTATGGCATCTTGCTTGTATGCCGTAACCTTCCAAGTTTCATCCGTGTCTTTGAAGTATACCACAGCAAGATGATACTCCGTTCCGATGGAATATGATCCAAGTTTATCAATTGCATTCGAACTGCAATTGTTATGTTTGACTTCCACATAATCCCTGTCTGCATAGTCCCGGAACCAATACAAGCCGGAAACGTAATATTTGTTTATTCCAAAGTCGAAAACTCGAGCATATTTACTGAATTCATTAGGTCTGGCCCAGATCTCGACCGTAGCGGCCTCCGCGTCTTTCGGCAACACATCCCGTCCTAGATCAACATAGGAGTTCCCCCACGCTCCGCCAGAAAGAGTGACGGTTTGACCGTTCGCATCACATACACAGTTTGTCAGCCCTGCTGTCTGTCCGCCTATGGAATCGGCAGCGTCACCGTTGAAACTCCATCTGTGAAAAAGTTTTGTCTGTGAAGTGGAGGAGATGATCGGAGAGGCAACAGTCACATCTTTCCCATCTGTGTCAATCGTCACTCCATCGCCTCCAATATCCACCGCCGTCATACCTCCAAGGAACACCGTCGGTGCATCAGGACCTAATTTCGCACTTGCGGTGAGTTCTTCTTCTGTTAACATTCCGCGCCACACACGCACTTCGTTATATGTTGCAGCAGCATCTGACGATCCTGAAACAATGCAATGACCGAGATAACAATAGGTCTGGTACATTGTCGCAAGCGACCAGCCCTCTGGGGCGTCGAATGTTGTCTTTGCCAGCGTCTCACCTGTTGCAGCGTCCTGCTTGTAGGCTGTCGCATGCCAATTATTGTCTGAATCTCTGTAATAGGTTATAGCGATGTGATATTGCGTCCCTATGGAATAAGGCTGCAGTTTGTTTTGAGCGGACTTGCTTGTGCCCTCATGCTTGATTTCAATATAATCCGATCCTACTACCCCCCTTAGATTCCAACGCATACCTGCAAAATACCACTGGTTGATTCCAATGTCGAATATCGAAGCGCCGGCAGCTGCGGAATCTTGTGTGGCCCATATTTCAATTGTGGCGGCATCCGCATCTTTTGGCAGGATATTCGCTCCGAGGTCGATATAGGAACTTCCCCATGATCCACCTGGAAGAGTAATGGTTTTGCCGTCAGCGGCACATACGCAGTTTGTCAGGCCTGCAGTCTGCCCACCTACAGAATCACTGGCGTCACCGTTAAAACTCCATCGGTGTGTGAGCTTTGCTTCAAAATTATTAAGGTCTGCCGAAAGCGGGCGGATAATTACGTTATCCATAACAGCCAACGAACGACGGCCATCGGTCTCGGATGGATTCCCGGACACTGAATGGATATTAAGCCGGGCGCCATCCGAAGCCGCGAATTCTGCTGATGACTTTTCATCATACGCACCTACGTTCACTGCTGCATTGGAGACCGTCAGTTCTCCACCCATCTGCCTTACGATACCATCATATATTCTCATTCCATCTTCAGCCTTGTTGTCGCCGGAAAGTTTAAGGATTCCTGTGCCAAGTTTGTCTATGCCGCCTATGGTTGACACGTTGGACGCACCTACACTGAGCGCCTTCGCCGTATCAAACGTTTTCACCCCGAAAGGGAAGCTGTCTGCGGTGATTTGTGCATCTGGACCTAGTTTTGCGCTCTCTGAAAGTTCCGCTTCGGAAAGAGCTCTTCTCCATATGCGTAACTCGTCATATGTTGCCGCCGCATCGTCGTCACCACTTGCGAAGGTATGACCAAGATAGAAATATTTTTGAAATTGATTCTGCAGAGTCCAACTGGATGGTGCCGTAAATGCCGCCTTAGCTAGCGTCGCGCCAGTAACGGCGTCTTGTTTGTATGCTCGTACGGTCCATGTGCCGTTGTCGCACGGAGTGAACACCATTGCAAGATGGTATTGAACACCGGTCATATATGGTGAAAATCGATCAGTAATGCTGCTTTTATTGTTCCCTCCATGATACACAAATATGAAATCGGTATTGTCATCACTCCGTTGCCATGCCATTCCTGTAAGGTATCCGTTTGAATTGTTAAAGCCGGTTTCGAAGATACGTGCGTAACTGGACTTCTTGTTGAGTGTAACCCATAATTCAACTGTTGCACTCATTCCATCTACAGGAATGACATTTTCCCCTAAATCCACATAAGATGATCCCTTGGCTCCACCTGAAAGCTTTACGGCCTTTCCTGAACCACATTCCACAAATTCATATCCTATGGCTCCTTTCGGCGCATCTATGTCACCAGCTGAATCCGTAAAATCCCCGTTGAAACTGAATCGGTGCGCCAAATATGGCGATCCGTAAGTAATCGATCCCAATGCAATCACACCCAAAAATATAATCTTTTTCATAACGCATTAAATCCTTTCTTCTATGAGGTGGTAATATAGCAAAAACCTCCTAGTCAAATCAAATCGCAAGATACATATTTCTGCAATGATAAAAATACAAATATTGCAATAGACCTTGACAGTTCAGTTGCTCTATATGCTATAATACGAGAGCATATGAAGGCTTTTCGAAAAAAACATAAGGTATTGGTGGCAATGGGTCTCGACACATCGTCACGTCGAGAAATGCTGTCCGGGATTTTCCGTTTTGTCAATTCGAATGCCAATTGGAGCATTCTCTACAAACAGACTGATGCTTTGGATGCGGCAACAATCAAGAATGCCGTAAGAGACGGCATATCTGGAATATTGGCATCGGAACTTTCAGATAAAGAGTCTTACACCGCGCTGCGTGAATGCGCATTGCCTGCACTGGTACAACGCCGCCCAGATTTTATAGGGGAGACCACATCGGCAAATGTGGTATGGGTCAAAACCGACAATGTGAATGTAGGATGGCGCGGTGCCGAATATTTACAGTCCATCGGCAAATTTGCCAGTTTTGCATTCGTCCCACCTGAATCTCCAGATGCGATATGGGCAAAGCAAAGGAAGGAGGGATTTTGCTCTGCACTGCGCAAAAAAGGAATAGAATGCCAGATTTTCCCGGGTGGTTCCCTGCCGGAATGGCTTTCCGGATTGAAACTTCCGGCAGCTGTATTTTGTGCATATGACTATCGAGCGCTTCAGGTTCTTTCCGCTTGCATGGATATTGGATTGAAGATTCCATCTCATTTGGCAATTCTAGGCGTAGACAACGATGAACTGCTTTGTGCGACCGCTTCCATTCCACTTTCTAGCATATCTCTGGATCATGAAGCTTTTGGCTTTGACATGATATCCATGCTGTCCAACGCATTACGGGGTACTTCAATCATGTCTGGGAATATCCCCCTTAAAAACGTTGGAATCGCTGAACGTGAATCCACAAAGCCGCCAGTCCCGGCGGCGGTGCTAATCCGCCGTGCCCTTGACTATATCTCGCAGAATGCCACTCATGGCATGACCATACAGGATCTTATTCGGCACTTGGCGGTATCTGAGCGTTTATTGTACCTCCGTTTCAAGGAGCTGTTAAACATGACCCCTGGCGATGCCATACTTGATGTGAAACTCCAAGCCGCCAAGAAACACCTACGCCAAGGACGAGAATCGTTCAGCATAATCAGCGCAACATGCGGATTCAATTCACGGAAACATCTGTCGCGGGCATTCAAAAAGCGCTTTGGAATATCAATGCGCGAGTATCGTACCATTCATAGTCCCCGATGACACGTATCATGCGGAATTTGCAGGGACAACCCCAGGCTACCAATCAAAACGCCGCATGGTAATTTTAACTGCGCACAAATTATTTACAGTTTACCTGAATAATTCTCCGTTTCATGAAATATGCGCAGAATGCGCACAATCTCCGATATTTCGTCTATTTCATAAACCATTATATATGCACGAACAATAGCTTTCCTATATCCTAAATCAGCCAGTCTATAATCAACACATAGAGGAAACAGTTGCGGATTGGATTCCAAGGTACCTGATATGAGTCCAATCTCGTTCAAAAATGAAATTGCCGCTTGAGGATTAGCCAAAGTAATGCCGAGATAATCTGTAATCTCATTTAGATCAGACTCAGCACTTTCCGTAATTTCAAGCGTGTACATCGAACTTTGCCTTTTGTCTTGCAAGTACTTTGCGAAACGGCTTCACACGTCCAGATTCAACATCGCCCCTGGCCATTTCCAGCTTATCATATATTTCGTTACGACCAAGAGCTTCCTCGTAATAAGCCATACTCATTATGACCATATCACCATATCCATTCTTGGTTATAAATATAGGACGATTCGCTTTATTGCAAAGCTCAGATATTTTGTTGGTATCTTTGAGATCCCTAACAGGAACAATCATTGGCATAACTTACTCCATTTCTTTTATGGACATATTGTACCACAATTAAGCCACACATGATATATCCAGAACTCTTTCATCTAAACCTCATCGACTAATGCCAAGCCTGTCATCATCATAAAGAACTCTAAAATTGATATCGCTTACGATGCCGGAAATCCTCATTGCCGCCGAGCATTGAAGAAAGAAACACCTCCCGTTAGAGTACGAAATTGTCCTGTATGGGTAAGCGAGTTTCCCTGTATTCCTAAATGAAAGGGTCTGTACGGGCAACGCAAAGGATCTGTACGCACTTCGCTCGAAGGTCAGCACGTACTTCGCCGAGTACGTACTTTCTACAGGGGTCCCACATCGAGTACAGAGATTTTAAATGTTGCCAATGTGAAAATGTTGCCAATAATCAATACCAATTCCCAATTAAATTAGGCAATGACAACATTGGTACTGGCTACAATACAATAACGAGCAATATCATCGGGATCACCAAAGTTTCCCGACTCGTCAACAAAAACACTTAATATATTTTGATTACTCATTATTGATAAAAACAAAAGTGACAGGAACTAATCCCGTCACTTAAGGCGAAGACAGTACCTCCGCATCCAGATGACTCAAGCTTTCTGCCCTTGTCGCCACTAGTTGTATCATAATAGGTTTTTCGGTTCAATAGCAATTTGCCGCAGTTTGCCTAATCGCCTTAATGCACATTTGGAACAGCCAAATGAGACTGTGAGTCACAGCGACCCGTTCTTAGTCGCATTTACTCTGGCAACCGACCCGTATCGTCTATGGAATTCCTATTCGGAACTGACACCTCTACCGTCGGCATTCAGTGCCACTTGCGAAGATTCACCGTTGGGGCACAAGAGCGAAACCGTCGGCAATCACAACTCCGCGGGACTTCGATGCAATGATCTTGAGCGTTGCGCCGGGCGCGAGTTCAAACTCACCAGCCTCTTGCCAAGTGCCAGTTCCAATGCTCTGGTTCACAGTGATACTTCTCACGGTCCCTCCCGAGAATATCTCAAGAGTCGTCGCGGACTCCGTCTTCAGAGAATGCATGTAGGGCACACGCCAAAGAAGTCTGAATTTTCCCGCCTTTTTAACCGGCAGCGGATAGGTTATGTCGCCAACCCCGGTATTGTCCGTGAAATCCACTCCCCAACCATATCCACCAGGAGGATAATGGGATGACATCCCGACCTGTTCCCCGTTCGCATTATGAATGCTTTTCCATTTTGCGCCAATGACGACACCAGGCATTTCATCATCAACTATTATCCAATCCTTCGTTGCGGGATCGGGATTACCCGGGAAATCGCCGCCCAGATTCCGCTGCAGTTCACGCACAAGGCCCTTCTTCCATATGTCACGGGGTTCGCATCCGCGCGCCTTGCACATTGCCGCCGCCTCACCCGCCGCACACCCAATCTGGGAAAGCGTATTGATCACGCGGGGACCGCCCAGACCGACATGCGTACAGCTGAAGCACCTGCCGGCCATGAACAGGTTGGCGATATTCCGCGAATATATCGAACGGTACGGAATCCAGTAGCGGCCGTAGTGCGGCTGACGGCACGTCGTGAGGAAATCCACGCCCGGCTTGAAATCGTCATAGTGCAGATCGACGCTCCAGGATCCGGCGGCAATGGCATCTTCGAAAAGACGCGTTTCCGTGACATCCTTTTCGGAGTATATCCAATCGCCAAGCAGACGGCGCGACTCGCGCTTGCCGAGCAGGAACGGCACATTGTCCAGAACAAGACGCGAATTCACCGGATTCTTCTTTGCCAGCGAGAATGCTCCGTAGATGGCCAGCAGCAGACGGTCACGGACGGCCTCGCCTTCCTTGATCACGTCTCTCCTGATGCCGTATTCCCAGTTCCATTCACCGCGCACAGCCTCAACGCCCTGTGCATGCCTCTCAGCCCACGGAGCAGAAAACGGAATGTCCGTGTTCGCGGAATCACTCGTCCACATCAATGAGGCCCCCAGAGTCTGGCCGTCAGCCTTCTCAGGAGCGAAAGACTCGTCAAACTCGTTGCGAGCCTCGCGTCCCATGCGCCAGTCCGCACCGGCGAAATATCCGAGCCACCCGTCACCCGTAGCATCGCAGAAGAGCGGAGCACGGAACCGCACGATGCGATTGCGCTTCCAGTCGAGCGCCTTGGCCGCCACAATTCTGCCGTCGCCCGTCTCGGCGGCGAACACCCTTGTGCAGAGATGCAGCCCGAGCGTCTTCTCGTCCTGGACGATGCGCATGCGGTTTGCGTCTGACAGAACCATGTTCGGATTGCGGTTCATGAACCAGCCGCGCAGTTCACGGACGAGCGGATACTTGGACTCGCCCGCCGACCAGACGCGAATCTCAGAGGATCCGTTGCCGCCAAGGACAGGACGGTCCTGCACAAGCGCAACCTTCATCCCGCGGCGCGCGGCCGCCACTGCGGCGCAAGTTCCGGGCAATCCGCCTCCCACAACCACGAAATCCGCGTCGACAGTTTCATCCTCCTCCGAGGTGCGGATATCCAATGGTCCGCTCGGCACCGAAGTCCCCGAACCTTCTTTGACAAGCACAATGCCCGCACAGCGTCCGTCAAATCCATCCTGGTCAACCAGAGCAATGCAAACGCTCCCGGCCCCCAGCTGCACCGTGCCGCCGTCCTCCCATGCCCATTCGCCCTGAGACACGCCGAACGTGCGCGGCAGAAGGCTTCCGCCTACGCGCACCTTGAATGAGCCCGCTCCATCCGTCCACTTGCGCGAACGCACCCAAACCCGCCACTCGCCCGCATCAGGCACATCGACGCGCGCCGTCGCATCGAGAACGCGGATCCCACAGCCGTGCGCAAGCAGATACGGCGACCCCATGATATCCATGAACTGTACATCAAGTTTCCATCCTCCACATTCAAAACACTGCGGATACACGTTCACGCGATTTACCGAATCTGCGAATGCAATCAAAGAAAACACGCCTGCCACTGCCGACAGGAGGACCCTCACTCTATTTTTCATTGTGTTCATCAGCTTCACCTCAAAAATGACCGACGTACAATAACACCTTCTATTTCCACTTATATGATTCCGTCACCACACTCCCACCTCAAAGATGCGGGCGGACGGAGCTCCGTAGGTTTCCGTGACGGTCACGCGCACCTCGCGCACGGTCCTCGGAGCGAACCTGTGGACCGCAAGCCTGCGCCTGTTCGCCTTGACGTCCGCCAGCGTTTCCCACGCGACGCCGTCCGTGGACGTCTCCACCCTGTATGCCCGCACCAGCGTCGGCGGCACGCGGTGATGCACCCACTTCGAAGGCAGGAAGAAATCGGAGTCGAAAACGACCCTGATCTCGGACGCCTCTCGCATTCCGGCGAGACGGACCGTCACGGACTGCGGAAGTTCGCATCGAGGATCGGAGACCCACTGACGGCTCGCTCCCTTCGGCTGGTGGTTGACAAGCCCGTAGCCTGTATCCTCCACAATCTTCACGATATCGCCGTTATCATCCGGCAGCGTGCGGATGCCGCCGTCCACGACATTCGCCGCCGCATTCCCCTCTTCCTCGCTCGTTGCGGTCACCGTGGCTCCAAGCGCGAGATTCGAAGGATCTCGCTGCGTATATCCGGGAACGAGCTGGTCATCGCGATGGAGAGTTCTGCGCAGCTCTTCAATATACTCCTTCCCGTACTCGCGCGGCGCTACGCCGTGACGGATGCAGCCTGCGGCGGCTGTGCCGACGGCCTGACCCATGACGGCGCAGGTCGCGGAAACGCGAAGCGTTCCCAGCCCCACATGGGAGCAGGAGACGTTGCGCCCGGCCATGAACAGGTTTGGCACGTTCACCGAATAGAGAATGCGGTACGGAATTCCCACCGGACGCGGAATTTCAGGGCTTTCAAGCCTCCATGCGCCGTTACCTTTCGCATTGTCCACACCGAGCGGGTCATGGGTATCTAGCGCCCATCCGGTGTGGCCGATGCTGTCGTACGGATCTACCTTTACGTATGCATCTTTCTCGGTGAAAACATAATCGCCCAAAATGCGCATCCCTTCACGTCGGCCGTTCATGTACGGAAGCGATATAAGCTCGTGCTTTGCGGCAAGATCACGAATCTTCTTGTCCGGAGTCTCGTTTTTCATCCAACCCCAGTAAGCCATGAAAATACGTATAAGCGTATCTCGCGCCAGTTCGGGATCTTTGCAGTCGTCAAGCTCGCCACGGTGCTCCAGCCACCATTTGAAGCGCAGTCCGTCCGACTTGCGGTAAAAGCCCTCGGGGAACGGATAAACCCAGTCGGGAGTCCTGAACGGCACATCATTTCTGCGCATCACCATGCGCGGCAGACCGTATCCTCCGAGCAGACATCCGCTCATCGTGGTCATATCCGGCACGTCCGGCGCGCAGGATTCACCATACTTTTCAATGCCTTCACGCCCGTACATGAACTTTGCGCCGGCGAAATATCCGATCCAACCGTCACCGGTGGTATCGGCGAAGAGCTTTGCACGAATTCTCGTGCGCACGCCGGTGAGCGGATTGCGTCCGAGCACGGCGGTGATCTTCTCGCCTGACTTCTCAACGGCGTAAGCGCGCGTGTTCATGAAAAGCGTGAGATTCTTTTCCGCCGCAGTCATCTCGCTGAATACGCGGGAAAAAGAAAGGTCGTTTCCTTTCGCCGCATACGCCTTGGAAAGAACAGCCTCTTCGATAATGCCGCCTTCACGATAGCCGAGATGCCAGCCGGAACCGTTCAGCAACACGCCCAGTTCGCTCGAGATGTTGCCGCCGAGAACGGGACGATCCTGAACGAGCGCCACCTTGAGCCCGTGACGCGCCGCGGCGATGGCCGCCGGAACGCCGGCAGGTCCGCCGCCGACAACTACAAAATCAAACTCTCCGCCATCCGCGACACCGGCAGGCATACCGGTGCAAAGATCGCGCTGGCGCTCCAATTTTCCTGCTTCATCCGCAGGCGCAAACGAAAGATCTCGTGAAAAGACGATCGCATCGCAACGCGCGTATGCGCCGGCAAGATCAACTATCTTCAATTGCGCCGTCCCCGACGGAAGCTCGACCTCGCCGGCGTATTCCCATGACCAGTCACGCCCCGAAGCGCCTAACACTTTTTCAACGCGCCGTCCGTTCACCTCAAGCGCAAAACGTCCCGGATGAAACTCCGGCACCCAATCCTTCGTGCGTGCCCATACCTTGTATTTGCCGCTCTTGGCAACATCCAGTTTCGTTGAAGCAACGGCTGAAGGCTTGCCCACGCCGGGAGCGATAAGGTAACCCGAACCCATCTTGTGGGCGAACTGAGTATCTAAAAGCCATCCGCCGTAGTCGTCGAAGTTCTCGGCCTCCACCCAATAGACGCCCTTCACGAACTCCCGGACGGCGGTCTTTGGCGCCTTAAGCTCCCATGGACGATCCACATTCACGCCTCCTGCACCGTAAGCGGCTGAAACAGCCGCGGACAGAAGAACCGTCATCATCGTTTCGATCTTCATTTTTCACCTTTCCTCAATTATGATCGTATAACCGCAACAACCTGCTTTTCATTTCACAGATGAGCCTTCAATTATAGCAATTTTCCCGTATGCTTGGGCTATGATTTCCCTATAGACAAAATAACCTCAGGCCAAGCTTCGATTCTATGAAACAAACATGGCAGAACGACACATTTACACGTCGCCGCCACTCAACCGATAGACGCGCGTTTCACCTTTTTTCAAAAATTCCGTGATTTCTTTCACGCCTTTCCGACATGAGGACAAGCCAAAAACCTCCGACACATCACACATCCGCGGCAAAATGATTTTCTTCTCCCCGTCCGATGAAGCATGAATCATAACAAAGTCTCGGCCTGCCATGAATGTATCGTCCGAATCCAGCCATACGTGCGCTCCCACCGAACGGAATGCCTCACGCAAGCCGTCTGGATTGTCAGGTATCGGGAAATACACGCTCCGCCAGCCGGTGGCATCAACCGTCACATCGTGCTCCGCTACGAACACACGTGAATATCTGCCGGTTGGAACGGGGTAATACTCTGCCATCTTAAGTCCTGTAAGATCATGGATAAGGTCCACAGAGTTGGTGTTTCCGTCGGAATATCCCGAAGCGAACGCCCATATCGCGGTTTTCCCGGCGCGCCTGACACAGTCCTTGATCTTATTTCGCAACTCTGGCTTAACAGTTATTGCATTGGGGAAGAAATAGATTTTGTAGTCAGGGAGACGAGGGTCGGCGATATCTTCCAGAACGTACGAATCAAATGTGACGCCACACCGCGGAAGCAGCTCAGCATGCATATTCACCTTCAGATCGTGGCGCAGATTCTGCACATGGGCACCGGCGCTGGTCGCATATTCGCCATACGAGGTAAACACGGCTACGTCCGCCGGCTTCCATTGAGCCGTGTCCAATGTCTCGCGGCCAAGCTCGACACCCCGCTTCACCGTCTCAAGCATCTGCGGATGCGAATACGACCTGTTTCCGCCAAGAAGGAACCACCAATGCTCCCATCCTCCTGCAAGGCATTTTCCGATAGACCTGCGCATGAGCGACAAAGCCTCATCCAAAGGACGACGACGGGTTACGTACGGAAAGCTGCGGTCGGCATCGGAAAGGAATGTCCGGAAATCCGTCTCTTCAAAATAAACGCAACCGTGAAGCCGGTACGATCCCTGCACATACGACTGGGATCGGCCGGTCTCCCCAATCTCCCGTATCGTGTGGTAGTGCGGCGGCGCGGCGCAGAAATCGAACTTCCCCGTTTCAAGGGCAATCGCCAGACTTTCGTGAGACAGCGAATAATATCCCAGAAACGCGCCGATCCATTTCTGCCCCCTGGTCAATTCTCTCATGTAATCCGTCGCTTCCACCATCGCATGCACAACACTGTCCGACATTTCCTTGACAAGACGCTTACGCTCGGAAATCACATGCTGCGGCGGCAGAGGATCGCGGACATCCCAGTCTACCTTGGCCTTGGGCAAAGTTTTAATGTATTCACCGCTTTCCAGGAGCCATTCCCCGCAATGCAGCGCCCCTATGTGATATCCGCCGATCCTCTCGGCATAAGGCGAAGACTCCACATGTGCGACCATGTCGCGGAGCATCTTCCGGTAAAGCTCGCGCCAGGCCTCGGATGCCGGGCGCACCCTACGGGCAAACACCTCCTCCGGATGCCTTTCCATCCATGCTGCAGGCGGGTCAATTTTTATGCGCGGAAAGACAAGTCCGTTTTCCGAAGCGTCCAGCAAGCCATTCACGAGCACGTCAAACATCTTGAAATCATAGACGCCTTCATCCAACCACCATACGCGCGGTTTATGGCGCCTGTCATTCATCATCCAGACATCGCTCGACAGATCCACTCCCTGTTGCGCGAATTCCTTGAGCGTATCGACCGATGTTCCCGCAGGCGCATTCGGCGATGGCATCACCGCCGTCCCGGAACGGGGAATCCCGTTCACGGCAAGCCGCGGCACGCCTCCGCAGTCAACGACGGAAAACCCATTCGCCGCCTTCGTCTTGCCGCACAGCGCCCACATCGTCATATCGCGCAAAGCCTGGCAGTCAAGCGTCGGAGGCACCATTCCGGCGGACGCGCCGCTGCCGGCGCTCACCTTCATGAGTCTTGCCAGCAGATCCTTGCGCCCAAGCGTCTTGACCATATGAAGCATCTTGAAATCTTCGCAGGCTTCGCGCATCATCTCATACACCGGTGTGATGGCGACATCCTCGGCAAGCGGAAGTACAGGCACGTAGGCCTTGCTCAGACTTCTCCAGCCGCTGATATCGTACGAATCCCCTCTCGGCGAATAGTAGCAATAGTACGCATATCCGTTAAACCCGTTA
The DNA here is from genome assembly GCA_045595285.1 of Kiritimatiellia bacterium. GTDB lineage: Bacteria > Verrucomicrobiota > Kiritimatiellia > RFP12 > UBA1067 > UBA1731. The sequence goes on along the minus strand of JAZOAC010000158.1, from coordinate 8,556 downwards.
CGAAACGCCGTCCATGCCAGCGTACGTCCGACTGGAACCGGCGGATGAATGTACAGCGCATTCACTCTGCGTTTTGCCGTAAGCAGCTCATTTACGAGCTTGGACCCTTCGATGACCATTCCGCGCGCCGGACACGATATGTCAATCACTTCGTTGTAGAAAGGTTTGAGATATTCATATATGACATCCGGACTCGGACGGAACGGATCGTCGGACACGGTGGGATCGCGCTCCCAGAAGCACGGGTTCATGTATATCTGAACACCGGGAAGCGTCGCCTTGGCCACCCGCGCAATCTCTCCGTACAAGGCGGCGGTCTTTCTTCCCGGTTCGTCAGGAAGGAACAGACACCAGTCCTTCATCGGAAGCCCGCACTCCTTCGCCTCCTTTGCCGCCGCCAACACGCACTCGGCGACTTTTTGTCTGTTCGCTGGATTGTCCAACGATTCCTTCCCCGCCTTGAGCGCATGGAGAAGCTTCAAGTCCAACCATCGGCGCGGCGTGAAAATCGTATGCGGAGTCCGCTTACGCAGAAGTTCCTGCTTCGTACCGGGATGCGGCATATCGTAGCAGGTGCTGGAGCCCAGCGCCGCAAACATTTCGACATCGCGCTCGACACGCGCACGGCTCTCGAACGGGAACTGCTTGGTCATCGGCGAATAGATGTGCACCCACAGCGGCAGCTCCGGCAGCATCAAATCCCCGACGGTCAGAGAAACCGGCAATCTGATCTTTCCGGCGGCGACCGCACCGCGACGCTTGCCCGGTTTGGCGTTGTGCGACGTGAAACGCACCATGAGCGTTACGCCTTCGCCCGGCGCCAGAGGAACCGAGGACGGAAAACCGATGACCTTTTCCGAATTTGCGAAATATTTCTCGGTGACGTTCGCAGGCGGCTTGGAATCTGCGGCAAAGAACGAATACGGAGCATACACGGCCGTATCTCCCTCAATCGCCCTGAACCGTCCGCCATCTACACGCATCACTCCGCCTATGCGGAGTTCCGCCGTAACATCATCGCCGAGCCCGTCAACGGCAAGATGCACCTGCTTCGCCGTACGCCCTGCGTTCACCACCGCAAAGTAGCGCGTCTCCGTTTCGTTGCCGGCCATTGCCAATTCAACGGATTTCTCTCTGCGCGTTCTGGGATCTTCCGGCACGCAGACAACGAGATCCTTTGACCGATCGTGTTTTATCTTCGGCTCGGAGATCGGCCATATCTCAATCCCGCCGTTGCGCCGATCCGTATAGGCGCTTGCGCCTTTTACGCGAAGCGGCTTCATATCCTCCGGATATTGTGCGGACACTTCACCTTCGCCCCAGACCAGCACTTCGTCAAGTTTCGTGATTCGGCCGCGAGATCTCATCGAAACGCGCAGGTGCCTTCCTTTGGACTGCGCTTGCGGAATTATGCGGGTGCGCGGTCCTGCAAACCGGAAACCGGTCACTCGCGTCCAATTCGTTCCGTCATCACTCACGTCTAGTATGCCGCGCCCTTCATCCTTTGCGGATGAGAGCAGAGTCACTTCGTTGAACACGCAAGGCCGCTTGAAATCAAACATCGCCACGAGCGGCTTCCCGCTGATGCCGACCGGCTTGAAATACGCCGGATTGCCGTCTATCAATCTTCTGCCGAATTTGGACGCATCGCTTTTCTGAACATCCGCCGGTCGGTCCGGCTGATTCTCGTATGAATACGTAACGCCCGTATATACCCGTTCGCCCCACCATCCCGGATTGTCGGACAACAGTTTACCCTTCGGTGCGCCGGCATTATCCCACGTGCCGTCATTCCACAATATTGATTGATTTGCCGCATTCAATGACAGTGCCAACATAGGCGCCATCGTCATCACATACATTAATTTCTTCATCTCTAACATCCTCAGTTGTTGCCAGCCGTCAACCTATCGCTCGGGATCATAAGACGGAATCCTAAGGCTGTGTATCCTGATTTGGTTTCGTTTAACTTGACCTGCTCTCGACGGCAAGCACTGTGAACGTAAGTGAAGTCTCTCAGGTATGATCCTCCTCTGCATATTGTTTTGCAGTCCTCGTTCAAGAGAGCCGCATCATCAAAATTGTCCCAACCCATCGGCTCAACACACTCTCCTGACATCGAGGCATAACCCGAATTCAAAGACCATTCAGGATTCAAGATGTCACGGCAATGTTCTGCGGCATTACCCAACATATCATAGAGACCGAAAGCATTCGGCCGCAAACTTCCGACCTCCTTACTATCAGATGTATACCTTTTATACCATCCTAGTGATGCTATATCAATTATATGTTGGCTTGTCCCAGAAAAACGGATACCCTCATAGAGTTGCGTATCCGTTCCCGCGCGACATGCGTATTCCCACTGAGCTTCAGTCGGCAAATCGAAAGTAATGCCGGCAAGATGCTGATGCTGGCGGATTTTAAACATTTCACTCGAAGGCGATACTGCATAAATATCTGCAGGCCAGTTAGACCAGTCGATAGGAACTCCGCGTAATTTCGAATAGTCTAAATGATATATGGGTAAGGCCGCCTCGCTGTCCGAAACTTCATCGCCACCGGTCAAAAGCGCATACTGCTTACGCGTAACTTCAAACACCCCCAACCAAAAATCATTGGTGAAGGTGACCTTTATCCGAAATCTCTCCTCATCCGCCAAGGTATAATTGGTGTCAATCGAAACTTCTTCGTTTGTAATTCCGCCTGCACCCATGTAGAATGACTTCCCTTTTGCAGGTATCTTACGCATGACAAGTTTCGTCGTCTTGTATGCCAGTTTGTTTGTGACATCCGTCCATATCAGCACATCATCAAGAGATGTGGCAAATGGACGGGTGGGGTAATAGGCACTGTTGCCTATGTCAGCGAAATTCGTCACAAACGTTCCTGCTTTGCCATTGTAGAAGTCAGCACGCGTGAGTTCGTCACAACCGCCAGACTCCAGATCAAAAATCTTATACAGCACCTCGTTCATGTTTTCCGCCGATTCGGAGACCGAAAGCTTCACCTTGAAGTTAGCGAGGGCAACTTTCGATGTGCCGAACGCCTTCACCGGATCGATGATGATCGTGCCGACTCCGTCTTCGGCAATGCCGAAACGGTCGCCTGTCATCGAAGCGGCAAGCCGGGACGAATCAAGCTCCACATTGCCGTTGAACGCCTTCACCGAGATGTCGACCGGCGAAGTGACGCCGGAAAGCTTGTATTCCACCTTCACATCGGTGGACCAAGGCCACTGCTGGCGCACTATCACCTGTTCGATCACCGCCGCATTGAGCGATGCCGCCATTGCGAACGTCGCAAGAACTGTTGTCACTTTCATTGTTCCGTTTCCTTTCAAGTTTAAACTGAAATTTGCTATTACTTTACTTTGCGGCGCGTTGGGGACAACGCGCCCTCCCATCTCTCATCTCCCATTACTCTTTACCCTTTACTCCAAACTAAACTCACTTCACAATCACAAAGAACCCGTCTCCGCCACCTATCAGAGACGCCACGTATGACACCCCGTCCACTATGCACGAAAGGGAGAGGTTATCGCCGCGGCCTATCGGGCTTAGAGCATACCAGCCCTGCGCCCCGTTCAAGCCTGTGTCGAGTTCCTTCCATTCGCCGCCGTTCGTCTGCATCAAGAGCGATGTGGTTCCGTATGGGATCGGCAGAACGGCACGGTATTTCACTTTGTTCCAGACCGATCCTTCAGCCGGGGCAAGGCAGCGCGTCGCCCCCTCCGTATCCGGTGACAGGCCTTGAATCAAGCCCAGCTTTGCCGTGCGGACGGTCCCATCGTCAAACGTGAGCGTAAGATCGTACACGTTTTCAGTCTGCGGGGAATCCGGCACCGGCAGCTCCAGTTCATATGAATCGGACGTGATGCCCTCATATACCTTGTCATATCCGATGCCCTTCACCTCCAATTTCGCCTTCGTGGAGCCGTTCGGATAGTCTATCGGCAGAGACATCGTGCTGTTTGTAGCCGTATTCCAGAATGAACTCGTCTCCGGGCGAAGGAACACAAACGTCTCTTCGCTGGTGATTTCCGAACCTGGAGATGCAACCGCCAGCATGGAAGCGCCAACAAGCGATGCGACCTTGCGTGTCATTATCATGTTCTCTCCTTCGTTTATGTCAAACACATCCTGACTCTTGGCAGGCACGGAAGTTTCCTGCAACGCTATTTTTTTTTCCGTCCGAAATACAGACCCGCCAAGATACGCCGTCGCCGCGAAAGCGCCGAGACCGAGAAACAGCAGAAGCATACGCACGACCGGACGCTTCATCTGCTCCGAAAGCATACCGGAGAGCGCTTTGCGGGCGGCAAACAAGCGGAACTTCACCGTTCCCTCCGGGATCATGAGCAGTTTCGCCATCTTGCCAATCGGCTGGTCGAGAAAATAGTGGAGAACGATCGCCTCGCGATGTTCCGGAGACAGCTTCTGTATCGCTCCGCGCACCAGCTCCGAATCGAACGACTCCATCAGACGCTCTTCAGAGCCCGGCGCCCCATCCGGCACAGGCTCTTCATCCGCATCGATTTCCGCGACCACCGTATTCCGCGCAGCCTTCGTGCGCTTGGCTGAACGGATATCATTCACCAAAATCGCCTTCATCCAATCGTAAAACGAGCCATCGCCCTTGAAAGTGTCGATTTTGCGAAGGACCTTGTCAAATGTGCGGAATGCGAAATCCTCGGCCTCCACCTTGTCGCCGCATAATGCCAAGGCATCCCGGCACAACCGATCACGATATTCCGCAACCAGCTGCGCCGCACCCTTTTCAAGGTCGTCGTGTATGTCCTGAATGATTCCCATTGCCCTCTATTATATGGAAGACGCGCCAAATCGATGTTTGGTTTGAAAGAAATTTTATGTATGATATTTGTATCAAACTTGGCTGTTCTTATCAGATATCAAGCTAAAAAACTTATCACATGGCATTCCCCACAGAATATCACCACCGAAAGGACGCAACTCATCCTATTTATCGCATTTGTCGGCGAATTCCGGCCGGCGTGACAGAATACGAGCTCAGGCAAATCCGCCAAGCTGATCCTAACCGATAAACCGCTCCGCCATATCAGACCTAACAACGCTTATTTACTCGGATTATTGTTGCTTTTCTTACGAACATGGAAGGCGTTGACCATAAGGATTGCGAGTGCTATGCCTGCAAGGTGATTGAACGCCGGAAGGGTTGAACAGGCTGTGCATCGGGCGGAAAGCGCTTCGATGTTTCCTGGGAGCAGATTCACGATCGTCCCGAAGAGAATTGCGCCAAGAAAGATCACAGCAACATATGCGAATGTTGCGCGTCTGCCGATGAGGGACGCAATAGTCGTTATAGATACAGCATTGATGGCGGGCCCTGTCATCAGAAACACAAACGCCGCCCCTGGGGACAGACCCTTCATCATCAGCGCGGTCGCTATCGGGATTGCCGCCGTCGAGCAGATATACATCGGAAATCCGATGAGCGCCATTATCGGCATCGCCAGATAATCGCGTCCAGCCAAGGTGGATGCAAAGAAGTCGTCCGGCACGAATGCCGCCACAAGCGCCGATATCACAAGTCCGATGGAGAGTGGTTTCACGATTCCGCCCAAAAGACGGATGTAGCCCTGCCACAGGATCATGCGCAGATTGCGCGGAGGTGGGGTCGATTGCTGAGTTGCAGTGCACGGCGACGCATCGTTGTCCGAGAGCGCATGGACGGCGCATCCGCCCACAAGCCCTGTCAGGAATGCCGCGACAGGACGCGCAACGGCAAAGAGCGGCCCCATGAGCGCGTAGGTGGCCAGAACGGAGTCGATGCCGGTCTGCGGAGTTGAGATGAGAAAACCGGCTGTGGAGCCTTTGCTTGCGCCGTTATTGCGCAAGGCTGTCGATATCGGAATCACTCCGCATGAGCAGATCGGCAGCGGCACCCCGATCGAGACTGCGCGGATGATGCTCTTGACCCCGCCGGAAGCTCCAAGGAATTTCATCACAAAATCACGTGGTATGCACACGGCCATGATTCCGGCTATGAAGAATCCGATGATGAGCCAAGGCGCCATCATCGCAAACACATTCCAGAACGCTTTGCTGAATTCCATAAGCACATCCATATTCCACCTCTGTTCAAATGTAAAGAGATTGTCTGCCAACAGGATGCGTCCAGTTTCAGACAATCCTTCCGACGGGCAGAAATTATATCATTTAGAACGTTGCAGTGAGAGAGAGCCCTCAATATGATACAATTCATCGCAATTGATCTGTCAGTCTGTCAGATGTAGGCTTGCAGTGATGGCCTTGCGGATTGTGTTTGCAATGTCCATTGTTGTCGGAATTGTCGGTTTGAAATTCTGTGCGAAATGAGAGTCGGTTAAAACGAAAAGGAGGAGGTATGCAGATAACTGAAACAGGAGAGTTCTGTCTGTCGGTCGGTGGAGGTGTGTATTCTGGAGAATACGACAAGTCGCTGATCGGACGGGAGTTCGTGCATTTCAAGGGCGGACGTTATCGTCTCCTGGGATTTGCCAAGACTTCGGAGGGAGAAGAGACTGTTGTTGTCTATCAGACTCTTTATGGTGAGTGCGGCATGTGGGTACGTCCGGCGAAAATGTTTTTCGAGAATGTAACGCGCGATGGCGTCACGATGCCACGCTTCCGTCTGCTGGAAGAAGGGGATGCCGATTGAAACGATGATTTCATAGGCTCGACTGACTCGGCCGGGAACTGCGGCGGGAGATTTCATATCAGGCGATATGCGGAAATTGAGCCGCGCAGAGTTTTGAGCGGTAGCTGTTAAATTCGTTTGAGAGATGATGCGAAGGCTAGGAAGAGAAGATTATGCTGTTGACGCGGTGACGGCGGCGAAGATGCTTGTCGGCGCGTGGCTTTGCCGCCGGATGGATGACGGTGGCGTCGTACGGCGGCGCATTACCGAAACCGAGGCGTATTGCGGCGAAGAAGATACAGCCTGTCATGCGCACAAAGGGCGGACTGCAAGGACGGACGTGATGTATTCCGCCGGCGGATGCGCCTATGTTTATCTCTGCTACGGAATGCATGAAATGCTGAATGTCGTGACTGGTGCCGAGGGACGTCCGGAAGCCGTGCTTATTCGCGGGGTGGAAGGGGCGGAAGGCCCGGGGCGGCTGACAAAATTTCTCAAGATTGACCGCTCGCATAATCGGGAAGATCTTGTCAGCTCCAATCGGCTGTGGATAGAAGCGGACGGAACCAAAGTTAAGTTTACCTCTTCGCCGCGCATCGGTATCGCGTACGCCTCCAAACGCGACCAAAAGCGCAAATGGCGTTTTACAATTTGCCGCAAAAAGGTATCGTGACAACGTCGGAATGGGCGAAATTTAAAGAAGGCTTTGAGAGGGGGCTTAAGGATACCGTCCGGTTCGGATGATTCATCAGACGGCCCGCGTTCGTGTCTTGAGTGTGCTTTGTGGTTCGTCGGAATCATAGTCCTATGTGTTATTATAGTTTGGCTGAATAAATGAGCCGCTGCCTCCGCGTCAAGAAAACATCGCGGACTTTTCGTGAGCTAAAACCTGTATTGGAAAATCATCTCCTGCAGAGAGAGGGGATGTTTAACCGTGTAGATCGTGTAGAACGTGTAGAGGGGTAAGGTGTTTTAGGTGAAGGTGAACGGTGGAATTGTTTTTTGTTCCGTCCACAAATCTTCACTCATCTTCACAAATCTTCATTTGTGTTGATATGTGATGATTTGGGGAGTGGATTCTTTGAGTTCGAAATTTGCCTAAAAAGTGACCGGAAAGCTCAAATCGCCGCCCACCAATTACTGCCCACCAATCACCCGTCGTGTCCAAAATTTTCCTAGTGACCGCGCGCGACACTCTTTGATCCGATGATTGGACACAAGGAGGTTGCAACATGTGGTATAATTACGGGTCGAAAGAAAGGTAACAAAAGCCATGCCAAACATTGATTGGAAGAGTCTCGGTTTCGGTTTCACTGACGTAAACTGCCACATCCGCTACGTCTGGAAGGACGGCAAGTGGGGTGAGGGCGAGTTCGTGAAGGATCCCACCATCACGATGCACATTGGCGCAAGCTGTCTTCACTACGGGCAGGAGTGCTTCGAGGGAATGAAGGCGTTCTGCCAGAAGGATGGCAAGGTCGTGCTGTTCCGTCCTGAGGAGAACGCGCGCCGCATGATGCGCACCGCACAGCGCACCGTAATGCCGCCTGTGCCCGTAGAGATGTTCATCGAGGCCGCCGAGAAGGTGGTCAAGGCCAATATCGAATACGTGCCGCCGTACGGTACCGGCGGATCCATGTACATCCGTCCGCTGCTCATCGGCACAGGCCCCCAGATTGGCGTTGCGCCCGCAAACGAATATACGTTCATCATGATGGTCATGCCCGTGGGCGCATACTACAAGGGCGGACTCAAGCCCGTCCGCGCCGTCATCCTTGACGACTGGGACCGCGCCGCTCCGCACGGAATGGGTGACGTTAAGGTGGGCGGCAACTACGCCGCATCCCTCTACGCACACGAGAAGGCGAAGAAGGATGGGTGGCCCGTCGAACTCTA
>JAZOAC010000157.1:0-32001 GCA_045595285.1 Kiritimatiellia bacterium | reverse complement strand
AAGTCAAGACGGCAACGCGGCTGCCATGTGAGAACATTGACGTCAAGCCTATCCCTGCAAAGAGCATATATCCGTCCAAGAATATTCGTCCCGTCGCCAAGTCGGAGGCCAAGCGGTCTTAGGAAGACAATCCAAGCCCACAACTCCTTGGCACACAGAACGACATGGCTACGATCCGACTTAAGTCAAGACGGCAACGCGGCTGCCATGTGAGAACATTGACGTCAAGCCTATCCCTGCAAAGAGCATATATCCGTCCAAGAATATTCGTCCCGTCGCCTTCTATGTCGACATTTCTAAGATTGCAGAACAAGGCCTCGGGCAAGACCCAGTTCGGCAGGCGGCGAAGAGACTTCCCGTCATTCTCGCGATAGAACCGTTCAAGAACTTCCGCACTCTCCGCACCTGCGGCATACAGGGACAGCGCGGCGCACAGAAACGTCGCCCAGATTCTTTTCATCACCAATCCTCTATCGGAACGAGATCACAATTCCATATGTTTTCTGTCCAAACGTCCATCCGTCCTTCGCAAGAATCGCCACCTTGCGGCCTTTTGGAACAGTTATCTGATTCTTTCCGACGCCTTCAATGTCGATGATGATTGGCGTATCTACGGAAATTGAATCGAGCACATTGTCGAGTTGGGTCTGGCTCTTCACCGCAAACGTAAGATACCACGGCGGTGCCGAAACCGTTACGTTCTGCAGCATTGCTTCTGTGATCTCGATATCCTCAGACATCTCAATACGGTTCGTGATCGCGATCTTCATGTCGAGTCCGAGCGCATCCTTGAAGAGCGGCGCCCACGCAATGGCGTTGGTTACCGCGGTTTCCGTCTTCGGATAGATTGTAACCGAATCCTCCGTGTCGCTGAATGTCATATCGAAGTCCTGCCCCGCACCATAGCGTATGACCTCATTGCCGTTCTGACAATACCAATCACCCTCTGTGCCGCTGTCCCACGAAGTCTGACTTGCCGAATAGAATATCTTACACCCCTTGACATTGAAAAAAGAGGCGCCGAAGGATCCTCTTTTGTCTATCTGCGGCCCGAATACCACAAGTTTGAGTGCTGACGCACCATAGAAGTGCTGCTCAATCCAAATCCCGCCGTGTCCCTTATACCAGACACCCTTTAAATTTTCACAACCGAAAAACATATGCGAGCCGGACACTTCAATACCATTTCTGGTCGCATTCACAATGGCTCGTGTAATGCCCGTACGGACAAACGCTTGTTGTCCAACATATTGAATAGAAGAAGGAATCTTCAAAATGCCCGTAAGATTTTTGCAATCCTTAAATGCATGCGCTGAAATCATATCGAATGTATGGAAACTTCCATCACCGCCCAAGCAACTCCATGGTATCAGGCTTGCATCCAGCTCGGTATCCGTCGGCATGGCCGTTGAAGTTGCCGAGCCTCCTCCCATTCGATATGACTGGCTGCCGTCGGAATTGTCAACCGTCTTCCATGTCCACGTGACATCATTCGTGACATAAGTCCCGGTGCTGTCAGCCCTGGACGACATCAAGAACACCGCACTTACGGCACCTGCTACTATCGCGGCGATCTCGCGACACGCTGTTTTGTTTACTCTTTTATTGCAGAGCGGCTTTCCATTGAGTGATTCTCTCTTTGTCACAGCTTCTGTCCTTTCTTTTTCAATGAACGGAAACCTACACTTTTCCGTACACATCACCAATACGGCGCATCCCTTTTCTCCCTCAAGAAAAAGAAGCATTGAGTACCATAACATATTGCATTTTTTTTTTGTCAAGGTATTTTATTACTTATACGGCAATCGGTTCATCGCTCTGATTATGCTGTACCGAGATACCTTGAGACGGCGTACAACCGCTACCGGCACGAGCTCGAAAATATCGGCATCGACAGCGCGGCGGCATTCCGCCGCATCATCCACTCCACCCAAAGCCTCGAATCCGCCCAACGCAGGAAGCAGCTCGACGAACAACGCGACGGAAGATGGATTTTGTATAATATGAAGAAGTTTTTACGAGCGAAGGTAGAGTATGACATCATTGCCAGAGTATTTGACTGAATTTAAGTTTAAGGTGGAGAGCCGCCTTGGAACGGTGATTGATTGTTTTATGGCGGCGTAAAGAGAATCAATACAATCAAATGATTTTGAGGATGTTATGCAAAAGAAGTTTACTGATGGTTTAGATGAGTCAAATGGAATTATTTTGAGTGATAGTGACGAATTTATTCGCTCTCGCGTCTTTACTGTTCGCGGTGTACAGGTAATGTTGGATAGCGACCTTGCTAAAATATATCAAGTTGAAACGCGCGTTTTTAATCAGGCGGTAAAGCGCAATGAAAACAGATTCCCTCATGGTTTTCGATTTCAATTGACTATGGAGGAATATCGTTTTTTGACATCACAAATTGTGATATCAAAAAATCAAGATGGAGAAACCCGAGGCGGACGTCAGAAGGCTCCTTATGTTTTTACAGAACAAGGAATTGCCATGCTTTCGGGTGTACTGAAGAGTGACGTTGCTGTACAGGTAAGCATTAGATTGATGAATGTATTTGTCGCGATGCGCAAAACACTTGCGACTATTGCGGCAGAAAATATAATTAACAAAATACCTTGACAAAAAAGCTATGTGTTTATAGTACGGAATGTTTCCTTTCTTAAGGAGGAACTTCATAAGGAATGCGCTGAATTCGCGGTGTGAACGGGAATGTGTACTTTTCCGTCCACTTTGAGGGTTTTATCTTGGGTAAAATACGCTATTTTCCGCCGTTATTAGCGGTTATATTTTCAGCAAAAAGGTCCGTCAATGCAAAATCCGCCTGACCCCATACTTTATGCATGGATTCAGAGGAGAAAACAAGCTTTCACAAGCACGTAAAGGCTAGGGTCTATTGAAGGAATAACCCACAGCTTTATCCTTCAATAATCTCGGCAACATGAACGCACACCACTGGGGAATGGTAAGAATGTTATCATTGAATCCTACATCCCCTCTTACCAATTTGACACCCCATTTGATATCTTTGTAATGTTCACTGTCAAGCATGGTTCGCATCGACTTGGATTTTCCATTTGTCGACTTCACTTCAACCGGCACAAGACACTCTCCCGATCGCAAAAAGAAATCCATTTCCAATGTCGAATTCTCTTTTTTGTGATACGCAAGCGTCGCTCCGGCCTTTACCAGCGCCTCGGCAATGATGTTCTCAAAAAAAAACCGCCTTTCCAAGTTCCAAGATCCCTTCTGACTCGTATGTCTTCCTGCGACTCCTCGTCCAACATGGAAAGCATTAGTCCGCTATCTGCCATGTATAGCTTGTATTTTGCCGCATTCAAATGAGCAATAATCGGCAATTCAGGAAAATCCATCATTTTGCAGATATTGACAATGCCGGCATCATTCAGCCATTCAACGCATCCCCAATAATCCTTGTACCTGGCATTTTTCTCGACACATGAAAGTTGGAATTTTTTATTCTCTTTCGCCAACTGTGCGGGAATACTTTCAAACACTCCGACAATGCGCTGGGGATCAAGACCTTCAGCATATTTGCGTACATCTGAACGGTAATCCGATATTATTCTGCGCTGGATTGCGAGTGTACCTTCAAACGTTCCTCTGAGAAAATATCTTTCCACAACCTCGGGCATTCCACCTAATGTGACATAGTCAAGGAAAAGCCTTTCAAATGTACCATTGACCACATCTCCGAAAGAACGGGACTCAACAAGGTTCCCGTACAATTCTTCAAGCTGTTCCTTGCGGTATCCTCGCGCTGTCAAAAACTCTTCAAAATCAAAGAAAAATCTCTGGTTTTTTGTGTTTCATGGCCATAATATACCATATTAGCATACCATAAGCAATATGCTGTTACACTTTTATGAGCGAATCTTTATATCTTTGTTACACTTTCATGAGCGAATCCTTGTGTCTTTATTACACTTTCATGAGCGAATTGACTATCATTACGCACTCGTTGCATCCGCTCGAAACTTGCGCATCCATTCTATGAATGTCGAATGCGACATGCCGCAGAGCTGTGCCGCCTCGCGGCCTGAAATCGCGCCGCATCTTACCATCTCCACCGCTTCTGAAAGGAAACAACATGAAACTGAGAGTGAACTTGGAAGAGCCGATGCGCCAACTCTGGACGGCAATTCGTCATGCCTTGCCCGGTAAATGCGTAAGGCGCACGGCGAACACCCGTTCTTATGGTTTGTTCAAGCGACGGATTGGAGGTCTCAATCTACGACTTCCAATTTCCAAGTCACTCTTCGGTCAACTGGAACATGAATCGGGGAATCGCTTAGGATTTTTCCTATACCGTTCATTTATTCTTTTATCCGGCAACAGAAGCAGCCGTGTCTGATTCCTCCAAGGAAGTGCCAGACAACTGTAAGCGAACCATCTTTCCCCTTTTGGCCGCAGGTGGCTATTTCATGCGTACCGTACAATGCGAACAGCGGCTCGACATTTGAATCCGAAAACTTCCATTTCGTCTTTGCCCATCCGCCGTCGCCGATCGAAAGTTTTTGTCCGGAGATATCGAGCTCCCAACCGTCGGCTTTTCTTTCGGCGGTTTGTCCGTTAAAGCCGGGGAAAGGCTCCTCCCGCCTGTCGTCAAACGGAAGCGCCAGGTTTGCGCACTTGTTCCGCAATGAGACGAGCGCAGTTCCATCGGTCTCGACAGGTGAATCCTGGAAGGCCGGTAACAGGTGTTCCCAGATGAGATTCAATTCCTTTTGCATGTCACCAAGTCCCGCACTTACGGAAACAACGGCATCCTCCCTGGGGAATATGACGGTAAGCTGCCCGCCCGCCCCGTCGGCGCGATACGCCCCGCGGCGGCAGCGCCAGAACTGGAAACCGTATCCCTGCGCCCAGTCGCTTCCGCTGCCGACTACCTTCGACTGCACCACAATCGGTCCGGACCACGTATGCCGGCTTGTCGCAAGCATGATCCACTCGCGCGACAAGAGCTGTCTGCCGCCCCAGCGCCCTTCCTGAAGCAGGAACTGTCCGAATCTCGCAAGGTCGCGCGTCGTCATGTTCATGCCCCATCCGCCGCAGGCTATGCCGACAGGCGATGTCGTAGACCAGGGGCTTTTCATCCCCAGAGGCTTGAAGAGCTTTTCGCCGAGATAATCCATGAGCTTCATGCCGCTTTTTCTCTCGACGACGGCGGCCAGCATATGGGTTGCGCAGGAATCGTACCTGAACGCGGTACCCGGAGGGGTTTCAACGTCGTTGTGCAGAAACGCCTTCACCCAGTCGCCGTCTTTCGACTTCCTCTCCGCATCGGTGAACGACGCGCCGACATTCATCGTCAGAAGATCGCGCACCCGCATCTGCCGGAGATTCTCCGATACCGCGGCAGGCAGTTTCTCAGGGAATATCGACACGACCCGCTCGTCCAGATCAAGACGTCCCTCGTCAACCAGGAAACCGATCGCCGTAGACGTGAAGCTCTTGGAATGCGAATAAAGCATATGCGGCTTTTCAAGCGTGTTCTGCGGCGCCCATGTACCCTCCGCAATCGTCTTTCCGTGGCGGACTATCACAAACCCGTGATGAAAACCTTTAAGCGATCCGTCGGCAGAAGCCTGTTCGCACGCTTCAATCCACTTCAGTATATCTCTTGAAGACACACCCTGGGACTCGGGCGTGGCCAAATCCATTTCCGCAGCGCTCGCTCCATCATTGGAAACGAGAAGCATTCCGGCCGTCAGCAAAAACGCAAAAGGAATCCTCATGTTATCATCTCCCCGCAGACACCCCAAAGCTTTTTTGGCTTTGTTCTGTGATGCGTTCTTTTTTATTCTCCGTCCGATCTCATGCGATCACTCGGCAAGAGCGCCGGTGAGTTCGCGGACAGAAGCAAAACCGTTCTTTTCGCAGTAGGCGGCAATGCCGTCCGTCACTTCGGCGGCGGTACCGGGAGACGTGAACGTGGCCGTCCCGACGGCAACCGCCGTGGCGCCGGCAAGCATGAGTTCAACCGCATCCTGCCAGGAATAGACCCCGCCCATGGCGAGAATCGGAAGCTTCGAGAAACGATGCGCGTCGTACACGCACTTGACGGCAACCGGATGGACGCAGCGTCCGGAAAGCCCGCCTGTCCTGTTGGCGAGCACGGGCTTGCGCGTATTGATGTCGATCACCATGGCGGGAATCGTGTTGATGAGCGCGAGCGCATCGGCACCATTGTCCTCGCATGCCGCCGTGTACGGCTTAAGGTCCGGGACGTTCGGCGCGAGCTTCACGATGAGCGGAAGCTTCGTCGCGGCGCGCACCGCCTTGACGAGACGAGAGAGAACGGCGGGATCCTGCCCGAAAGTGTGCCCGCCCTCCTTTACGTTGGGACAGCTCACGTTGCATTCAATTGCGGCGACTATCGGATTGTCGCCGGTGGCGAAAGCGCAGTCCGAAAGACGCTTGGCGACCTCGGCGTATTCCTCGATGGAACCGCCCCAGATGTTCACGATAATGGGCGGCACTTCGGCATTGGAGCCACGGCGTTCAAGCGATGCCTTCACCGTGTCACGGTAATGCTTGATGTAGTGGCCGATAAAAGGATCGACTCCAGGTCCTTGGAGTCCTATGGCGTTCACCATTCCACCGGGAACCTCGCAGTGGCGGGGCATTGCGTTACCGGGCCAGGGATCCATCCTGACCCCCTTAACCGTGACCGCACCAAGTTTCGAGTAGTCGAGAAGATCGGCATATTCCGTGCCATAGCCAAACGTTCCGCTCGCCGTGGTGACGGGCGTGGACATTTTAAGTCCGCCTAAATCAACTTTCAAATCTGTCATGCCCGGAATTATACCACACCTCCCATCCCGAAAGCCACTTCAACCAAAACTGAGACCGGCAAACTCGCTCAATTCCATCATAGGTTGCAAGCATGAGAATATGGTTCGGACTAATTCTCATGCTTACAGCGCAGAAGTAAACTGCAAAAACATGGTGAAAACCTGGAAATAAGCGTTGTCAAGTCGCGGCACTTCACATCTTTACCGCCGACTTGTCCGCCGCAGAGCCTGACATTACGTCAGCGGCGCTGCCGGTCGAGGAAATCTCTGGTAACGCGCATCACCACTGGCGAAAGCAGCATGAGCGCAATCAAGTTGGGAAATGCCATAAGCCCATTGAAGATGTCCGCAATGCCCCACACAACCGAAAGCGTGAGATACGGACCGACCGCAACCATCGCCACGTACAGGAAACGATAGATCCTTATCACAACGGGACGGTCCATCCCAACAAGATACTCAAGGCACTTCTCGGAATAGTAGTCCCATCCAAGAATCGTGGTGAACGCAAAGAACGCAAGCGCCGTCATCACGAAAAACGGTACGATGGCGGCCATGCAAGGCAGGAAGGCAAGCCCGCGAGAGAACGCCTCGACCGTGACGTTGACTCCCTCAAGTTTAAGCGACGGATCCCATGCACCGGAAAGGACAATCGTAAGACCCGTCATCGTGCAGACCACAAACGTGTCGATGAATATCCCGGTCATCGAAACGAAACCCTGCTTGGCGGGGTCGTTCGTCTTCGCCGCCGCAGCTGCCATCGGTTCGGAGCCTAGACCTGCCTCATTCGAGAATATGCCGCGCGCAATCCCCTTCTGCATCGCGACGAACATGGTGCCGACCGCACCTCCGGTGACTGCGGCGGGATCGAACGCAGCCTTGACTATCGTCATGAAGGCTGCAGGAATCTTATCGTAGTTCCCGAACATCACGAGAAGGCAAACGAGCGTGTATGAGACCGCCATGAACGGCACAACGACCATCGACACTTTCGCGATTCTCTTGAGTCCGCCAATGACGACAAGTGCGACACAGACCGTCACTACGGCGCCCGCGATCATCACGGCCGGAGACTGAACCGTTCCAAGAACCGAAATGCCTGTCGCAGGGTCCGCCGGGTTGAAGGCAGGATCAAAGAACCGCTGCGCCGCCGCAACGATTCCGTGCACCTGCGTCAAGGTGCCGATGCCAAGCAAGCCTGCCCCGATGCCGAATACGGCGAATACGACCGCCAGAGGTTTCCATTTGGGACCTAGTCCGCGCTCAATATAGTAGAACGGGCCTCCAAGGACGCGTCCATCAGGTGCGACCTCGCGGTATTTGACCGCCAGAAGACCTTCCGCATATTTTGTGGCCATGCCGAAGAGGGCGGCAACCTCCATCCAGAAAAGAGCGCCAGGGCCACCGGTGGTGACGGCCGTTGCTACGCCAACGATGTTGCCCGTGCCGATTGTCGCCGACAGGGCTGTGCATAGCGCGCCGAATGCGCTCACCTCGCCGTGGTGTCCGTCACCCTGGTGAAACACATACCTGAACGCATTGCCGAGGTTCAGCAGATGCCTGAACTTCAGCATCACGGAGAGCAGAATGCCGGTTGCCAATATCGCTACAATGAGCGGAACACCCCATATGAGGTCGTCCACGGTGTTCACAATCTTCGTCAATGACGCCAACCAATCCGGCATTTCTTCGTTTCCTTAACTTTAAATCGCCCAGCCGCCGATGCCAAAGATGCGGCAGACTTCAGAGACAAGTATCGCAAGCACAAGCACAGGAGCCACGAACTTGACCATCACAACATAGAAGACCTTGAACCCTACCGCACTGCCATCGCGCTGGCACTCAGCAAGTATGCGCCTGGGGCGAAGCACCCAACCTACATATACGCATATCAAAGCCGCGACGACGGGCGTGAGGACGTTCATCGACGCATCGAAGAACTCAAGCGCAGGGAGTCCGCACGGTTTGAAGTCCGCCCAGCGTCCATAGCCGAATGCCGAAACCGCGCCGAGCACGACAGACCACGCGCACACCAGCACGACCGAAGCGACGCGCTTGATCCCAAAGAAGTCACAGACGGCGGCAACGCACGCCTCGGTCATTGAGATGGCGCTGGTCAGGGCGGCGAAAAGAACCAGCACAAAGAACAGGAAGCCTATCCATATCCCGGCGGGGCCAAGCGACGCAAACACCTTCGGCAGCGTAACGAACATGAGACCGGGTCCGGCATCTATCGCGGCACGTCCGCCGCCTGAGGCTGACGCGAACATAACAACGACAGGGATGATCATGAATCCCGAAAGGACCGCCACAAACGTATCTGCGGCAACGATGCGGACCGAGGCCTTCGGCACCGAATCACACCTGCGCATGTAGCTTCCGTACGTGATCATGATTCCCATGGCAAGCGACAACGAATAGAACATCTGCCCCATTGCGCCGAGCACGACTTTCCCGATGTTGTCGCAGGACGAGAAATCGGGAACGAGATAGAACTTGATTCCCTCGCCAGCTCCGGGGATTGTCGCGACATATATGGCAAGACCGATCGCCATCACGAGAAGGATCGGCATCATCACGAGGTTGGCCTTCTCGATACCGTTCTTCACGCCGATGATGATTACGGCGCACGTGACGACCGTAAAGAGAAGCATGCATACGAACGGATCCCACGGCGCGGTGATGAACGACTCGAAGAAAGCCTGAGGGTTCTCAAGTCCACCGTTGCCCGACACCAGCCTCACATAGGCGGCAAAGTACTTGACGACCCAGCCGCCGATGACGTTATAGTACGGAAGTATGAAAAGCGGGATTATCGTGGAGAGAACCCCGAGAAAGTTCCAGCGCGGATGCCCGAGCTGACGGAACGCGGTAAGCTGGCTCTGTCTCGAATAGCGTCCGAGGGCAATTTCGGTGACGAGAAGCGTGAAGCCCAAAGTCAACGAAAGGAGAAGATACACCGCAATGAAAACCCCGCCGCCGTATTTGGCGGCAAGGTACGGGAATCTCCAAAGATTCCCCAGACCCACGGCCGATGCGGAGGCCGCAAGGACGAACGCCAGGGAGCCGGACCAACTTGCACGTTTTTCCTTTGTCATCGCCTTCGGCCTGTCATTCCTTTGATGAGATTGTGTCTATTCCGTGTGTCGTCCCGAACACGATTATCTTGTCCTCCGGCTGGAACGCATCATTGGGGCCGGGGATCACGACCAGACTCGGCTTCCGGGGGCTCTTCGGATCCGGCCTGCGTATGCAGAGTACGGTGACGCCGTGCTTCTTGCGGATGTCGGCCTCTGCGAGAGTCTTCCCGACGCAGAACGGCGGCACGTCGATCTCGGCGAGCGAAAATCCGTCCGAAATCTCGAGAAGGTCGAACGCGCCGTGCTTCGTGATCGAACGCGCGAGACGGTGCGCGCTGTCTCGGTCCGGATAGACGACCATGTCCGCTCCAAGCTTCTCCAGTATCTTGCCGTGTATCTCGCTCGTCGCCTTTGATATCACCGACTTGATCCCAAGCTCCTTGCAGTTCGCGGTGACAAGCATCGAAACCTCAAGATTCGCCCCGACGGCGACGACAACGGTATCGCATTCGGCAAGCCCTGCGGACTCAAGCGCCTGCGCGCTTGTGGCGTCGCACTGGATTGCCCAGGTGACCTTCTTGAGGGCGTTCTGCACAATCGTGCTGTTCCGGTCTATGAGAAGCACTTCCGTACCCGCGTCCGCAAGCGCCTCGGCCAGTGAAAAACCGAAGCGCCCGGCGCCTATGATGCCTATCCGTTTCATCCAATTGCTCCAGTATGCACTTCAGAACGGCACGTCTGCGGAATCAGTCACCGATGTGGAACGCGCCCACAGGCAGACCGGCCTCGGAATACAGCGAACCGAACCACGGCTCGGAATAGAGATAGCGGAGTTTCTTCGGTTCGGCAACGCCATCGGCCACGATGACAAGATCCTTGCCGTCGACAGGACCAAGATAGCGCTTTTTCCCGCGGCTCATCGAAGCCTTGAAATTGGATATCTTCGCTGGCTTCCAGACGCCATCCGCCCCACAGATCTCAAAACCGGTCGTAAGGCGGCGATCCGCATTGTAGACGTAGAAGCCGTCTGCGTCATTGAAGGAAAGGATGAACTTGTTGCCTTCGATCTTCCAGCTCTTGAGCGTGGGCGACTCGTTCTGGACCTGCTTCCAGCCATAGTTGCGCTTGAGGGCATGGAGCGAGAGACGCTTGGCTACGGTGCGCTTGTCGTTCGGATGGATGTCATTCAGGTTGCCGACATCGTTTATGACGGCCATGGCGGCGTTCCTCTCCGCAGCGGCAAACTTAGCCTGAGCCTCCTGGATGAGAGCAATGTTCTTGAATCCCCACGGGGCGAGCTGGACGAAATAGAGCGAGAGGTCGGGATTCCTGAACTCGGTGGCCCAGCCATTGTAGAGAGCCTGCATCTTGCTGGCGTAACGCTCCGGCTCACCGGAGTTGGAGCAGCCCTGATACCAGATGAACCCGCGCACGGCCATGGGGGTGTAGGCGGCAACCATTCCGTACCAGAGGGCGGACGTCTGCTTGTGAGCCGCGGCAATCGGTCCCTTTGCCATGGAAGACTTCCATTCATCCGCCGGGACAACCTTCCAGTCGCGTTCGATCTCAAGGCCTGAAATGCCCTTGTAGCCGGAACGGGGTGTCCAGGTGTCGATGTTGGTCCCGCCCCAGGAGGAATCTATGATGCCGACCGGAACGTCGAGCGCGTTCGCGAGTTCAAGCGCATAATAGTAGCCCATCGCGGACGGCATGCGCTTCCCTGCCTTGTATGCATCCCAAAGAGCGGGGGTCATCTTCATCCACTCGACCTCAATGTCGAGCTTAGGCTCAAGAGCCATGGTTCGTGGCGTCTTCACGAGGCGCACAAACGGACGGTCGGTGGTCATGAGCATCATCGAGCCCCATCCGTCGCGGTAGCGCGGACTTGCGCCCCAAATCGGGCATTCGGTGTTGGACTGACCGGCGCACATCCACACTTCACCGACAAGCACATCAGAAATGCGGATGTCGTTCACCGCGAGAGTGCGTCCCGTCTTGCATGCCTTCATCGCGGGCAATTCGACCAGCCACTTGCCGTAAGCATCGGCAACGGCATCGACTGACGCATCACCAAAAATCACCTTAACCTTTTCGCCTGCATCCGCAGTACCCCAAACGCGCACGGGCATTTCACGTTGGAGAACCATTCCGTCCGTAAACGGAGCGGCGAGTTTCACCTTTGCCTGAGCGGCGAATGCCGCAACAATGGCTGTAAATGTAATCAGTCTTTTCATGTTTTGTTCCTTTCAGATGACTTCCTTTATGTACTTCTCCTTGACGGCGCGCCAGAGGACCAGGCAGAATGCCGACAGCGGAATCGCCAGCAGCAGACCGAGGAACGACTGGAACACCGCGCTCCAGAAAACGAACGAGAATATCACGCCGGCGAAACCAAGCCCGGTGCGGTTGCCCTGGATGAGCGGGGTTATCGCGTATCCATCGGCGAACTGCCCGCACGCCCACACGCATGTCACGCCCACAAGCCTGAGAGCACTACCCCCGTCACCGAAAAACGCAAGCATCAGGGCGATCGGCAGACAGATCACCGTCCCCAGAAGAGGCACAAGGTTTATCGCTCCGAGCAGGAACCCTATGACAAAACCGTAGGGCAACCCCACAAGCTTGAAGCCAATGCCGTAGAGCGCGCCCTCTATCAGACAGATCACAACCTGGCGCTGAAGGAACGACACGATGATCTCAAAGAACGCATCTATCTGAGCCGCCACGAAATTGCGGGTCTTCTCCTTCAGGAACGGCATCTGCCTCACACAGTCCTTGCCGTGAACCTCCGGTTTCATCAGGAAATACACAAAGAAGATGAGCGTAACCAAACCTCCGACAACCCATGTGAAATACTTCACGAGGCTAAAACCGGCCTTTAGCGCCTTTGATCCATACTGCGAGCCGAGATTTGAAAACAGTTCCTGGGAAAACCTCGCGGGGTCGGTGAAGAAAAGGAGCGCATCATCCGGGATCCCAAACTTCTGGAGTCCCGAGTAAAGCCCCGGATGGGTTGCATTGCACCATTCGCTCGCCCTTGTGACGATGGTGGGCGCCGTCTCCAAGAACGCAGTGACCTGCTCCACCATCATGTATCCGACAAGCCACAGGAGAAGTCCGGCCGGAATGAGCACGGAAAGCGACATGGACACAAACGCCAAAGTGGGATTCCTCAACTGCTTCAGGAACCAGCTGTAATACGGCTTGAAGAACATCGCAAGCAAGACGCCAAGGACGACCGGCACAAGAGCGGGTGCAGCAAGGTCCACAACCTTCAGCAGACCCCAACAGATCGCCATCGCAAAGGTACAGACGACGGTAACCGCAATGGAGGTGGCTCCGGCCGCCACCCATTTCCTCTGACGTTCACTCAAACCTAGCATGGGCAGGCCTCCTTCTTCCGTCCTTCACCGCGGAAATCAAGCAGGTGCCCCAGCAACGAACGGACTCCGCGATAGTAGAACGTAAAATCAAACAGCGTGCGAGTTGAGGTCAACCGGCGCCACAGCGCCGCAGGCTGAAGGAATCCGCGGTACACGTCGCGTATGGCGCACTTTATCTCCTCCTCTGTCGCAAGAGGCGTCTTTGTGATGGCTCGACGCATGTCATACTCGTCCCAGTCAAGGGAGGTGAGGCCATCGGCATCCTTGAGCTCCTTGAAAAGCGGAGTGCCGGGATATGGAATCGTCAGGGTACACTGCAGTGTGGATGCGTATCCCTTCGCAAGCATCCTGCGGGCCAGGGCAACTGTATTTGCGATCTCCGCCCTGCCTTCCCACGCATGGCCGAACATGAACGTGAGATGCACGTCAAGCCCCGCCTCGCTCGCCCATCTTGCGCCCTTTTCGATATCGTCGACCTTGAGGGCCTTAACGAACCTGTCGAGCGTGGCCTGATTGGCGGACTCCACACCGAACAGCACCAGACGGAACCCCGCCCTGCGCATGAGACGGTAGTCGTCCGCAGAAAGGCGGCCGAAACGCATGTTGCAGTCAATGCGCACCTTTTTGTCCAGTCCGCGCTTGATCATCTCGTCGCAGAACGTCTCCATGAAGCGCCCGACCGGGAACGATCCCGAATCGTCCATGACCTCCCTCACTCCATATTCCCTGACAAGGTGCTCGATCTCGTCCACCACATCGATCGGATCGCGCGTACGGTATGTGGGATAGAGGGTGGTCCAGCTGCAGAACGTGCACTTCGCGTGCCAGCAGTCGCGTCCGGACATTATGTACGTTCCGGGGGTTCTGCGGAAATTCCCGTTCTTGACGGCATACAGTTCCCATTTGCAGAGATCCCGGTCGATCCACGGCGTCGTTTTCAGGTCATGGTTGAGCTGAACACGTCCGGTGCTTTTCACCGACCCGTCAACGCCGCGATACCATACGCCCGGCTCGTACCTGGACTCATCGCCGCCTGCGGACACAAGACTGTTCAGAAGAAAATCCCAATCGCCGCCGGTCAGCACAAAATCGACCGGGGAGTTTGCCATCGTCTCCTCCGGCATGGCCGTCACGTGATCGCCGACCAAGACGAATCTTGTCTGCGGCTGCAAACCTTCCCTGTGTTCAGAGATCCACTTCCAGTGGCGCTTGACCACGGGGGTTTTGGTCTCCAGAACAACATAATCCGGACGGAACGCGGCGAGCCGACTGTCGAATTCCGGAGGAGACAGCTCCTCGGCTATGCCATCAAGCCACAGGACATCGTGTCCTGCGGCCTTCAGCATGGTTGCCGCCGTGGCCGGCACAACCGGGAATATGTACGTAGGGCGGGAGAACCACTGGAACTGCCTGTTCTGGGAAAGGAGCGGCACCCCTTTCTCGCTAGGCAGCGGAGGATAGCATATGGCGATTCTCATTACCGTCTCCCGCCGGTCCCCTGCTCATGCAGCCAGACCATTACCACTTGTAGCCGAGACCAAGCGTGTAGCGGAGATCGGAATGCTTGGTGCCTTCTCCGACTACGCTCTTGTAGTCCCACTCCACTCTTCCAAGCAGCTGCCAATTGGCCTTGAAAGCATAGGTAAAGCCAAAGTCGCTGTCGATGATGTAGTTTTCGGCCCAGTCGGCGGTATCAGGGAGGTACTCAAAGTTGTGCGTGAACAGGAAACCGTCCAGCCAACCAGGGTCCCACGTAAGATGATGCGCATAGCGGAACGCAGCATAGTCATCCGTAAAATCAGATTCATAACGCTCCTTCACCCAGGAGGCGCCAAGTTCCTGATTGAAGCTCCAGGTACCGAGTCCGTCAAACGAACGGCCCTCAAGCCACTGAATACCAAGACCGGCACCGAGACGAAGACGATAGTCAAGTTCCATGATTCGGTCATATTCATACTTTCCGTTAACGTAGGAGTAGAACATTTTCGTCCAGAAATGGTCTCCCTGTGCATGGATCTCAAAACGGTCGTCGGTCTTCTGCTTGCTTTCCTTCGAGTCGCCGGACTGGGCGAAGTAGTACGCTGCAGCCGCGGTGAAACGATCGTTCTCCCAACGGCGGGAAGCATCAGCCATGAGCGTGACGGTTTCGGAGACCGTGTTCCCCCGGGCTGCGCTCGCAGAGAGGTTCACGCTTCCGTGCCACGTCTCCTTGACGGGAACGACCGCCTTGACCTCTTTCATGTCAACTGTCCTGCCATCAATCGAATAGACCCCGTTGGAGCATGACACAACGCCTGACTCCTCACGCTCATCGACATATTCAATCGGCTTGGCCTCGGCAGTGATCATCGAGACCACATTGTCCTGCTTGATCTTGACGGTGCCGACATCGTCGGATGCAAATTCGATCGTCCCGCCGGAAATGTGCTTTACGGTTCCTATTAGCTTCGCGCCCGATTTCATGACAATAACATCCGCGGAAGCGACAAGCGCAATGCAGAAGGCCGTCGCGCAAACAAGTGTTTTTTTCATTGATTTCAAATCCTTAATCTCTAAAAATACGTGCATTATACCATAAAGTTGCCGTACACCGCTACTGACCGACTTTATGCATCAATCATCCTCGACAAGGAAACCGGCCATCACGACTCAGAGAGTGACGCCGTCCTTGAAGATGGCGATCTCCCTGGCTCCGAAGCGTTCGTTCGTGGCGGGTTCTCCTGACGCGACCGCGAGCACCTTGTCCGCGAAGGCTTCGGTATCGGGGTTTGCCATGGCGTCCCAGTCGATCCACGCCGCCTTATCGGTGGCGAGCTTCGTGTTCGTCGCGATCTTCATCGTCGGCACCACGGTCCCGAACGGCGTGCCGCGTCCCGTGGTGAACAGCACCACATGGCATCCTGCCGCCGCAAGGACGGTGGAGGCGACGAGGTCGTTGCCGGGTCCCGTGAGCAGGGAAAGGCCCGGCTCCCTGAGACGCTCACCATATCCAAGCACGTCCATCACCGGCGACGAACCACCCTTCTGGACGCAGCCGAGAGACTTGTCCTCGAGCGTCGTGATGCCGCCCGCCTTGTTGCCTGGGGAAGGATTCTCGTAGCACACCTGGTTGTGGCGCGTGTAGTAGTCCTTGAAATCGTTGATCATCTTCACGCACTTGTCGAACGTGGCACGGTCCTTGCAGCGCTTCATGAGAAGCGTCTCCGCGCCAAACATCTCCGGCACTTCCGTAAGGACCGTATAGCCGCCGCGCGCAACAAGCCAGTCGGAGAGCCGTCCAACGAGAGGATTCGCGGTAAGGCCCGAAAAACCGTCGGAGCCGCCGCACTTGAGACCTATCTTGAGTTCGCTCACGGGAATGGGTTCGCGTTCGGGAGTGCGGTTCGCGATGAGCTCGGAGATGAGTTCCTTGCCGCGTCCGAACTCGTCGCCGGGATCCTGCGCGCGCAGGAACCTGATGTTGAGCCTCGACACGTCACCAAGACGCTCCTTGAACGTCTCCAGCGTGTTGTTCTCGCAGCCAAGGGCGACAATGAGGACGCCGCCTGCGTTCGGATGGTGCGCAAGGGCGGCAAGAAGATTCGCCGTCGTCTCATGGTCGTCGCCGAGCTGCGAGCATCCGTAGGGATGCTCCAGCGCGATACCGCCGCATGTGGCGGCAAGACGGCGGCTGAGGTTGTTCACGCAGCCGACCGTCGGAATCACCCAGATGTCGTTGCGGATGCCGACCTGTCCGTCGGCGCGGCGGTAACCCATGAACGTGCGGGAGTCGGCGACCTTCTCCACCGGCTTGAACTCCGGCTCGTAGGTGTACTCCAGCAGTTCGCCAAGGTTGGTCGCGACATTGTGCACATGCACATGGTCGCCCTTCGCGATGTCGCACGTGGCATGGCCGATCGGCATGCCGTACTTGATCACGTTCTCGCCGCTCTTGAGGTCGCGAAGCGCGTACTTGTGCCCGTCCTCGCGGATCTCCACATTGTCATCCGGGTGAATTATCATGTCCGCTCCTTCAGCAGTTGGTCTTCACCATGTCGGCGAAACCGGGTATGGAGGTAAGGTCCATGCCCCAGAAGTCGGTCTTCCTCATCACCTCGTCCGCGGACGGATTGCCCTTGAAGAACTCCATCACGTCCGCGCTGTCGTTCACCTTGTCCGTACGGTAGAACTTGATGAGCGAACCAAGAGACTTGACGAGGCCCTCGGGCAGCTTGCCGAACTTCGCGTTGTAGTCGAGAATCGTGGGCAGCACGCGCACCTTCCACTTGGAGACGGAGTTGAGCGAGATGGAAAGCAGCCTATGGTTCGCGAACGGGTTCGCAAAACGCTCCAGGACACTCTCGGCATATGCGCGCTTGTCGTCCTCGGGAAGGTCGATTGTGGGCGAGATCTCCTCGAACAGTATCTGACGGAAGAACGCGTTGAACTTCGGATCCTTCACGAGTTCATCGACGAACGTGAAGCCCGCAAGATGGCCCTCGAGAACGGTCGCCGTGTGGGCACCGTTCAGGAAGCGCACCTTGCGCGTGCGGTAGGGCTGCATGTCGGGGGTGTAGACCACGTTGATTCCGGACTTCTGGAGCGGGAGCTCCTTCTCGAGGTCGAATCCTGCGTCGGCCTTGGCCTTCGGCACCTCGATCACGAAGAAATGGAAAGGCTCGCCGCACACCAGCACGTCATCGCGCTCGCCGAGCTGCTTCTCGTAGCGCTCTGCGGACTCTGCGTCCGGACGGCCAGCGACGATGCGGTCGACTAGCGTGGAGCAGAAAACGCACTCGTTTTCGATCCAGGCCGCGAGCTCCGCATCGTTCCAGTCGGCCACGTACTGCAGCACGCACTTCTTGAGATTGTCGCCGTTGTGCTCGATCAGCTCGCAGGGAATGAACACGATACCCTTGCCGTTCGCCGCCTTGCGGGTCTTCAGGAGCTTGGCCACCTTGAACGGGAAGGTGTCGGCATCCTTACGGTATTCGATGCCGGCCTCGGTCGTGTTCGACACGATGAAACGAAGGGAATCAAGCTCCATGGTCTTCTCGATCTCGGCCCAGTCACCCTTCGCGCAGAGCACCTTCTCGACCGTGCGGTTCTCCTCGATGATCTCGACGGGCTTGCCGCCCTCGACGCCGCGAAGGCACGTATGATAGAACCCGTTACGGTCGTTGAGAATCTTCGAAGGCGGAGAGAGCTCATCGCCGATGGCCTGCACGATGCGCACCGCGCCGTTGAAGCCGGCCTTGTCGTTCATCTTCTGGACCATCCAGTCTATGAAGCAGCGGAGGAAGTTGCCTTCGCCGAACTGAAGAATTTTTATCTCTTTATCCATTTCATTTTTCCTTTCTGAAAAAACAGCCGCAAAACGCAAAAGACTTCTCAGTTGCGTTTAAGCGGGAATTATATCACAAAACCATGTCCCAACGATATCCACCCCCAATTTGGATGCCGCAAAACGATAACGCCTCAATGATGCTCCAGATAGTGCTGAGCCGCCTGAGCAGCCTGGGCACCTGTACTTGCCGCGACCACCGCCTGTTTGTACAGAGGATTTGCGCAGTCGCCGGCGACGAAAATGCCGGCGACATTCGTGGTGACGCCTTCCGTACGGACATATCCGGCATCGTCAAGATCGACGGAGCCCTTCAGAAAGCCCGTCTGCGGATCGTGCCCTATCGCCACAAACGCCCCAGACACATGAAGTTCATCTCCATTGGACAGCCTGAGCGAGGAAAGCTTCTTTCCGTCACCCTCAAAGGACAGAACCTCCGTATTCATGAGCACCTTTACGTTAGGCATTCCCAGAACCCGGTCAATCAGCACCTTCGTCCCGCGAAACGAGTCGCGACGATGAATCAGCGTCACCGACGCGCATATCTTCGCGAGATGGATTGCATCCCCGAGCGCAGTATCGCCACCGCCGATCACCGCCACATCCTTCCCCCTATGGAAGTTTCCGTCGCACACGGCGCATGAGCTTATCCCGTGATACTTGTAGACATCCTCGCCGGGAAGTCCCGTCCATCTCGGCGAGGCGCCCGTGGCGATTATCACACACTTGGCCTCATACGTGTCGGACATTCCCATTAGTCTGTGCAGAGAACCGGAGAAATCGACCGAGGTGATGGCATCCATCGCAAAACGGACACCTGCCTTCTCCGCCTGAGACCGCATTGACATCATAAGATCAAGCCCCGACACCGCATCCGCAAATCCGGGGAAGTTCTCGACTTCAGCAGTCTCTGTCAGCTGTCCGCCGGATAGCATGCCTTCAATCACGAGGGGTGCGTGTCCCGCACGGGCAGCATATATCCCGGCGGTAAGTCCCGCAGGGCCGCTGCCGACAATCACAAGATTTTCACTTTTCATGGGCAATCAGATTCCGATCAGCGGAGCACCGGTCTTGCCGAAGGAGTTGCGCGGACGCACCTCGAAACGGAACGTGCCGGCCGGCGGCAGCCGATCAACCGCAACCAGGCACTTGACCGTTGCCTTGCAACGCTTGTCGGAGAGGGGCATATTGAAGCCCTCGGGGAGGACATAGCGACGGATCGTCGCTCCGCCGGCAGTGGACACTGCGGCAATCTCATAGTCAAGCGCGCGTACGCCGGCAACCGCATTGGCGGGCGGAAATGAAATCTCCAGCACATCCTTCTCGACCGAAGGCACCTTCTCCATGCCCTCTTTGCCTTTTCCCGATCCACGGTTCTTCCCCCGGGTCTTCCTGACCGTCAACTTTGCGCCTGCCGGAAATTCAGGAACCTTCGCAGTTTTTGCATGGGCGGCAAATGCGAACGGCTTGGATTCTGCAGCCGGAAGCGGAAGCACCCAATCCTCTCCGAGCGACCCGTCATACACGAACTCGCGGCGCATGAAGGCGACATGGTCGTCATATACGCTAACGAGCATTCCCTGACGTCCGTCTCCCGTATGGATGCCCCCCATGACCTTATAGGGATTGAACTTGCCACGGACACCCTCGCCGCCGTTCTCATAGCCCTGAGGCATGCTCTTCGACGTGATTCCGGTATAGCGGAGCGAACTTGTCCCCAAAGACGTGAACTCGCCTTGCCAGATGCTGCGGTCATCGGTGAGCGAGTAGTGCGAGTGCCCCGAGAAAGCGATGGAATTCGAGTATCCGGAAAGTATCTTCGTTGAGGCTCCGGCGTCGTGCCCCCATGCCCATGAGCCATAGCACGTGTTCTTGGGATGCGGATGCTGGAAGTAGAAGAACGGAATAGACGGATCGATCTTGCCCTTCTGTCCGGCGAAGAAGCCCTCAAGCCCCTGAATGCCGACTTCGTTCTTGCCCTTGCACCATCCGTTCGTCCACTGGGCGCCAATGAACGCATATCCCTTGACGTCCTTGCGATAGACGTGCTCCCACGGCTCGTGGAAGATGCGCTCCCAATGTTCTTTCGGCTTGCCCATGAGTATGACTTCCGAATGGTCGCTCAAGTTCGGGTACTTTGCCGAAACGAAGGACTTGTAGCGCACCCCGCCCCAGTCATGGTTGCCGTACACCACGATGCGCTCAACGCGGCGGCCATCCGGCGCACGGTCGTCAGGGAACACCTTGAACCATGTCTTGGCGAACGCCTCCATCTCTTCGACCATGCCACGGTCGGCAATGTCGCCAACGACGGCCACGGCATCGACGCCCTGATCGCGATACCACGCAAGCGTGTGTTCGAGCGTGGCTGTGTCATACCCCGAATCAAGGCCTTCTCCCTTCGGCCTGACGCGCAGATGCACATCGCTTATGACTCCGAACTTGAGTTTGGGCGTTCCGGAGGAATACTTGCCGGGGGTTGCCGCGAAAATTCGGCTTCCGCCAAATGCGCCCATCGACGCAAGACCGCCAATGAACCACCTTCTTGAAACGTCGAATGCCATGATTTTATCCTTTCTTTTTAATTTGTTGATGCCAATTAAAACCTGCGTTCAAGGAATCGGCCGGTTCCGGAACGGGTGAACGTCCCGCCGTCATAGGCGAGGGCTCCGTTCACGAACACCTTCTCCATCCCGGAACAGAACGAATGGCTGTTGTCATAGGTGGCGGTGTTGCGGAATGCGTCGCGATTCCACACCGCGATATCTGCATATGCCCCTTTCTCCATGACACCGCGCCCAACTATCCCGAAACGCCGCGCCACAACGGACGTCATCCTCGCGACCGCCGCCTCGTCGGACATCGCACACGCCCTTGCCGGATCCGTCACGCGCGAGAAATATCCGGGCATCGTTCCGTATGCGCGCGGATGCGGATGATCCGCGCCAAGAGGTCCCCACGGCGCACGGAGCGACGCGTCGCTTCCCGGAACGACCCACGGCATCGAATATATCCTGTCCAGATTCTCTTCGCTCATTCCGAAGAAGAACGCGCCCGTTCGGCAAAGATCCTTTTCGAGAATGTCGCACACCGTTTCGCCGGGCGTCCTGCCGCCGCAGATTTCGGAGACCGTCCTGCCCGAATACGGCCTGTTCCCGTCATGCCAGACGCCGCCTATCATGACGGTGCTCCAGTCGCGCCCGGAGGAGTTGATGTCGTCCACGATCCTTGCGCGGATCGCCGGCGTCTTCAGCCGCTCCATCTCGGCAGGAGCGGCGCCTTCGCCCGCCCAGTCCGGGAATACGACATCCAGATCCGTCCCCGCCGCACAGAAGGGATAGCGGTCGCTTCCGAGCAACAGGCCTTCATCCACGGCCGACTGCATCTTTTCAAGGACCCGGTCGATCTTCGGCCAGTTGCGCCGGCCGCTTGTCTTGAGGTGCGATATCTCGGCCCGGATCCCCGTGGCCTTGACGAGTCCGACGACCTCGTCTATGGACTCGAGGATCCTGTCGCCCTCGCTGCGCATGTGCGTCGCATAGAATCCTCCGCGAGAGGAGGCCACCTTCGCCAGCGCCACAACCTCCTCCTGCGTCGAATATTTCCCGGGCTGGTAGATGAGGCCCGTCGTCAGCCCCCAGCCGCCGTCGTCCAGCTCACGCGCCAGAAGACGCTCCATCCCGGACAGCTCGTCAGGCGTCGCGTTGCGTCCGGCATATCCGACGACCGACGAGCGCAGCGTGTTGTGTCCGATGAACTGGACCGTGTTTATGGACGGCTTCGCCGCCGAAAGGACATCGCGGTATTCCGACAGCGAACGCCAGGTGAGGCGCTCGCCCAGAATGCTCGCCCAGTCCCCGGAAAGACGGGCCTCTCCATACCTTGGCGCCACGCTGCCGCCGCACTGCCCGTTTATCTCCGTGGTGATCCCCTGGCTCAACTTGCTTGGAGCGTCGGGCTCTATCACGAGATAGGCGTCGCTGTGGCTGTGAGAATCGATGAATCCCGGAGAGACGGTCAGCCCTGACGCGTCGACCACGCTGCCGAACGATTCGTCCGCAGACGCCGGCGCATCACCCTCGAACACATCGGCGATCCGGTCGCCCTCGATTGCGACGCAGCCATTGAAGCCGGGACGACCGGTCCCGTCTATCACAAATCCGTTCTTGATCAGCGTACGCATCAAACCGCTTCCACGGTGAGCGTGAGGTTCCTGCGGGAAAGGATCTTCACCTTCGTCCCGACGGCAACCGGATCGACGGCGACGGCATCCCACTCCGCGTCACCCACGACCACGCGGCCGGGGACTCCGGGCCCAATCGCCGCCCGTACCTCGCCCATGCGCCCAGCGAACTCGTCGGTAGCGGAGACAGTATCTTCGGTGTCTCCGAGGAATATGCCCTTGAGATACTTGCGGAGCGTGACAAGATACACGATGGAGAACAGAGAGAAGAGGGCAAGCTGCCATGCCAAAGTCAGATGGAATGCTTCAGGAAGGACAAGCATCAGCCCGCCAAGCGTAACGGCCGAAAGACCGAAGAAGAAAACAACAAACCCCGGCATCAGTATCTCGGCAAGCATCAGACCGCCGCCGATGTACATCCACAACCAACCTGCACTGAGAAAATCCATATCGACCTCCTGTATGTTTTACCGGAAACTGTTTCAGTTCGAGATCACGACCCGCCGGCCCTCGACCCTGAGCCGACCGGCGGCGAGATGCCTCAACGCCTCGGGGAAGGCGATATGCTCCTGGACCTGAATGCGCGCGTGCAGCGTCTCCGGAGTGTCATCCTCCATGACGGGAACGCATTTCTGCACGATTATCGGCCCCGAATCCGTTCCGGCATCGACGAAATGCACCGTGACGCCCGCGACCTTGCATCCGTAGTCCAGCGCCTGCGTCCAGCTGTGCACTCCTGGGAACGCCGGAAGAAGAGCAGGATGGATGTTGAGGACGCGCATCGGGAACGCAGCCAACAGACCGGACTTGACGATCCGCATGAATCCGGCGAGGATCACCGTGTCGCATCCGGCCTCTTTCAGAAGGCGGATGCACTCGTCCTCCGCCGGACCCTCAAGCTTCGTCTTCCACGGAGCGCAGTCGAGATACCGGCACGGAATGCCATGGCGGCGCGCACGGTCGAGTATCTTGGCGTCCGCCACATCGGCCAGCACAAGCCTCACCTCAGCGTCAAGTTCGCCCTTCTCGATCGCGTCCACGATAGACTGCATGTTGGAACCGGATCCGGAACCAAGCACACCCAATTTCAACGTTGCCATGCCATTGTCTCCTTTGGGCGGATATTCTACCACATATTGAAGTCCTCGGTATGATAAAATACGGGGCATGAACATTTTTGACACGCATGCACACTTCCCGGAGGATCCACGGAAGGCCGCCCAGAACCTCGAACGCGCATTCAATGCCGGCGTCTCGCACATTATGGCGGTCGGCGGATCGGCGGAACTGAACCGCACCGCGATCATGGCGGCGGCTCTCGCGGACGGCTCTCGCCCGGCGCCCAGCGTTCTTCTCGCGCTCGGCCTGGACCGCGACCAGACCGGTTCAGCCTGCGCAGAGTGCCCCAAGTACGATTTCTCGACAGTGATCGACAACCGAAAGCGGATTTCGGCCGTCGGAGAAATCGGCCTGGATTTCCACTACTCCCCCGAAACAGCCAAGGGACAGTGCGACCTTTTCGCAGCCCAGCTCGAACTGGCGAAGGAACTTGATCTGCCAGTCGTGATCCACACCCGCGATGCCGACGATGCGACGATCGGCATACTGGACGAAACGGACTCCCACAACGGCATCATACACTGCTTTACGGGGTCCGTCCCCTTCGAACGCAAGCTTCTCGACAGGGGATTCATGATATCGATCTCCGGCATCGTTACGTTCCGCGCCGCAGAAAACGTAAGGGACGCGGCAAGGTTCGCGCCGGACGACCGCCTGCTCGTCGAAACCGACTCCCCCTTCCTCGCGCCGGTTCCCATGCGCGGCAATGAAAACGAGCCGTCCTTCATCACGCACACGCTCGCCTTCCTTGCGGATCTCCGCAAGACTGCGCCCGAAGCGTTGGCGACTCTCACCTCCGACAACGCAAAGAGGATCCTCAAATGCTGACGCCCGCGACGATAGCGCGAATCAAGGAGCTGATGGCTGAAGCTTCCGTATTCGAAGAGGATATCGAGGAATCCTTCATCCTCGGCGGCGGCCCCGGCGGGCAGAAGACCAACAAGACGTCAAACGTCGTCCGTCTCAAGCACGATCCGAGCGGACTCAACATCAGGTTCGGCGAAACGCGCTCAAGGGAAGACAACAGGTGGCTGGCCCGCCGCGCCCTGGCGGAAGCGATACTTGAGCGCGAGAACAAGCGCAAGTCCGCGCGCCGTCAGGAGGCGGAGCGGAAGCGTCGCCAGAAACGCCGCCGCTCCCGCCGGCAGAAGCAGCGCATGCTCGAGGAGAAGCATGCGCATTCGGAGAAGAAGGCCGCCCGCAAACCCGTCGACTGGTGACATGGCATTTAGTTTAACGCCACGATCTTCGCATCCAAAGGTAGCGTCATCAGGACTGCGGCTGCAGCCATCATCATGGCTCTTATCATGATTTACACCTTCTTCCAAGCGTCATTCCAAATGGATTCGTGACAGTCAACCCTGCGAAACCTACTTTCGGCCAATAACCGCATTGGGATCGGTTGAGACAAGCGGAACGCCGCCGACACCAATCTGGAAGCGCATGTCATCCAGGATCTTAATAAACTTAAGATGCCATACTTCGTCGTACGCAGTCTTGGCACGCTTCACATTGAAGTTCATTGTCGCAGACTGGTACGGCATGTCCGCCACCTCCTTTCCGGAGGCGTCAAACAGCTTGGCCTGGACCGGCTCGCTCGGAGAGACGTTCACAGTCACCAGTTCAGACTCCGCAGGTACGCAGAAGTAGAAGGACTTGTTTTCCGCCTGGAACAGTGCCACCGGGGCATCGGCCTGAAGCGCTCCTGCAGCGCCGTCGCACGCCATCCGGATCACGGCGGTGTTGCGCGGAGAGACCTCAAACCTGTACACTCCGGCGCCCTTCGCCTTGATGGTGTATTCGAAATCGCCGGCGGGGACGTCAAACATGCCAAGGTCGGTACCGGCCCTGTCCAGCATCTGCACCACGGCCGCGACAGGCCCCGTGCCGTTGACGCGGAGCTTCCTGGACCTGAAGTGCACCTTGTACTCGCCGGCGCCAGGAACCGTCACGACATACACGAACGGTTTGCGCACGGACGGAGTGAACTTCCCCTTCGCAGGCGGCGTACTGAACATCGGCTTGACTTTAGAATAGTCCACCGTAGCGGACTTGAACTTGACGATGAGCTCAGGACGCGGCTTGTGCTTTGCGGCAAACGCGCCGAGATCGAACGTCTCGCGCTTCTCGCCGCGTTCGACAGCAAGAGCGCCCGAAAGCTTCTCGCTAATTCCGTATCCGCACGGAGCCGTGAACGCGCAGACCTTCATACCTTCGTCAAGCTTGACCGTGCAGCGCTCGAAGACAAGATTGCCGAAATCCCCGTTGAGGCGGCCGTTGTTGAACAGAATCGCGCATTCCGATTTCGCCCCCCTGGCATCGATGACGCAGTCGGAGAAGCTGATGTCCATGCCGTTGGTGGAATGGTTGGTTATCTTCAGAGGGACGCTGCCATTGCGAGCGAACTCGCAATTCTCGAATTTCACGAATCCCTTCACCTGCCCCAACTTCGGGTCCTCGATGCGGATCGGATTGCCAGTCATGAACGACACGCCACAGCTTCCGTTGCCGTACGCCTTGCAGCGGCGGTACGTGATGGACACGGGAGTCGTGCGCGAGGTAAGGGCACCGAAATACATGTCGATGCCGTGCGCCTTGTTCCCGTTGAACTCGCAGTCCTCGTACAGGACGTTGACGAACTTGTTGTGTCCCTTGTTCGGCTCCATGTCGACTCCGCACTGCGGAGCAGTGCCAAACGTATCGGTGAAAGAGCAGCGGCGCACCGTCATGCCGTCCACACTGATCGGGCTCATCCCCTGACGGTGATGGTCGCGGATGACAAGGTTCTCGAGCGTGACGTTCTTAGGTCCGTTCACATACACGCCGTCGCCGCCGGAGGAGAGGATCGTAAGATCCTTCACCGTTACGTTCTGAGCAGACAGGATGGATACCGCATGGCGCCATTCGCTGTGCTCGTATTTCTGTTTCGGGTCATGGTAGTCCGCCTTGTTCATTTTGACTGTAGCCTTGCCCTCGCCGCGCAGAACGATGTTTTTCACCTTTCCGGTAATGCGGATTAGACAGTCACCCCTTGGATAAAATTCGCCACGCTTCGCCTTGAGCGTCACTCCGTCGGCCAAGACAACCTCGATATTGGAGTTGGTGATGAAAAGCGGCCTCGAAATCCAGTCCCCCGCCTGGCGATCGATGATGACCTTGTTCGCGCCTGAGTCGAACGCTGCCTGCAATGCGGCGGTGGAGTCCTCCGCGTTCCAGCCGAACGACGAAGCGTTCACGCAATCTGCGGCCAGCACCGGAAACATCCCGAAAACCGCCGCCGCAAAAAAACTTCCCTTACTTTTCCTTGTTGTATTCATTTCTTTTTCCCTTTTTCCTTTTTTCTTTTTACTCATCCCTCATCTCCCATCTCTCATCTCCCATCTCTCATCTTACTATAACCTGAAATCCGACGAAATCATAATATGCGCTGTACGTGGTCAATCCAGTTTCCACATCATCTTCGCGAATTATCCGCACCTTGAGATTTGCAAACTCTTCCGGCTTATTGAACTTGATGAGCGAATCAAGATTAAGAGCGTTTGCGGCCAATGTCTTCACGGTTATAAGTCCAAGCTTGTACTCCTTCGACGCAATCAAAGCGTCCGCATCTGGATTGTCGATCCGGACATTGATTGTCCCGCCTGCCGCAAACGGCGTGTCCGTCTTGACATTGTAAAACCCGTAGCGCTTGAGGTCGGCATCATCCGGATCGAAATCAAGCACAAGCGATGTATCTGCATTTGCCTTAAAATCAACCGTAACCCCGTTCACGCAATCATGCCGGAGAGCTTTCACCGAACCTTTGACGACTTCCATTCTGCAATCAACATCAGAACGCGGTACACCAACCGGTTCACCTGCTGAATCAAGAAATTTTGCATCTCCGCCAAGACTCAGCGTCCCCTCTCCGTCTTTGCGCAACGGCCCGTCAAACGTAACCGGCCAGTTGCAGATGAAATCACAATCGGCATAAACATTGATTGTCGCCGTATTGGTGACATATATGCCGCGATTCAAATCTTTCGCCAATTCCAAGGAGTTGGTTACAATCACTTCCGAGAAATCTGCCAGCGAAAGCGCCTTGCAGTTGAACTCATCAAGCACGCCTCCCAATCCGGCCGGATTGGTCACTAAAAGTTTTTGATGCTTTACATCTCCAGCACCCGGCACTCCGCTTGTAGCGGTGCCTTTATCTTGCTTAAGTGAAATAGAACCTTTCCATTCGGAATTGTCTGCGGTAAATGAAATCCGACTATGCGGACTACCCGTACCGCCCATCCCTGAAACAGTCCAATTGCCGTTTCCGGAAAGTACCGAATCTATCGTAACCAAGCTTCCGTTCCAAGCCGATGAAGTGACATCGTCATCCATGCGGATGGTACCGGCAAGCGTCGGGTCTTTGCCTTTGACTACATTGAGCGAAAGCGGGGATGTCAATTCAAGATTGATTGTGGTTTTCGTATTGTCGGCAAGTACAAAAATTGCCTTTGTACCGACAGACCGCAATACCAGCCCCGGGAAAACATAATCGTCTGCCCGATTGAATGGCGTACGGATAATATACCCCCAGCCAGACTTTAATTTCCCGGATGTGTTTGTAACATACCCGAATTCATATATCGCAAACTCGTGCGGCAGATTATTGTTCGACCAGCTGGTTGCATTTGTAAAGGCTGAAGCATGAACAGAGAAATCATAGGCGTTATCTGTTTCGAAATAGTTATCTGAGTCACTTTCAGTCAACTTCCCTCTGCCGGGAAAAATCGCGACGAGTGATTTGGTCCTGTTTTCACTATCTTCAATTACGCAAAATAACGGTTTTTCATAGACATTGACACTCGCTTCATTCGACAGGATAAAGCGCTCCACTTCTAGCGTTTGCGTATCAGGAACGATCAATACCGGAAATGCGCACGGCTGATCGTTTTTCGCGGCAGGCAAAGTTGAAAACCAAAGTCTTACCTTGCCGTCGCTTTCGGGGATTGAAAATGTATCGGTGACACGCACTACGCCTGTCGTGTGCGATGTGGAATTGTACGGAATAGTGATAAGCGATTCTGTATGCATGGTCAATGAGGAAAGTTTGACTTCGCCCACGGAAGCGATCATGAATTCCGCACCGCTTTCAATCTCCAACGTAGCGTCGGATTGCGCAGGATGCAATGAAAATGTCACATTGCCTTTGGTCGGCGAGGTGAGAGGTTTGTTCGATACGATTTTAATGTCTCCATGATAATCAGACATGTCCGCTTGTACAGTAAGCGTAACATTTGTGGTATCTCTGTACACTATAGCGGAACCGTCATAGTATCCGCCAAAAACGAAACCGACACCTTTTTCACCATCAAGGACTCCTTTTATTTTCATTTCATGATCACTCAGCCTCGAAAAAAAAACCGAATGGCCTGTCTTTGGGAGACGCTATAGTCGGACTTGTCATATTATACACGCCGGAGCCTTGGGTAGCCGGGTTTTTATATGCATAACCGACGGAAAGCATCAACTTGTTTCCGTCATTTTTCACATGCCCGTCCATGCAAAGCCTTGTATTGTAGTTCGGATCGTTAATATCACCTACATACAGATCTCCACCGGCAAAATCGTTCTGTCCTCTTAACTGTAGTCCATCTTTGTGCCAATAGGTATCGCTTGAAACAAGCTGTCCACTGCCCGGATTACCGGCAGAATCGCTCCAATATCCGCCGGCATCATCGCCCTGCCATCCTTTTCCTTTACCGGATGAACTTTTCGAAAGATACCATGTTTCGGCAAAAAGAGGCGTTACCGCAAAAAGCGAAATGCCTATTATCATAATCTTATTTTTTCTGTAGAGTAGAGACCCACGCCTCGACGTTGCCGTCGATGCGGCTTCCCCCTCGTCAAACCGTACGTGCGGATTTCCCGCATACGGCTTTCCATTGATCGCTTCTCTCTTTGCCATGGCTCTCGTCCTTTCTTCGCTTTAAATGGCTGTGAATTATATTTGTTTTTTTTTCTGTCAAATCCGCGTTCTCGCAGTTGCGAGGCGATACAGGACTTCACTTTGTAGAGTAGAGACCCACGCCTCGGCGTTGCCGCCGGTGCGACTTCCCCCTCATCAAACCGTACGTGCGGATTTCCCGCATACGGCTTTCCGTGTGAAACTGGTGTCATCGGTAGTACCTCTTTCTTGTGAGGGATACAAGCCCGAGTTTCTGTAGTTCTCCGTAGCAGGTCTCGGCGTATTTCAGCCGATAACGCCGCTGGCTCTTCCTGTTGAGGAACTTGTGCAGCCGATATCGGGCATAGTCGTTCACTTTCGCGAACTGCCGCGACGGATACCCGCACTTGAAGTACCTTCCCCATCCGTCCAAGACGAGGTTGAGACGCCTTATCACTTCCTCTACGGGCAGAAGCAACTTGCGCCGCATCGTCTCTTCCTTGACTTTCCTGCAAACCTTCTTCACCGACTTGTTGGACGGGCACCATTCAAGGTATCTGTCGCCCTTGCAGTAGTGCCTGTCCCTCACATATCGGAACTCGTAGCCGAGAAACGACAGCGCGGACTTGTCGGCTTCCATGTCGAGAAGTTTCGTCTTCTCCCTGTTCACCACAAGCCCGAATCGGTTTTCCAGTTCGCACTCAATCCGCTGCACGAATCCATCCGCCCACTTTCCCGCGAGAATCACGAAGTCGTCCGCGTAGCGCACGATCGACATGACCTGGTTGGTGGCCTTGGCAACCAGCATGGCGCATGTCTCGAACCAATGCAGGTAGATGTTCGACAGCAACGGGGATATCACTCCGCCCTGCGGCGTCCCCTTTCCCTTCGGGCTGTTCTGCACCCCGTTCGGCTCGACGCTGTTGGACTTCAGCCACTGCCTTATGAGCGACAGCACGCCACTGTCCGTAATGCGCGTTCGCAGTGCGAGGAACAGTTTGTCGTGCGGTATCGTGTCGAAATAGGACGAGAGGTCTGCATCATAAACCTGCTTCTTCCCCGACTTGATTTCCGCCGCTATCCTGTCCACCGCCTGCTGTGCCGAGCGGTTCGGCCTGAACCCGAACGAGCAGTCGTGGAAGTCCGCTTCGAATATCGGCTCTATGATGAGTTTCACCGCGCATTGCACCACCCTGTCCTTTACGGTGGGGATGCCGAGCGGGCGCAACTTTCCGTTCACCTTCTCGATGTACTTCCTTCTCACGGGGCTTGCGCGGTAGGTTTTCGCGTGGAGTTCCTTCTGGATCCCCGCGATGAACGCTTCCACTCCGCCCTCGGACTGCTCGATGTCCTCAATCGTCACGCCGTCAACTCCGGGCGCACCCTTGTTTGCGCGGACTTGCGCCCACGCGCACTTGAGCGTCTCGGTTTCGACCACGAGCCTCTTGAGGTTGTAGAACCGAAACTTCGGTTCGTTCTTCGCCTTTACCGACAGTTTCTCCCTCATGAGCGCAAGGTGCGGATAGCCGACAAGATTCTGCCTTGCAGCTATCTCGCGGATTTCCTCCTCCGTATGGGACTTCGCAGTCAAGCGGCTTGCCCCCATTCGATTGAAACGCTTCCTTTTACACGTAGAACCCCTTCGCTCCACGGGCATTGCCCCGCTTCGACGCTACTATGGGTTCGTCCGACTTCTGCGGACGCTTTCGCGCCGCAGACCTCCCAAGTTCCCGACGCAACTTTCCAGACACGCCGCCCCTCTATGTCCCGCCACGCTTTACGGACCGCAAATCGACTTCGGCCCTTCTTTTCGGCTTCACGACAAACGACTCGCTGGCCGCGTGGGGTTTTAATGATAACGGGACTTAACGGCAAGGGCTCGCTTACGCTGCGGCTTACCTGTTTGTGGGACAGGGCTTCGACGGTCGGGTCACCCCTTCCGCCGCCTGTCTTCCTAACTGACTGTCGATTTCTTGTCAGCACGAACTCCTTTCATTTCGCAAGTTGCTATCGAGCTTTACTTGGCGCACCGTTTGGCTCATTCCTTTGTCCGGTTGGGCTTCTGCGCGTCGGTCACCCTCCGCACAGCCAACCTTCCTAACGGCATGTCGTTTTCGTTGCCGTACAGCTTCCTTTCATTCTGTTAGCTCTGCCGAGCTTTGCTTGGCGCACCAT
>JAZOAC010000156.1:0-2942 GCA_045595285.1 Kiritimatiellia bacterium | reverse complement strand
ATGCACACGGACTGAACCATACGCAGATTGCCGCCCGTCTCAAAGTATCTCGGTACAGCATAATCAGAGCGATGAACCGGTTCTTGAAACTGGCCGACAGCGACACACTTCAGCGGATGCAAACGTCACCGATGGCCGCAGACATCCTCGACAGATTCCTTGCAAGAAACTACTCGCACAGCGAAAACATCCATACCGCCATCGCGTTTCTCTGGGGCTTGTCATGTACCGAACTCGGAGTGCTTTCGGCGCTGCTTCGGGGCCTTACGGAAAGCGAAGCGATTGAACATGCATGCGTCAGCAAATCACGGTATCACACGGTCAAAAAACGACTCATAGAATCGTTCGATTTAGAGCGAAAAAACGCACCGAGAAAAGTCGCAAAAAATTCCTTTTGGTCATTGCGTGAAACGGACCGATTTGATATCATCTGCGGCGTGAACGAAAATGTGTACTTTTCCGTTCACTTTGAGGGATTTATCTTGCGTAAAATACGCTATTTTCCGCCATTATTGGCGGTTATGTTTTCACCCAAAAGGCCGGTCAATGCAAAATCCGCCTAAACCCACACTTCGCACATGGGGTCAAAGCTGAATTATTAGCTTCATAAACCTAGATTCAGCTTCCGTAAAATCTAAAAATCATGCTACTACGACAACATGAACAACCGATTGCAAGCGACAATCAAAGGCATGGGATTCGTCGCAACAGACGGTGATGATATCGCCTGTGAAATCGAATCCCATTCAAGATAGTTTGCACCTCCAGCCGAAAACCGAGAGATGAATTCACGAACAAGAATTTCGATTGAGGCAGGAATATCGCATCTTTCCGTTGGATCAACATGTTCCAGGACGCGAAAAACATCATTTCGGTGCTTGAGCGCATCATTTCGCCGACGGGCGTCGCCCGTCTGTGAATATTCCTCCATCAGGTTCAGATATGCCGCAATCTTAAA
The DNA here is from genome assembly GCA_045595285.1 of Kiritimatiellia bacterium. Classification (GTDB taxonomy): domain Bacteria; phylum Verrucomicrobiota; class Kiritimatiellia; order RFP12; family UBA1067; genus UBA1731. The sequence goes on along the minus strand of JAZOAC010000156.1, from coordinate 1,984 downwards.
TACGATCAGTGCTTCTGATTTCAGACACTTGAATCCGTGAATAAGCCGGCAATGTGCAACGACATACTGGTAAAGTTCCTCTTCCAAAACCATTGCGGACATGCTTTCATCCCGTTCCACTGACAACGGCGTATAGCGAATGCCGGGGATATCCAGCAACGAATGGGAGAGAAGCTCTACCTTGTTTGGATAATCGGCATTTTTCGGATTCAGAAAACGATAATAGTGTGGACGCTCTTTTGAGAAGTAGCATTCATAGGCGCCCTCTTCAATGAATCTGTGGAATGCCAACTTGAATTCATCGGTAAGATTATCTGTAACAACCAGAAGGTCAATATCATGCGTGACACGCGCACGATTGGCAACCCCTTTGGCGCTGTCATACTGTCCAAGCACCATCTGGACTGCTGTTCCGCCGATGAGGATGAATGACTCGCGATGTGGCAGGAACGCCGTTTCAAATCTTTTGAATCCGACTATCATAGAACATTCTCCAGAAGACTCTCAATAGCGATGTTGATTCGCGCATCCGGCGAATCCCTCAAAGAAAGATAAAGCGAAAGCGGATCCACGCGCCCTTCAATGGCAAGAAGCCGCGGATCATAACGCCACACCTCTATCTGTACCCCGTTGTATTTCTTTATCTTCCGTGCTTCCAAGGTGCGAAACTCTGACTGCGCCATTGCAAATATCCGCTCATTTTCAGGAGCCAGATCGGACAGTTCCGACAAAGCCGAGTATCCGGCTGTCACCGGATTGCTCACATTTCCTGTATAGCGTATTCGCTTAAGCACAGGCGTACGCAAGCATTTCTCCGCCGACCGCCATAACAGGCGCCGCTCTTGAGGCAGACAGATGAAACGATTACGGCCGACTTTGTCCAACGCAGCCAGCCGGTGGTACTCAAGCTCCTGACAGGCACGAGTCAGATACACGCAGTTAATTGACAGCTCCTTTTGCAGGGCCGCATACGATACATTCCCCTCTTTGGCATGAAAAAGCAGAGTGCGAAGAAACACAAGCTGCGCACAAGGAGAAAGAAAATCGCGCAAAAACGCTTTTTCCGCCCGTTCATATGCATTTGGAGGTAGAAGCACCGCATATGGCGGAACATACATCTGCCGTCCCGGAACGATATAGTTGACTTTTGATTTCCTCAAGTACTCGCTGTATTCGCTATCCGCAAAATCTAAAACCGCGATTGGATGAACTGCGGCGGCAAGTTTTCGATAAACGGAAACAAGTTCATCAGGCGACTCTTGCACCTTGGGTTCAAAAGCTATGCGAGGCTTCCCAAATATCGTAAGCATGCAAGCATCATAACGCAAGGAAACGGATGCCGGGAATTGCGAAAACAGATCATACCCGCAAACGTCGGAACATTCGATTCCACACGCCTTCAAGTATTTCTGCATTTTCTTCAATGCCTTCATACTATTACCTCTGTAATGTAATTATTCATTATTACCTTTAAAGTGCAAGTATTATAACACAGATCAACCGTGAAGAACAGTCCGTTTTGCCACCGTTTACAACTCTATTTTGTCATTTTTGCCGATAAAGTCACTTCCCATTCTGATCCGCTCGAAACTTGCGCATCCATTCTCTGAATGTCGAATACGACATGCCGCAGAGCTGTGCCGCCTCGCGTCCTGAAATCTCGCCGCATCTCACCATATCCACCGCCTCAGCGAACTCCGGCGGCATTTTGCGCCGCGGCCTTCCGAAGCGCACTCCGCGTTTCTTCGCCTCTGCGATCCCCTGCCGCTGGCGTGTGAGAATCGCCTCGCGCTCGAACTGCGCACAGTATGCGAGCACCTGCAGAACGAGATCGGCGATGAACGTTCCGAGCAGATTTTTGTTCTTGCGCGTATCGAGCAGCGGCATGTCGAGCACCTGCACTTCCGCACCGAGCGTTTTCGTGATCCAACGCCATTCATCCTGCACCTCGCCATAGCTGCGTCCGAGCCGGTCAATGCTTTGA
>JAZOAC010000155.1:0-10767 GCA_045595285.1 Kiritimatiellia bacterium | reverse complement strand
GAACAGGGCTGACATCGGAAGCCGGGCGGGGTTGGAGTGCGTTGAGAATATGGTTCGGACTGATTCTCAAGGAGTTGGGGATGGATTGAGGGATGGTGTGGGGGATGGATTGAGGGATGGTGTGGGGGATTGCGGTAGAGAGGATTCAGATGGAGGTAGTGAAGGAGCGGTAGGTGGCAGGAGCGGTGGAGAATGTGCCGGAAGCTGGGGGAATGAAAGCCTGAATGATGAAGTAAGGCGGGTTGTAGGGGAGATTCTTGGCGTCTGCGAAGGGACGTTCCTTGATCTCGCCGCCGTGCTTGCTCTCAGGATATCCGAAGACACTATCCCCCATCGGTCATACAAGGGCGATTATCGGAAGATCTGCACATTATGTCTATGAGAGTGCGCGTTCCTATCTGACTTACAAGGGGGGTGTCGACGGGACTCCTCTTGACACATTCGAGAACAGACGTGCGAAAGCGCATGCGCCGGAGTTCTCATCCGGTGCAAAGATATCGGTTAAAGAGCGGACAGGCAAGGGTCTCATGAAAAAGGATGAACAGCAGATCGTTCTGTCGTTTCCTGCGGCGCACGGCACGGATTCGCTTTCGCGTCCGTTCGACTATGAGGTGCGGGCTGAGTATGTGGAAGGTGATGTCATAAGACCAATGTGCACAAAGCGCATATACCAGCCCGGTGTGCAATGGAGCGTGAAGCGAGATGCAAAGACGGTCACCTGCGTGTTTGGAGCTTGTGAATTGCCTTCGCACAAGCTCCGTTTTGCCGTAACCCCGCTCAACTCCCTTGGTCAGCGCGGAAGGCCTCTCTATCTTGAGCGGGCATGATGTGATACGGCCTTCGCTCCTGTCCATTGAATTTCACCTTGACTCTGAAGGTCGGGTTGTGATACCTTACCAGACGGTCAGGAAAAGATTTCGTCTCGCTTATGGGATGATGGCTAAGGAAAAGATGAGATGACTTTTTTATTTGCGATAGTCGCACTTCTGTCGGTAGTTGCGGATAAGGCTGCGCCATTTCCGGAGTTTTCCGCTCCTCGGGCGATAACTTCAGGTCCGAAAGATCATTTTTTCGCGAATTACTACGCTATCAATGCCTGGAGCAAGGATAATCGCTATGTGCTCGTGCTTGAGACAGACATTAAAAACACGCTTCCAGACGGACGTGCGGCGACTATAGGAGTGGTTGACACCCTCGACGGCAACAGATTTATCCCTTTTTCGACTACGCGCTGCTGGAACTTTCAGGAGGCGGCAATGGCGCATTGGCTGCCGGGGCAGAAGGATACACTCGTATTCAACGATATGCGGGAAGGCAGGTTTTGCGCAGTGGTGATGAACTGGAAGACAAAGGAAGAGCGGGTTTTCCCATATCCGGTGGCTGCAGTCTCGGAAGATGGTCAATGGGCCATATCCATCAACTATGCGCGTCTTTTTGTAACCCGTCCCGATTACGGCTACTATGGCAATGGCCAAGATCCGCGGAAGGGGGAAGTGTTTCCCGTGGATGACGGACTTTTTCTGGTTGATATGCGCACTGGCAGCGCCAAACTCATAGTCAGTTGCGCTGCCGTCAAGGATATGGTCCCGGCGGTGAAGGGGAATAATGCAATGAGTTATCTCTGCCATGTCGTATTCTCCAAGGATGGCGAGCGGCTTTACTTCCTTTCTCGTTCCGTTGAAGAATCGTATGAAGGCGTCAAGAAATTCAAGGGTGTCAAATGGCAGACTACGGCCTTTACCTGCAATGTCGACGGGAGCAACATCCGCCGTTGCTTCCCCGACGGCTGGGGAAGTTCGCATTTCAATTGGAAGCCGCCGCTTTCGGAGCGCGACGCGCGTACGATGGCGGTTACCGCCAACTGGCAGAATCGGGTTTACACGCATATCGAATTTACGGTTGGAGAAGAGGCCAATGCCCGGCAGATCGGTGGGGACGCGATGAATTTCGATGGACATTGTCTTTATACTCCCGACGGCAAATTCATTTCCGGCGACGGTTATTGGGATGACGATTTCTACCGCAATTGGAAGATGGTCCGCCTTGCTGATGATAAGATAAAGGATATCGGCAAATTCTATGTTCCAGAAGTTTATCGTGATGTATATTGCCGTTGCGATTTGCATCCTCGCTGGCGGCCGGATGGAAAACAGCTCGGTTTCAATTCGGTGCATGAGGGTTCTCGTCAGGTCTATGTTATGGATGTAATCAAAAATCCACCGTCAATTGCAGATGTAAGTGGACAGGATCGACGGTAGGCATGTAAATTCCCTTTTTTAGGGAGAGTGATTGGCATTTGGGCATCGAGGAATTACGGTTTTGCCATCCTGGCGGTTTCTCCGTAATTTCGTACATTGTTTGTCATTATTGTGATATAATGTGTGCCGTTTATGAGGAGAGCTTTCAGATTGCCGCCGTTCAAGGTGGACCGTTCGCTGCATATAGGCTTGGCGGTTCAGCTTGCGGATGCGTTGCGCACCGCAATTCACACCGGATACTATACGCCTGGTGACGTGTTGCCGCCGATACGCGACATGTCCGCGATGACCGGGGTGAGCAGTGTGCTGGTCTCCCGCGCTATACGGATTCTGAAGGATGAGCGCCTGGTGTGTCCGCGGCCGCATGCGGGGATAGAGGTGTGCGCGGAAAGCCATCCCATGTGGAGGGGGCAGGTGATGATACTGGTTCCGTCCGGTGGCTCCATCCAGTATCTTACCGTGGTGGGCGATGCCCTGCGAGACGCATTGACTGCGGCCGGATATCTTCCGCTGATAGTGACCGTCCCCAGAAAGGCCGACGGCACCTATGACTATTCGCTTCTCGAGCTGATGCTCCGCCAGCAGATGGATGTCGTGGTCCAGCTGCACGACCAGCCGGAGATATCCAGATGGCTTTCGGACAAGAAAATATCCTTTGTGCGCTTTACGCAGCTTGGCGGCGGATCGTACCGGGGGTGCCTCTGCACGGTCTTGCGCAGGATGGATGCCGCCGTCGCCGATTTTGTTGCAGACTGCCGCAGGAAGGGCGTTTCCCGGGTTCTCCAGGTTTCGATGGATTCAAAACGCGCCGTCGACGTTTGCAAGGCATTCCGCGGAACGGGAATTTCGGTTGATGAGTGGAAGGTCGTCACGCGCGTCGGCCGGCATATTCCCGGGCCGGCGGTCACCCGCGGCACCATCGATGCGTTTGCCGCACGGTTTGCCGCCGAAGGCCGCAGATGGCTTCCGGACGTAATGTTTTTCCAGGACGACTACCTTGCGACGGGCGCGCTCATGGCCTTGCAGGCGGAGGCGATCCGCATCCCCGAGGATGTGGCGGTGGTTACATGGGCGAACATCGACTGCGGGTGCGGTCCGGTGTTCGTGAAGCCGATGACGCGCATGGAAACGGATGCTCAGGCTGACGGGAGATGCCTCGCCGACATGGTCATCGAAGGTCTCCGCACGGGCAGATACAGTTCGGGCGTGGTTTCGCCTAAATATGTCCGTGGAGAGACCTTCTGAATCTTGACGAAAAGGAGAAAATCATGAAAGAAAAAAAAATAGCGATAATTATGTGGGCTGTTATGTTGTCCGCTTCGATTTTTGCTGATGTTTACTACAACAACAAGACGTTTGATGTGTCAGAAACGACGGAAGGCAAAGTGTACATCGGGCATGCGAATGCAGCGGATGGCGGAATGGCTTCGGATGCGCTCGTTACCGTCAAGAATGGAGCGACGTGGACTGCAGAGGATGATATTTTTCTTGGTAATGCGTCTGGTGCAAGCCGTCTCTTTGTGGAGAATGCGGGAATGCTGTATGTCAATGATTCCAAATATCTCTATGTAGGTGTAGTGGGTGATGTAAATGCTGTTGTTACGAATAAAGGAGAGGTGAATGCTGCAAATATCTATCTGGGATATAAAGATGGAGGAATCAATACTCCGAGATTTGATAATTTTGGTACCGTAACGATACGGAATTGCCTTTCCATTGGCGAAAAGTCTGGCTCTACATTGGAAAGTGTTTTTTATAATCATGCTGGAGCTAATCTTAATATAACGCGTACTAGTTATGGACAGTATGCCTTTTATCTTGGCGGTCGAGCGCCGGCACGAATTATCAATGAAGGAACAATAATCCTTGAAAAAGCTCCTATATTGCGACTTGGAGGAGTGTTGACAGCAGCTGGTGTCGGTACACTTGTGATGTCCAATAATGCTTCGTTTACGTCCGGTTCGCAAGTTCGGATTGGAGGAAAGGGTAGTAAGGGTTCTATTATTCTGACCGGCAACAGTGTATTTAATGGTACAGCCAATAATACGGAGGTTAGTATCGGGTATAGTGGTGATACTGGGGCTAAAGGTGGGGAGGGTGTTGTCAGTCTCTCTGATTCTGCATCGCTTTCGTGCAAGACACTCTATCTTGGTAGAGATAATCCCTCGGTCGCGTCGGTTGTGTTGTCCGATGATAGCACTCTTACATTTGAAGGAGCGCTTAATGTGGCTTATGCAGATAATTCCGTCGCCACATTTACAATTAACAATCATTCAATGACGAGTTTCGATAAGGACACTTATGTTGGAGTCGGTGCATCATCCGTCGGTACATTTAGACTTGACGGAACGACCGCACTTACCATGAATGGTTGTCTCGAACTTGGAAAAGGGGCTGGTGCTCGCGGAATCGTTGAACTTGATGGAACATCACACCTTACCATTCCGAATAGCTATTTAATTGGGGGATCGGTTGTTGGAGGAACCGGGGAGGTTTATGTTGCTGGGGCTGCAGCGTTATCTGTTCGTGGGTCTTTATCTATTGGAACGGGTGAAAATCTTCCTGGTATTTTGACTGTCAGCGAAAATGGTGTTGTTGCGTCCACAAATGTTTCAGTTGCTGCGAAAAAGGGTGGTGCGTCTCAGTATGGTACTCTTAATATTGCGAACAACGGTGTCGTGACTAATGTCTGTGAGATGTGTTTTGGACGTGGTACTACAGCAATCGGATATTGCAATATGAGCGGTGGTTCTATCTTTCTGGACTCTACAGAAAAGGCTGCACTTACGCCCTTGACAATCGGTGTCAATGCAACAAGTACGGTCGGATTTCTGAAGGGGTGGGGTTTTGTCGGTTTTGACGATCCATGTGCAATAATGATTAATTACGCTGATTTGGGGCGTGATACGTGGGGTGGTATCAGCATTTATGGCAAAGTCACGGCGGATGGTGGTGGTGTCGAACGCAATCTTGATTTCTCTCGCGCTGGTGTTAACAGGAGTAGCGGTAGTTGGGCTGGAAACGGGTGTGGAACAAATGGTTGGTATGCAATGAACAAGGGGCGACTCGTTATGCCTCGCAGTTTGCCGCGTATTGCGAAGTCCCATGCGACGATTGGAGATTATCCTACACTGACCAATCCTCGTTTCGTGAATTCTTTCCGCTATGATTTTGATACCGACACAATGAACACGACTGGCACGTACGTGTTTTCGGAACTGTATGCTGTCGATCGCAGTGATATCCCTGCCGGATTGCCGTCAGGTCGTGGGATTCATCATTCGGCGGTTTGGCGTATCGGACACTTCAATTCAACTGCTACGCCGGATGTTGACGACGAGGATCTTACCGCCGATCATAAGCAGGACTTTACTTCGCTCAAGCTTAAGTTCCATTATGATCCTGCGCTTGCGGAGATTGAAGGAGTGCGCCATGTGAAGGTTTACCGTTGCACCGATTCCGTCAACGGCGGATGGAAGTGCGTTGCTTCAATCACGGCACCGGATTCCGATTCACCTTATATTGAGACGGTTCAGATGGCTCCGTCTTCTGAACTTTGGAATTGTGGTTGGTTCGCAGTTGTCGGAACGCCGAAGATAGGTACTGTAATGGTGTTGAGGTAGTTTGGGAGCTGGCGGTCGAGAGTTGAGGAGGGAAGAGTGTTGAAGAAGATATTTGCATTGGCAGTGTGGGCTTGCGCGGTTGCGGCGGAGGCGTCGCTTGGCGGGAACATGAACTGCGGGTTGTGGTTCGATGACAAGGGACATCACATCAACGCCCACGGCGGCGGTGTTTTGCGAGATGGCGATTCCTGGTATTGGTTCGGGGAACACAAGATTTACGGCGACTTCGGCAATCGCGCTTTCGTCGGCGTGCATTGCTATTCGTCGAAGGATCTTGTCAATTGGATGGATTGCGGAATCTCGCTTTCGGTGACGAACGAGGTCGGCCATGATATCGAGGCGGGCTGCATCATTGAGCGTCCGAAGGTCGTCCGCAACGCCAAGACCGGCAAATATGTGATGTTCTTCCACCTTGAGCTTAAAGGCAAGGGTTATTCCGAGGCGCGCGTCGGTATCGCCGTCGCTGACAAGGTGACAGGACCCTACAGGTTCCTCAAGTCGCTCCGTCCGAACGGATACCAAAGCCGCGACCAGACCGTGTTCGTGGACAACGACGGCGCGGCGTATCACTTCTTCTCGTCCAACCACAACAAGACGATGCGCATTATCCGTCTTTCGGATGACTATCTGTCTCACACGAAGACGGAGGCCGTAATGGCCGACGGCGACAAGACCGAGGCTCCGGCCGTATGCCACAAGGACGGCTGGTACTATCTCATCGGTTCCGGGTGTACAGGCTGGATGTCGAATCCTGCCCGCAGTTACAGGGCACGTTCCATCATGGGGCCTTGGGAGCGGCTCGACAATCCGTGCGTGCGCGTAAACCCAGCCAACGGGCTCGGTCCGGAGCGCACGTGGGGATGTCAGTCGACATTTATCCTCAAAGTTTCGGATAATGATTACCTTGCGATGTTCGACATGTGGCGTCCAAAGAATGCAATCGACGGGCGTTATGCATGGGTGCCGATCACATTCACGAAAGACGGAAAGATCGAAATCCACTGGAAGGATGTCGTTGAACCGCGGTGAGCTGGGTAGTTGCGGTTGTTGGCGCGAAGCGTTGGCAGGGCGCGTTGTCCCCGACGCGCCGCGGCTCCCGAAAAGAAAAGGAAGGAAATCTCGATGATATTGACTGCAGCATTGTTCGCGTCGGCGAATCTGGTTCTCAACCCCGGTTTTGATACGCTGTCGGATGATGGCAAGGCGGCAAACTGGGCAGCGCCTTCAAAGACATATTCGTATGTGAAGGGAGAGGGCCGCAACGGATCGAACGCGCTCAAGTTCTCGGTGAAGAAGAACGATCCCTACACGTTTCCGACTCAGGATATTGCGGTTGAGCCGGGCAAGCGCTACCGCTTCAGCGCCTGGGTGCGCACAAAGGATGTGGTGGGCAAGGGTGCGGGCGCGACGATATCCGTCGGCTGCGTCGCCGCGAACGGAAAATGGCTCGGCAGCGGTTCCGCGCCCGGCGTGCGCGGTACGGTTGAAGATTGGCAGCGGATATCTTTTGCGGTGGACGTCCCCGCGAACGCCGTGAAATGCGAGCTCGCCCCTTATCTTTCAAGAGGCCGCAGAGGGACGGCATGGTTCGACGACATTTCCTGCGTTCCGGAGTCGAGGCCTGTACTTGGCGCACTTGTTTCGGGCATTTATCGCGATACGGCTGTTGCGGGAGAGGTGGTTTTCTCTTCGGCGCTCACGGCTCCGGAAAAGGAGATCGCCGGAAACGGACAGAAGGTCGTTTTCGACATTCCGCACGCGTCTGGCGCGGTCCGCACGGTCGCCGCCGCGATAGAGGATGGCGTCGCGCGCGCGAAGGTGGATGTCGGCATGCTTCCGATGGGCGCATCGAAGATTGCGGTACGGCTCGTGGATGCCGAAGGCAGGGATGTCGAGAGCCGGTCGCTCATGTTCAGTCGCGTGGAGAAATTTCCGGATTGGAAAGCTCGCATAGATGCGGACAACCGCATTCTCGTGGACGGCAAGCCGTTCTATCCGGTTGGCATATACCTTTCCTATTTCACGGAACAGGCATTTCTGGATATCTCAAACAGCCCGTTCAATTGCGTGATGTGCTATCGCCATTTGACACGTGAGCAGATGGATCGTTTCCATGCCGCAGGAAAGAAGGTGATATATTCCATCAAAGATGTCCTTCTCGGACGCCCTGCATGCCCCCAAGAGATAACCGATCACGAAACCGAGCGTGTATGGGTCGAGAACCACATCGGCAAATTCAAGGATCATCCCGCGCTTCTCGCCTGGTACATCAACGACGAGCTAGGCCCGGAATGGATCGACCGGCTGAAGATACGCTACGACCTCGTCAGACGCGCCGACCCTGACCATCCCGCGTTTATGGTGCTGTACCAGATCGGGCGTCTGCGCGAGTATGCCGGAACCTTTGATGTCATGGGGACAGACCCTTATCCGGTGGCGGGCAAGGAGCCCAAACCGATTTCGATGGTGGCGGACTGGACGGCGCTTACGCGTCGTGATGTCTTCGGCAAGGCGGTGTGGGAAGCGCCGCAGATATTCGACTGGAGCGCCTACCGCAGGTTTCCGGGCGTAACCACGCGTGCGCCGACGGAGACGGAGATCCGGAACATGGTATGGCAGTGCGTCGTAGCTGGAGCGAATGGCGTGTGCGCATACAACTATAACGGGTTGCGCAAGATGCACAAGAGAGATCCCTTCGAGCGGCGATGGGCGGAGGTCTGCCGCGTTTACGGGGAATTCGCGAAATATGCTCCGGTATTCCTTTCCGCAGAGGCAGCGCCTGCCGTTACCGGCGCTCCGTCCGGCGTGTATGCCCGCGCATGGCGTCATGAAGGCAAGGTTTGGCTCTTGGCGGTTAGTACCGCAGACAGTGCGAAGAACTGCGTATTTGAGGTTTCCGGTGCTGGATCGGTTAATATGTCGCTCGCCCCGCTTGGCGTGGAAATTCGACCGTTATAGCCTTTACTTTATGTGGTGTTTAAGGCGAGTGTGGATATGGCGAGCCGATTTTCAGTAGTTCTTGTCCGACCGGAGATTCCGCACAACACCGGTGCGATCGGAAGGCTGTGCGTTGGGCTTGGAGTGCCGCTTCATCTTGTGCGTCCACTTGGTTTCCGTCTTGACGACAGATCCATTGCCCGTGCAGGTCTGGACTATTGGCCGCATCTTGATGTGTCAATCCACGATACATGGGATGAATATCTGGCGGCGGCAAATCCGAAACGCATGATGATGCTTTCTACGCATGGAGAAAAATCGCTTTACGACTGCCGGTTTGAGGAAGACGATGCGCTTGTGTTCGGGAACGAGAGTTCCGGACTGCCAAAGGATTTCTATGGGCGTTACCGTGAGTCGCTTTTCCGCATTCCCATGCCCGGCGAACATGCGCGGTCGATCAATCTTGCAAATGCCGTCTCTATCGCGGCATATGAATGCTTCCGTCAAATGATGTAAAAAAAGGAGCGATGCTGAATGTCCGAGAACTATTCAGAAGATGTGGTTAGCAGACGGCAGTTTGTCGTCGGGGCGGTTGCGGCAGGATTGATCGGATCGACAAGGGCGAAATCTTCGTCTGTCGCATCCGACGATATCGCCGTGTGGCACAATGAGACGGAGCAGGTTTCGCCTGATGTCTACAGACAGTACATGACCGACGGCGGAACGCGTGGTTTTGCGAGCCTTGAAAAGCTGGAGGCGGCGTTCGAAAAGGTCATGCGCGAAGTGAAGAACACAAAAGTGAACGGCATCCCTGCGGTATGGAGCGTCTACAACATGGGGTATGTGATCAAGACACGTGAATCGCTCTTTTCGATAGACCTTGTCCATCGCCGGGACTTGGAGTTTGCGTCAATGTTGGATTTCGCCCTTGTCACGCACAACCACAGCGACCATTACAGAAGGGGTCTGTGCAAGGCGGTTTCCGAACGTGGAAAGCCGCTGCTCTCCAACTTTATTCCGGTCAAGGGATATACGCGGGCAAGAAAGACATTCAGGATAAAGGATGTTGAGATACGCACATCGCTTATAGACCATAACGACTGGCTCATAGACTTCACGACAGCTTTCGAGATCAAGGTCGGGAACTGGACTCTTTATCACACTGGCGACAGCGGCAGAGGAACGGAGCCGAAACTTGAGACGATATGGGGACGACCTGATTTGTGGCTCTTATTTCCGGGATGTGGCATAAACACGACCAAGGCGGTTGCCAAAATCAAAGCGAAACGCATAGTGTTCGGGCATCTCTGGGAGCTTGAACATAAGCAGAACCATTCAGGGAGGCTTGACGAGCCTCTGATTCGCCGTGCGCTTGTGCGGGCGGCAGAAGGCGGTTGTGAGGATGTGTCATTGGCATATTGGGGTGACAGGGTGATTTGAAAATTGCCGTCCTTCCGGAGGATTTTGGCAGGGGAGATGCTTTTTTTTGGGGGGGGGCTGATCGTGTCTTGTCATTTTCTGACAGGAATAATTGGGTGATGGTTCTTGGAAGTGTGTGATTCCGGCTCTTGTTTACTCTGGTTATTTTATTTAATGCGTTTAGGATTGCCGGCATCCTTGGATTTCGTCCATACCGTAATCTTGATTTTGTCGGAAGGATATCGGGTGAGTGACGGATTGCGTCACATTCGGTAACCGTACCCTTGAGAACTAGTCCGAATCATATTCTCATTATTGGTCATGAAGGATGGTGGTCAGGGAAACTATGCTTTTATGGAAGAGATTGTGTGTTTTGGCATTTATAAATTTGTTTTGCCACTGATTTGATGGCCTTTTGCGGTCATTATCCGAATGCGGTCGATTGTCAGAGTAAATGCACCTAAAAACATTATCCGTAGTGCGCGAAACTAAATGCACCATTGCTGAGGTAAATGCACCTGTTCTTATGA
>JAZOAC010000154.1:0-3158 GCA_045595285.1 Kiritimatiellia bacterium | reverse complement strand
GCGCGATGCTCGGGCTATTTCGACCTTCGGTCTCAATCGCTGCGGTGCATGTCGATGCGGCTTCCCCCTCGTCAAACCGTACGTGCGGATTTCCCGCATACGGCTTTCCATTGAGTGCTTCTCTTTTTGTCACGGCTTTCGCCCTTTCTTCGCTTTAAATGGCTGTGAATTATATTTGTTTTTTTTTTCCTGTCAAATCCGCGTTCTCGCAGTTGCGAGGCGATACAGCCCATAGTGCGCCATCTCGCCGTAGTGCGAGTCCGCGAACTTCAATCGTCGCCGCCGTCGTATCAAGGATATTCTTTCCGAGATTGACATAGCCGGTGCCGTGCGAACACGCTCCATAGCCCATGTGAACCTTGCCGTCGTAAAGCGACACATATGTGCCGCACTTCACCGCATCCGACCCACCGACCGAGTCGGTGTAGTCGCCGCTGAAACTCCAGCGGTGCGCCAGCTCCGCTGCAGAAAGCGGCAGCGCCGCCAGCACAGCAAATGCCTGCACCGTTGCGCATGCGCGGCGCACTTGACTTGAAATCCATACCGTGATATAATTTTGCATACTTTTTCGACCTCATTGGGAGTTTCTGATGACAACGGCTACTCTTTGCGAACGCGGACAGGTGACGATACCTAAACAGTTCCGCACGCGGCTTGGCTTCGCGCCGGGCATGGTTCTCACGTTCAAAATCAGCGGCAAGACCCTCATGGTGTCCGCCCAGAAGAAGAAGCGCAGCCCGTTCGAGGAAGCGTACGGATGCCTTAAAGGCGCGTTTGGCGGCATCAGCACGGACGAACTGATCCGCGAAATGAGAGGTTGCTGATGATCTACGCCATTGACACGAACATCATCTACGACATACTTCTGGCCGACCCGGAGTTTGGACCGTCCTCGCGGGACTTCGTCGCGGGACTGTATGCAGATGGACATTCCCTCGTCGCCTGCGATGTCGTCTGGGCGGAGGCGTCTGCGGGATTTGCGGACAAGTCGGCGTTCCGCCACCAGATGGCCGCGTTCGGCATCGACTTCTCTCCGATGCCGGAAGCCGCGACGATCCGTGCAGGAGAAATTTGGAAGAAAGCGCGGCTTGAAGCGGCACGAAAGAAAGAGGCTCTGCGACTTGCCATCGTCCCGGACTTCCTCATCGGCGCACATGCGCTGGAGTGCGCCGATGCGCTCGTCACCCGCGACAGGGGCTTTATGCGCCGCTGGTTCTCCGACCTGAGAATCGTCGATCCGTCCATGACGTGACATTGCAAGCACTCTCCGCCCGCCGCGACTGCGGCTGAAAGAAACTGGCACTCTTGCCATCTGCGTGTGACACTTCATTTTCCCAGTTCCACGCCCTGAAGCGGTATTGCCTTTGCGAAAGTTGCGTGAAGTCCTGTAAGCCGTCTGAGTTCCAACGCCTCGCCAGCCATGTCGCCGACGCGCTTCATGTCAGAGGCTCCTCCGCCCCTTGCGCATTAGATAGACGAGAAGTTCCGCCGCGTAGTCGGTCTGTATCATCGACGCACCCTGCTCCAGCACCCAGCCCCAGTTCGCGTCAGGATCGAGAAGCGCGCGCTCGTCGCCATGTCCTGCGGAAAGGGAATCCCACATTGTGTTTATCCAGAGGCGCGGCGCTCCCTTGGCCTTGATGACATCGGCGAACGCGCCTGCATACTCGGGCTTGTCGGCGCATATCTCGTACATCGACGCCTTGCGCGGCTCTTCGGCGAGCCATAGCGGAAGATCGTGCGCGGCCTTCTTGTGCTTCTTCCAGCAGAACTGGATGACGGGCATGTAGAGTATTTCGCCGCTCTCGACGTCCTTCCAGTATGCGCCGAAGAACCGCCGCGCATCGTCCGGCTCGTGCGTCGATTTGACAAGCACCTCCTTCAACGCCCCGACCGCCGCCACGGCGTCCAGTATCTCCTTCGGGTGCTTCGTGAACTTGTCGATGTTCACCAGAATCTTGCCCCGCGTAAGCTCCAGCGCCTCCTCCAGCGTCAGCACGTCGTAGTCCGTGGGATTGCCGTTCTTGTCGCGCATCTTGAACTGCTTGATCTCCGCAAGCGTGAGGTCGTGCACCATACCCTTGCCCGTCGTCGTACGATCGATGGTCTTGTCGTGGTTAAGGACAAACCGTCCGTCCTTCGTCATGTGGACATCAAGCTCCACGATGTCTGCGCCAAGCTGGATCGAGGAAAGAATCGCTCCCTTCGAGTTCTCCGGGAAGTTGCGCCAGTCTCCACGGTGCATGGCGACAAATACATAGTTCCTGTCGTCGGACAGGAGCTTCTCCCTGATGGCGTCCGTTCGCGTCGCGCCGAAAAGCGAAACCGCCATCACTACCGCCAACGCGGCTATTCTCGTTTTCATCCTAATGTTTCCTTTCAGATTTTCCATTCTGCCGCTATCGCCTTGCCTTTTGTGCCAAGGGAGGAAAGCGGACTCGCCGCTATGGTCAGCGTCTTGCCGGTCGGCAGCTCCGACATCGGAATATCAAGCGTTGTCACGCCTCCTTTCGGCTCGTGGCCCATACCCAGATTCACACCCGCTGCATACACAGCCTTGAAGAGTCTTTGCGCCCCCTCATCGCCAACGGCCACAACCTCATAGGCATACACTCGCGAATCGGGATTGCCGTCGGCAAGCGGTATTTTAACGCAGAGGCGCGGAGACGCAGAGTTTTCGTTTTCTCCCTCTCTGCGCCTCTGCGTCTCTGCGTTGGAAATCTCAACCGTCAGCTTAGCGCCTTCGCGGAACTGCGGTTCTCCGATGACCTTCTTCAATTCTTCCTTCGAGAACGGATGCGGGTCGTACTTTCCGAGCGGCATAACCCAATCCGCGCCAATGCTCCCTCCCTCGCCGAACTCGCGCCGCTCGATGACAAGCATATCGTCATAGACGCGAACGACATAGCCCTGCCGACTTCTGCCACCCGCTTCCTTGCCCTCAAGCCTCGCCTTGGAAATCTGGCCTTCGCCAGCAAGTCCGTTGCCTCCTCGCGGCTCGCAGCTGGGGACATGGATGTTAGGACAACCCCAGAAGTATATCTTGTTCCAATTGGCGGCGCTGTGGTGCCAATGCCCAAAAAACGAGGCGGAGTTGCGCAACTTCCCCGCCCTCCTGTACAACACCTTGTGGGAACGGGCATGTGAAAGCAGGAAGA
>JAZOAC010000153.1:0-7054 GCA_045595285.1 Kiritimatiellia bacterium | reverse complement strand
ACAAGCGCATCCGCACGTCCGACCTCGCCGCAAGCCAACTGCCGGTAATCCTTACTGACGCAACAGGCACCATCCACAAGCCCGCGAACTGGTAGCGGGGAATTCCCGCTCCGCCCGCCGCGACTGCGGCTGAAACCGCCTGAGACTCCCGCGCCGCGTGGCATCTGCTATCGCTCCGCTTCGATCAGATCGGCGATACCGTCGCGCCAGCGGTAAATGACATCGGAATCCGTGGAAAAGTCCTTGACCGAACGCGCCACTTCGTCCGGCACGGCAAGAGCGGCTTTTGCGGCGTTCGCCCATTTGTCGTTTTTGTTCTTATGGACGGCAAACCGCCTCTCCAGTTCGCGCACGTACCACAGATCCTCCAGCCCGTCGCGGAAGTTCTCGAGGCGTATCGTCGCGAGCGGAAGCAAATCCGGACCACCGCAGCACGTCCACTGGCCGTCGCCCGTCGCAGGAGTCCACTCCGTGAACGGTCCTTGCGTGATGGGGGACTCGGAGTTCCACTTCATCGTCGCGTAGTAGAGAAACCCGTCGGGTTTGAACTTCTGGGTCTGCGCACCCATGAGTGATCGGATTTCCGCCGGAGGTCCTTCAATCATCGTGTTGGCGTACGGGACGGTCGGCACGTTGCAGAAATACCACCAAACCCTTTTCCCGGCCTTCTGCGCCTCGGCAACCGGGCGGTTCTCCCAGAAGCAGACCGCAGGACAGTGGATGTCGATGTTCTTCAGGATGGAGTCGCCCGTCCCGAGCAGAACGTCCCTCGCTGTTGTCATCACAGGCACTCCAGGGAACTCCTTGTGCAGAATCTTCGCCGCCGCCTGAATATTGGTGAATGTTGGCGGATTGAATTCGTCACACCCGTAGAAGTACGCCTTGTCGAGGATTCCGAGTTCCTTTGCCTTGTCGTAGCGACGCCTCATGACATCCATGAAGCGTCCGCGCCAGACCGCCTCTCCATCGGGTTGGTTCGGGAGCGCCCGGAAGTAGAAGAGGCAGAACATGCCCAGTTCGCTGCGTTCCTTCAGCCGCACGAGATCGTCCCAGAACGGCTCGCCGCTTGACGCCTCCGTGGCGTACATTGTGGAGCGCGTGATCATATAGTCGGCGAAGAATCCGGTATATTCGCGTTCGCGCGTCCTGTGGGCATTGTGGTAGCTCTCCGGGTCGTTCCTAAGCCGCTTCACGACATCCTTGCGCCCGCCCATTGCAGCTTCGTTGCATCCGGGCACATTGCACGAAATGGCGAGCGGAAGCGGCGAGCCGCGTCCGATCTCGAAGTCGTTCACTCTCACCGAGAACGGGATGCACACCGATGCTTCACCCTTCGCCGAAACGACGAGTGCGCCCTTGTATGTGCCTGCCCTCTGACCACGTGGGCACGTGACGCGCACCCAGAACGACTGCACATCGTCGCCAGAGACGTCGCACGACTTCTGGAAGTCGAGAATCGGATCCGGCCACCACCCAGGGGTGGGAAACTCAAATCCGTCGCCGGTCCGCACCTTATAGTTCGGCGTATTCGTCGTCTGCACATAGCCTACGACGGACGCCGTGACATTCGTCGCATCAAAGAGCAAACCCTCCATAACGATATCAACCGTCACGTCCTTCAAGTCGTGCTCCGCTCGGGCGACGAGAATCTGGACGCTTTCGCGCTCACCTCTCGCTAGCCGCACATTAACCTCGTCCGCCTTGCGCCACTTGAAATCGGCCCGTGGCCGCACGTTCTCCATGCTCGACGCCTGCCCGACGACGAAAGCACCCTTGCGGCACTCGTCCCAGAACTTCGCATACGCCTCGCGGTGCGCTTTCAAGTCCGGCGAAAAGTCCAGCCTGATGATTGCACATTCGTTCGCAACCGCATCCGCCGGAATGCCCCAGACGTGAAGCGTCTTCTTGTGCGACGCCGGCCCTCTGTTCGGATTGGCGTCCAATTCGACCTTTAGCAGGTCGCCCGTGTTGAGCAACGTGGCCCGCTCCGGCAATGTGGCGATTGGATCAAGGTATACGCCCGTGGCGTTCAAGCCGTCAGGAAAATGAATGAACACGGCGTCACCGCGCCTCGTAGCGACCATGCGTGCGTCTCCGCAGAATTTGAATGGCGCTGTGTTCACGTCCTTGAACGCATCGCCGACGCGCCGACACCAATCTCCGACCCCGGCCATGAGTTTCACCGCCTCTTCGGGAATCGTGCCGTCAGGCTTTGGACCGACGTTGAGCAGAAAGTTCGCCCCTCCGGCGAGGAACTTGTCGATCCGCCGCGTCAGATAGCCGAGCGTCCTGTAGTCTTCGTTGCTCCTGTATCCCCAGGCGACCGCCCCGACGGAATCGCAGGCCTCCACGTGCTTGCCGGACGGCGTCGAGCACCAGTCGCGTTCCGGCGTCGAGTAGTCGCACGTCGCCTTGTTTCCCCAGCCCCTGTCGTTGATCATGATGCCGGGCTGCAGCCGCCGCACGAGCGCGTCCATTTCGGGACGGTCGATTTGCGTCGGGATGTCCCAGAAGAAGCAGACGATCTCGCCATACTTCGTGAGAAGTTCCGTCACCTGCGCCTTGACGTAGGCGGCATACTTCTCCATGTCCGGCCTGTCGCCCGGCTGAAGGGGTATCTGATGGGTGCTTTGGGGGTTGTGGGCATTCGGATGGTGCCAGTCGGGATTCGAATAGTAGAGTCCGAGCTTCATGCCGCGCCGGCGGCACGCCGCCGCGAGTTCGGCGAGGACGTCGCGCTGGACCGGAGTGTTCGTCACCTTGTAGTCCGTGGTCGCCGTGTCCCACATGCAGAAGCCGTCATGGTGCTTCGCCGTGAACACGATGTAGTCCGCCCCGGCGGATTCGGCGACATCCACGAACTTGTCGGCGTCGAACTTCTCCGCCGTGAACCGTTCCGCCAGCTTCTCGTATTCCGCCCGCGTCATCCGGTCGCGCCACAATATCTGGCAGTGGCGGCCGGCCACTGAATGGACGCCCCAGTGCACGAACATGCCGATGCGCCGGTCGAACATCGTCCACTTTGCGTCCGTCGGCGCATCCGCAGAGGCGGAAGCTGCCACGCAGAGCGCAACGGCGAGGAGAAAGGGCGTGAGGAAGGAAGTGAGAGTTTTCATGGGATTGCAGGTTTGTGAGATTGTGGAATTGGGGCAGAATTCATGACATTGAAACTCGCGAATTTACTACATTGCCCCCCCCCTACTTCGCAATCAGCTCGCCGAGTTCAATCCCTTTACGCCCCGCCTCGTAGATGCGGCGCACTTCGTCGTGAGAAAGCGAACGCGTCCAGAGGGCGAATTCGTCGATATCTCCGGAGAATTCGTTCTTCCTCGCGCTCGTTCCGTCCTGTCCGAGGCAGAACGGCATTCCCGTCGCCAGCGCGATCTCCGGCGCCTTCTCCGCCATCCAGTAGAGATAGCCGCCCTGTCCGCCCTGATAGAACCTGACGACGCCGTCGCGTCCGCGTGTCACGGCATAGAACGTCCACTTTCCGAGCTCAAGGTCGTACGGCCTTAAATCGAATCTCTCCCCGCCAGGTACGCCGATGTTCATCTGCACGTACTTGTCGAAGCCATTCATGACGAATCCCGGATTGTTGCCGTTCCGCCAGTCCTTGTTGGAGATGATCGCCGGATAGCCGCGAAACGTCTGCGGAACGCAGACCCAAAGCGCAACGGCAAATTCGTCGCCGTTCTCGAAAGCGAGTTTTTCCGATCCATTCAGGCGCACTCCGGCAACGCCGTCCGGCCCAGACGCAACACGGACGCATCCGCCCGCAAAACCTCCGGCGACGCGCAGCGTCGTGTTCGTGGAAAGCGCAACAGGTTTAGGACCGCCCACGACGGCATTCTTAAGTTCCTTCCCCGTGAACGGCAGATAGACGGCGAGTCCGTCGGAAAGCGGACGCCTCGCGTCCTTCGCCGCCGGATCGCGTCCGAGGATGCGTCCGTCGAGATCCATGCCGGAAATGTCGATGCCGAAGTGGGCGAGCACCGTCGGCGCGACATCGTAGTTGCGCGGCGAGCCGGCGATGCGCCCCGGCACGACGCTCCGTCCCGTGACAAGCAGCGGAATGCACGTGCAGGGCGAGCCTTTGCGCATGTCGTGTCCCATGTGGTAGCCGCCGTGATCGGACGTGACGATGACCATCCAGTCCTCCTGCGCGAAGGTCGGACGCGCGGCGATGGCGTTCAGCACCTTGCCGATTGCCTTGTCGAAAATATGTATCTTGTTGAAGTAGCCGGTCGTGTACGGATAGTAGCCCCAGCCGTGGCCTCCGCTGTCCGTGCCGTTTATGTACCACATGACAGCATCTGGCGCATCGGTGGCGGCCATTGCCGCCGCCAGTTTCTCGGCGTTCTTCTCGTCGGGGGCACCGTGGAACCTGACCCTCGGATCGCGGCACAGCGTTCTGTCCCAGTCCCAGCAGTACATGAAGAGCGTCTTCATTTCCGGCTTCGCGTCGACAAGGCGCACAAGCCAGCTCGGCCACTTCTTGTAGTCGCACGTGTCTTTCCCATTGTCCGGGACTCCGTGTTTGGCGAATGTCACCCCGGTCGCGATGGACACATGGTTGGGGCCGCTGACTGTTCGGGCGTCGAAGATGGTGTTGGCCGTGAGCGACCAGGCGCACTTGTAGCCCGGCTGCCATTTGCCGTCACGGAGCATCCGCAGATTAGCGGCGTCGGCGTTCTCCACGGCGTCCGCCCGCAGGCCGTCGAGCATGATGACAAGCGCCTTTGGATGGCGCGGCGCGGCGACTGCCACGCCGCAACATGTAAATACCGCGATTGCCGCGAAAAGAATCTTTGTCGTGTTTCTGTTCATCGTCTTTGCCTTTCTAGACGCATAACTCCTCACTTGCCGATCGTCAGGCAGATGCGCGTTCCAGTATGAGACGAAATGTCCGATCCCGCAGTAGCGCCAGAGCGATAGTAGGAGCCGGAGTATGACGAGTCGTAGTCCCACGATCCGCCCCTGCGCTGACGCGCCCACCCCGTGTTGGAATCGCCCATCGGGTCGGTGTAGGTTCCGTTCATCGTGATTGTCTGGAAATAGTTGACGCAATATTCCCACACGTTGCCAAGCATTCCATAAAAGCCCCATGGATTGGGACCGTAAGCATCGACATATGACGTGCCGTAGTCGGCAGACCACATCGACTGGTTGTCCTTGTATTCGTAATCGTCCGGCGGCTGCGAATTTGCCTTGCTACGGAACTCTGCACCAGGATACACCTTGGCACCGGTTCCGGCCTTGCACACATATTCCCATTGCCATTCCGACGGCATGTCGAATTTCAGAGCCGTACGGTCGCGAAGGTTCTTGAGCAAGCCGCCCGTCAATTCAACATTCGGATTCGCCGAATCGAAATACGGCGTTCGAATGGCTTCATGTCGGATAGCATCAACAGGACGCGTCTCGCGGTCAACCGTGAAGTTAGACTGATACGAGCCAGAAATGTTGTAGCACTGCTGCTGCGTAAGTGAGAACACTCCAAGATAATAGTCGTTCGTGAGAGTACATGTATGGTTCAAATACCAGTTGCCCGTGGTTGTGCCGCCACCAGAGGCGAACGACACACCCTTTGCCTTCACCCGCTTGAGCCAAAGTTCGGTCGTCTTGCAGGGGTCGGCGACGCCAGCCGTGTGGACGGGCGCGGTGGTGGTATAGCGGACGGGCCACTTCGCCGCCGACATGCCGCCGGAGATATCCACGACGAGATAGAGCGGCGTCGAATCGGAGAACGGCGTCGCCGTCACCGTGACCGAAAGGTCGTCCGCCTTGAAGTTGGGATAGTCCGTGCCGAGGTCCCAGACGATACGGTTCCGCCCAGTCGCGGCAATCGGCTCCGTGGTGAACGATGTCGCGCAGAGTTTCTTCTCCCCGCCTGCCGCTGTTGCAGAGATGTCGATGTAGTACGCTTCGCCAGACACGCCGTTGATTGTGAAGTCGACATCGACGAGGTTGTTCCACGGCCACCTCTGCCGTGCCGTCACGTCGGTTACGGTAAAGGCGTTCGCCGCGATTGCGGCACATGCCGCCGCTGTCAGTATGAGTTTCTTCATGGCCTTGTTCTCCTTGTTTGGAGATTGTTGTCGGTTTTAGTGGAATAAGATGATGAATCCGCCTTTGATCTTGAAGTCTCCGGCTGTGTATTCAATGAGCGAATCGCCGCCGGAATCGTCAATGCGACAGAGCAAGCGCCACCAGCCGGCCGAAAGGCCAGACAGGCGAGTAACGCCCGTGGCGTCCGCCGCCACCGCGAACATGGTGTTTGTCGCAGTCTCCGCGCCGTCCTGCCCCGTCAACTTCACTGCGGAAATTGTCACCGCCGCCGCGTTTGTCGCCCAAGCCGTGTCGTAGGTGAGATTTGCAGTTGCGCCGGAGGCGACAGTCTCGCGAAGCGATTCCGCACGGCAGTCCGCAAATGCCGCCGTGCCGGGCGAGGACGGAACGCCGAACGCGACATCGCGCACGAGCGGTGACCCAATCTCCACACCACCGCTTGAATACACGCGGTGAATGAGCCGGAGGCACGGCTCGTCGCCGCTCCCCACCGAATAGGAATACGCACCCTCCGTGTCGGCGTCACAAGTCGTCACAACGGATGTGACGGCATTATGCGTACCGGCGTGCTCCACCTTCTCAAGGACAACATATGCACCTTCGGCAACGTCGCCGCACCATGCGGGGCTGTATTCAACGCCTTTCGGCGAGACGGCCCGTTGCTCGCCATCGCAAGTATTGACTGCGATGGCAAGTTCCGCAGTCGCCGATGCTGTTTCGGCGAGCGACGGCAGAGACGCCATCGCTGCGCAAAACGCCCCGACATTGATGACAGTCCGCAACCGCCCGATTTCCATGCCAAGCGCAACATAGTTGCCTCGCTTTGGTTTCATTGCTCTTGTTGTGTAGAGTAGAGACCCACGCCTCGACGTTGCGCACCCGCTTGTGCGCCCTTCGGGTTGCCTTCGGCAAGATACCCTCCGAAGCGAAGCTTCTGCGGTGCATGTCGATGCGGCTTCCCCCTCGTCAAACCGTACGTGCGGAT
>JAZOAC010000152.1:0-5077 GCA_045595285.1 Kiritimatiellia bacterium | reverse complement strand
ACGCGAAAAGGAGAAAGACCATGTATCCAGAAAGTGATTATGGTAGGTGCTGTGCACCGCGCTCGTCCTTGGAAGAAACTCGCGGCGAAAGCCGATGCGGGTGCGCGGGTGCGCTCCCGTGGAATCACCGAAGCCAAGTTCAGATGGAAGACCGTCTCCGCGAGGAAATGCGCGGACGGCGGCAGAGCCGAGGCAGGCGAGCGGCGTGCCGCATTGGCAGAACTCGCGGAATCCGAACTTGACGAAAAAAAAAATGTGTTATCTTATGCAGCAGTTTTTTTACGGCACATAAGGTCACGCGCAAAGTGAAAGGCAAATAACTGTGAAAGAGAAAGTCATGCAAGGAAAGCCGTATGCGGGAAATCCGCACGTACGGTTTGATGAGGGGGCGGGCGTCCCGAGACATTCGAGGCGTTCCGCTCTACTCTACAAAAAACTGCTCATGATGATTGGCGTGGCGGCGGTGCTGACCGCCCATGCCGATACGTATTCGGATGCCTACGGGCAGACGTGGACATATACCGTCGGCGAAGACGGCAAGTCCGTCACGCTGACAGATGTTGCCGACAGGACAATCTCCTACGATGCTGCAAACATTCCGTGGACGTTCCTGAAGGACGGTATGTGGTACACCGTCACGTCAATCGGCCCCGAAGCGATTAGCCGTACAACAGAAAATTTACGGTGGACAGCATTGTATGGCGAGCTGTCGATACCCGCCTCTGTGACGAATATCGGAGAATCGGCGTTCATTGGTTGCTCCGGATTGAGCGGCGTAAAGTTCGCCGAAGGCGTAAGGACGATTGGGCAGAAAGCCTTTGCAGCGGCTGTCAATGCGACCGGCGTGTCTGGTGCCCTGGTCATTCCGGCCTCTGTCGATACGCTCGCGCTGGATTTCATGTATTACGGCGGGTTGGCAGTCAAGGCGGCGTGGTTCAAAGGCAAGCCGACGGCAACTTCTGGCGTTCAGCAGTACTCGGAGATAAGCCCGTATCGTACGATCTACTGCACACCCTGTGCTGGTATGACGGTTCTTTTCGGGCCGAACACGAAGTTGTCGTACAGCAGCAGCAGTTTTTTCCACTTGAATGCGAATGGTTGCACTGTGTTCCTTCCGGGAAACGGGCAGCATGCGTCCAAGTGGAATTTCGGCGGCACGAACACGAAGGTCGTCAAGTACGGCGAGGGGCAGGGACTCGACCTTGACATCGACGAGGCGGCGGGGAAGATTACCGCGACAGTGAAAACGACAGACGCGCTTTCGGCGGTGCTGAACTCGGCGGCAAACTTCAAGACGTACTTTGGTCTCGACACGCGGATCGAGGTTGTGAACGCGCTTGACATTGCAGCCGGGACGATAACCGCCGCCCAGCTTCAGTATGCGACGTTCAACTCGCTCATGCTCGCAGTGAAGACGCAGGATCAGCTTAATAGCATCCTCGGCGTCGTACCCGCGTCGGTTCCCGTTTCGATCGACCCGACGGGCGCGACGCAGAACCTGAAGGTCTCCACGGCGGATGGACGGAAGGTCTATGTCCTTCTGCCCGAAAACGGCACGTACAAGCTGCGTCCTTATGGCCTTATCATCTCGTTCCACTGATTTGCCAGCGATGAGGACAGAAATACACTTGAAACGGCGGAGCGTCGCCGCAGTGGCGGCGGCGCTCTCATCATGGGTTGCGCTGTCCGCTCCGTTCGGGGCGGCGTATACGCGTCAGTGGTCAGACAGGTTCAACGCCGAGATTGACGAGCGCATTGAAAAGTTTCGCAAGGCGGATGCCGTTTTCGATCTTCACGGCATCGAAGCGGGTGCGGAAGTGTCGGTGGAGCAGATTGCGAGCGAGTTTCAGTTCGGCTGCCACATTTTCAACTTCGATCAGTTTGGCGACGAGAAGAGGAACGCCGACTATCGGGCGGAGTTTCTGCCTGGTGGGCTTTTCAACGCCGCGACGGTGGCGTTCTACTGGCGCACGCTGGAGCCGATGCGGGGCAAGCCTCGCTATGGTCGTGATGCCGCGTCGGATCCAGAATACTGGAAAACGCATGGGCGAAAGGATTTGGCATGGAGACGCCCCGCGCCCGGACCAGTGCTTGACTTTCTTGATGCGAACGGCATTTCCGCCCACGGACATGCAATCATATACCACAAATACCATCCGAAATGGTCCAATGCCGAGATGGACGGCGAGACACGCTGGAAGCTCTATGAAGGTCATATCGCCGAACTGGGAAAGGTCTACGGCGCTCGGCTTGCGCAGTGGGACATCGTGAACGAATCGATCAAGATCAAGTCGCCAGTGGATGCTCCGGTGGATGTTGCGTCCTACAAGAATATTGTCCAGCCGACGAATTATACGCTGCGCAGTTTCGTGGCGGCGGGAAAGGTTTTCCCGAAGAGCGTCAAGAAGTGCATCAACGGCGTTTATGTCGGCGGCAACTGGCCGGCCTTCATCGCCAAACTGGTAAAGGAGGGCGCGCCGATAGATGTCATCGGGCATCAGATGCACATCTTCAAGGAGAAGCAGGTCGTCGGGGTGGCGTCGGGCGAGGAACTTCGACCGAACATGGTGTCGTGGCGTACAGAGGATCAGGTCGCCATGTTCAGAAAATACGATGAGATCGGACTGCCTGTGCATGTGAGTGAAATAACGGTTCCCTCCCCGGTGAAGGTGCTGCCGCGAGAGGAGGCGGAAGCGCTACAGGCTCGAATTCTGCGCGACAATTACAGGCTTTGGTTCAGTTGGCCGTCTGTTTATCGCATCACATACTGGAATATGGTCGATGGAATGGGGGCTGGGCATGAGATCATGGAGTCCGGCCTTTTGCGCAGTGACATGACCAAGAAACCGGCGTACAATGCGCTCTGGAAACTTATCTATGAGGATTGGCGGACGAAACTGAAGGTGGTAGCGGATGCGGACGGCAAAGTGCGCTTTCGTGGTTTCAAGGGACGCTACCGTCTTGCATGGAAGGATGGAAGCGGAAATGCAAAGACCCAAGAGGTGGATTTGAAATGAAGACTTTTCTTGCCGTCTGCACGGTCGCCATGACATTTACGGCATTTGGAAGTCTTATCCCAATGCCGAGAAAGATGGAGTGCACGGGGGGCGTCTGCCGGAATGATGCAATAACGATCGAGAAAAAGGCGGGCGTGCCGCACGAGGGCTATGAACTCTCAATAACCAGTGACGGCATCGCAATTCGCCATTCGGATGATGCCGGACTCTTCTATGCGAATGTCACGCTATCGCAGTTGCGTGAAACGGCTATGGAGTCAGGCGAGAATATGCCATGCGTCGAGATTGCCGATTCTCCAAGATTTGGCTGGCGAGGAGTGCATCTTGGCGAATCCCAGAGGCTTTTCGGGAAAGCGACAATCAAGCGGATGCTTGATTTGATGTCGCGCTACAAGTTCAACGTGTTCCACTGGCATTTCGTCGACAGCAAAGGATGCCGCATTGACATACCCACGTATCCGAAACTCGCCCGTGCCAGCGCGCTCGCAGGACTGTGCGAAAACGAAAAGGTCTTGTTCTATTCGGCAAGGGATGTGAAGGAAATACTCGATTATGCAACGGCGAGGCACATCACGATCGTGCCAGAGTTCGAGTTCCCGGGCCATTTCGGAGCCGTGACGGCGGCATACCCAGATTTCAAATGTCCGGTGGAGGACAAGGCGGCCCGGAATGTCATGTGCATCGGCAATCCGAAGGCTGTCCGTTTTGCGGAAAAGGTTCTAGATTATATTTGCGAACTGTTTCCCGGAAAGGTTGTCCATATCGGCGGTGATGAATGTTCGCGTGAACCCTGGAAAAAGTGTCCACGTTGTCAGGCATTCGCCAAAAGCAAAGGAATGCGCGATGTCGGAGAACTACAGGCTTGGCTGACAAGGCATCTCGCCGGGTATCTCGCAGCGAAGGGGCGCAGGGCAATCGGGTGGGAAGAGATTGTAATGGGGCGCGGCAAGCCCAATGCCCATCTCAAGATCACCTATGATGGACCGCTTGAGCAATCCTTGCTGCCGGAGAAGTCAACGATGGCCATGGGGTGGCATCATGATGGAGGCGTGCGGATGGCCAACATGGGGTACGATGTTGTGATGTGCCCGAACTGGAACTGCTATTTCGACTATACGCAGCAGCTTTCGGACGATCCGTTCACGTACTTTCTGCCGAAAAAGCTGTTTCTCCCGTTTGAGAACGCCTACAGGTTCGACCCTCTCAGGGGCGTCAAGGCGGGAAACCGCCACCATATTCTTGGTGGACAGTGCTGCAATTGGACATCGAAGACGTTCGGCAGACATGACCTTGAATGGAAGATGTGGCCTCGGGCTCTTGCGACCGCCGAGGTGTTGTGGTCATATCCGGATCCGGAAAAGCGAGACTTCGCGGAATTCTCCGCGCGTGCGGCGCAGCATCGTCGTCGGCTTATCCAAGAGCACGTCAACTGCGCACCAGTGAAATAGGACTTTCAAGTAAAGGAGCTGCATATGGACGTCATTTCACGTAGAGGGTTCCTCGGCGGCGTAATCGCGGCGGCGGGAGGGACGGGAGCCGCGCAACTTGTTGCGACCAACCAGACCGAGGCCGTCGATTGTGCCGCTCCCAGCGGCAGGCTCATCGTCTCCGCGCCGGTTCTGCAGAACGCGGCGGAACGGTCGATGGGCGTTGCGTTCGCCGTGTCGGCGGATGCGAGCGGATGGGTGGAAATTTCCAAGTCGCCAGACATGAGCGGCGCAAAGCGCGTCTATTCCGGCGGCCTCGGCATGATGGAGGTGAACGACAAGATCGCGCAGATTCTCGTGCGCGGCCTGAAGCCCGCGACGCGCTACTGGTACCGCATCGGCGCGGACCGCATCGAGTACAAGAGCGGCTACCACATGAGGAACCTCGGGAGCGAAGTCGATGAAAAAGTGCACTCGTTCGTAACGCTCGGCGCGGAGGCTAAAGGCTCGTTCTGCATCATCAACGACACGCACGACCAGAAGCAGGCGATTGATAGCGTATTCTCGAAGGTTGCTGAACTGAAACCGTCCGTCGTCATCTGGAACGGCGATGTGCTGAACAAGGCGGAACAG
>JAZOAC010000151.1:0-13158 GCA_045595285.1 Kiritimatiellia bacterium | reverse complement strand
ACCTCAACCGTGGGCTCGCTGTGGCAGAGACCCATGCAGCCGGTCTGGCGGATCAGGACGTTAGTGAGTCCCTTTTCGTTCAGGGCGTCGATGAGAGCCGTGAACGTATCCTTGGCACCGGCGGCGATTCCGCACGTACCCATACCGACGATAACCTGCACGTCCTTGTTGGAGCTGTCGCGCATATCCATCGCCTTCTGCTTTTCTTCGCGCATGCGGCGAAGATCATCAAGTGTCAACTTGGCCATTTTCAATTCTCCTTAAAAGATTTTCAACCCATCGCACGGTACTTCTCGATAACCTTGGCGACATCCTTCGCCTCGAGCTTTCCGTGAACCTCACCATTGACAACCGTCGCGGGCGCAAGACCGCACCAGCCGATGCAGCGGACAGCCTCGACGGAGAAGAGACCATCAGGCGTCGTGGCGTTGACGCCAACCCCGAGCTGCTTCTCGAACTCCTTGATCACATCGTCGCCGCCGCGCAGGTAGCACGCCGTGCCGAGACACACCTGGATGTTGTACTTGCCTGCCTTCTGCAGGCGGAAGAAGTTGTAGAACGTAATGACGCCATATATCTTGGCCAGCGGTACCTCAAGCAGCTGCGCCGTCTCGATTGCAATCTCACGGGGAATGTATCCGTAAGTCTGCTGGACGCGGTGGAGCACCATGATAAGGTTGCCCGGCTTCGTCTTCCATTCTTCGATAAACGCCTTGAGTTCAGGCGTCATCGTCTCAAGTTTTCCACTCATTTCGTTTCCTCTTTTGGTTCAAAACGCAAATCGCTCTTGAATGACTGATATTATCCCACACCCACCCCTTGTTAGGCAAGCATAACTTTACTGTTTTATTGCGGAGCGAAAATACGGCCGGAACGCAAACATCTGCGCTGTTTCAAACTGAAAATCACTCAATTCTCCCATATTCCGCGCATATAGGATAGCGCACGGCGCAAATCCGACGGATGGATGGCAGACGACGGCTCAAGCACCCTGAGCACATTCCGTTTCGCGAGAAATGCAAGACGGGCAAAATCCACATTTCCCCATCCCGGCTCTCCATGGTCGTCGAACGGCCCTTTCACGTCATTCAAATGCATTCCGCAGATCCATGGGGCGAGCTCTGCTGCAATGTGCACACTTTCCCCATCCCATCCATGCGTTTCCCGGACAAGCGCATGGCCGGTATCCAGCCAAAGCTTCAAAGGAGCCCCTTCGTATTCACGCATCAGATCCTTCGCCTCGAAGGAACTCGGGAACCCCTCCAGACGCGGTAGGTTCTCAAGCGCAAGCGTAAGCCCTTTCGACTCAAGGCTGGGACGCAAGATGTCGAACTCACGCCTGAACGCATCATACACAACCTGTCCCCGCCTGACGCGAAGCTTGCGTGAGGTTGTGAAGAGATTGCCGAAGAGCGTATCCATCCTGGCATAGCCGGCATGGAACACAACCACCTTCGCGCCAAGGTCTGCGGCGCACGAAAACGTCTTTTCGAGAAGCATGCGGGCAAGTGCTCGCTCATTTTCGTCAGGCGAGCATATCTGATACAGCTCCGGATGTCCGCTCGGCGCGCCAACCGGAACGGGACAGTATGCGTGGACACTGTCGACCGGCATGCGGTCCAGACGGCTCCGGAATCCGGGCAACTGTTCGGGCTGCGTACGGAATCCTAGTTCAAGGGCATCGAACCCGAGCTCGCCCGCCTCATCCGCTATTGCGGCTCCGTCATTCAGACGCGTATTGCTCCAGTTCGTGGATAACGCAAATCTCACTCATCGCCCCTTCCGCTGTCTTCCCTCCGAAACGCCACGACCACACTACCGATCGACCTTGACAGAAGAGGCGACTCCCTCCGGCAGGAGTTCCGGCAGCCCGCCCGACTGAAGAATCCTCGAATCCTCAAGAACCGCTTCCCAGTTCCTGTAACGCTGCTCGACATCCTTGACGCACATCTTGGATAATATCCTGACCAATCCTTCCGGAATGTCCGCGTTGAACGAACGCGGATCTGGCGCGGACTTGTTAGGATCGACATGACAACGGAGCGTGTCGTCGTTCGAAAGGTCCGGGAAAAGTATCTGTCCCGTCAACAGGTGGTACAGCGTGGCGCCAAGGCAGTATATGTCGGACCTGACATCAAGAGCCGCATCTCCGTATATCTGCTCCGGTGACATGTAGGCCGGCGTGCCGGTTATCGTATCCTTTTCGGGCTTTTGCGAATCCAGCTCCGAACCATGCGAACCGCCGCCCATTATGCTGCACAGTCCAAGATCCATTATCTTCACAATGCCATCGCTGCCGACCATGATGTTGTCGGGCTTTATGTCGCAATGGATCACGCCATGTTCGCGCCACGCATACGCCAAAGCCTCGGAAACGGAATCGAGTATGACAAGCGCATCCGTCACGGTTATCTGGCTCTGACGCACCAAAACCGTGGCGAACGTATAGCCGTCGACATAGTCCATTATGAAATAGTACCGTCCGTCACGGCAGTCAGCCTCATAGGAATGCACGATTCCGGGATGGTTAATGCTCTCCATCACACGGCATTCCTGCATGAACTGGCGTATCTCCTCGCCGGACGTGGCGGCCTCCTTGAACATCACCTTTATGGCGACATCCCTGTTCAGCCCGCCATGATAGCCGAGCCATACCTCGCTCATGCCGCCGACACCGATCAGATGCTCGAATCGAACGCCGGGAATCTTTATCGGAGGTGCGCTCATCTGCGTTTTGTCCCCGTCCCGAAACATCTGTTGCAAAGCTCGGCGCGCATGCCCTTGCATGCGCGGCAGACAATCTTCCCCACGCCTTTGCATTCGGGACATGGCTTCACGGAGACAGGCTTGCGGGACGAACTGCGGTAAGCGCCGGACTTTTCGATCAGCCAGCCGTCCTTGCAGTCCGAACGTGTGCAGTCGGCAATCCCGGACGCAAGACACTTGCGGCAATGCACAATCCCGGACCAACCGCATTTCGTGCATGGAGCGGCTTCGGTAGGCTCAGGTTGAGTCAAATCCCAAGCCGTGCGCCAACCACGGCCCCGTTCGCATATCGGACATGGATTGAGTTTCACGTCCCAGTGCGACCGATGCTCAATCCTCCCTCCGAACTGCCCATGGTCGGGCGGGCTCACTTTCAGCTGTCCGCGACCCTTGCAAACCGTGCACTTGATGCGCGTCTTGGATGCAGCAAGTGCGGGCGGCGCATTGGTGGATGCGTCCGCGACGGCCACAACTGCGGCAAGAACGGCAATGCCTATCAAGACAGGACTTCTCATAATCCATACTCCTCGAGTTTTCTGTATATTGTGCGGCGGGAGATTCCAAGCCTTTCGGCGGCCTTGGTGCGGTTGCCGCCCACCTCCTCGAGAACCGCGAGTATCTTCGCCTTCTCCGTCTCACCGAGCGTCCCCGACGTGGAAAGCATCTTCGAGGATTCGCGCTTCATCTCATCCGGCACATCATCCACGCCGATCTCACCGGATGGAGACAGCACGCACATCTTCTCGACGGCATTGCGGAGCTCGCGCACATTCCCCGGCCACGCATAAGCTTCCATCAGGCGCATCGCATCGGGCGAAACCGACTTGCCGCCGAACTCCTTTAGGT
The DNA here is from genome assembly GCA_045595285.1 of Kiritimatiellia bacterium. Classification (GTDB taxonomy): domain Bacteria; phylum Verrucomicrobiota; class Kiritimatiellia; order RFP12; family UBA1067; genus UBA1731. The sequence goes on along the minus strand of JAZOAC010000151.1, from coordinate 9,546 downwards.
AGCGGTTCACGAGAAGAGGCACATCGCCGGAGCGATCCTTCAGCGCAGGCAGGTGCAGGTCTATCACATTGAGACGATAGTACAGATCCTCACGGAACCTACCTTCCCTTACGTACGCGGCAAGATCGCGGTTTGTCGCCGCGACGATGCGGATGTCCGCCTTGACCGTTTCGTTCGACCCGACGCGCTGAAACTCGCGTTCCTGCAGCACGCGCAGCAGCTTTACCTGAAGCTCGAGCGGCATCTCCGATATCTCGTCAAGGAAGATGGTTCCGTGGTTCGCGGCCTCGAAGCGGCCTATCCTGCGAGACGTTGCGCCGGTGAAGGCGCCCTTCTCGTGCCCGAACATCTCGGACTCCAGGAGATTTGGGCTGATGGCGGCGAACTCCACCGCAACGAAAGGTCCTTTTGAACGCTGTGAAAGATTGTGTATTGCGCGCGCGACGAGTTCCTTGCCCGTTCCGCTCGGACCCTGAATGAGCACCGTCGCGTCGGTGGGGGCCGCCTGCCTGATCATGCGGAACACCTTCTGCATTGCAGGCGAACTGCCCACGATGCCGTCCATGCCGTACTTCTCGTCGAGCTGGGCCTTGAGGTCCTTCACCTCCGATTCCAGACGATGCGCCTTAAGAGCCTTCTCTATGCGAAGTTCCAGCTGGTCGAGATCCACTGGCTTGGTTATGAAATCGTCCGCTCCGTCCTTCATCGCGGCGACGGCCTGATCGATCGAGCCGAACGCGGTAAGAAGGATGACGGCGAGGTTTGCGTTCATCGCCTTGGCGGCCTTCATGAGGGTCAGGCCATCCTCGCCCGGCATGCGGATGTCGGAAAGCAGCAGCCGTATGGAACGGTCCGCATCAAGCTGCTGCATCGCCAATTCTGCGTCCGCCGCCGTAAGCACCTCGTATTTGTACGACAGCGCACGCGCCATGAATTCGCGCGTATCCTTCTCGTCGTCGACTATGAGTATCCTCTCCATCATGCAAGCTCCCTTACGCGCTTTTTCAGGCGCGGCAGTCTAACGGTAAAAGTGGTCCCATGGCCTTCCTCGCTGGACACGGCGATTTCGCCGCCGTGCGCGGACACGATCCTCCGCGAGATCATGAGTCCAAGGCCCGTTCCCTTCCTCTTCGTGGTGCGAAACGGCTCAAAGAGCCCGGCAAGAGCCTCGTCGCTCATGCCATTCCCCGAATCGCGGAACGACACGGACACATACGTATCGTCGTGCACGATCTCGATGGAAAGTTCGCCGCCGTCCCTCATCGCCTCAAGAGCGTTCTTCATCAGATTGAAAAACACCTGCTCCATCTGTCCGCGGTCTATGGCGACGGCCGGAAGCGTTCCCGGCAGATCGAGCGCGACGCGTATGCGGCGATCCTCGAAAACGTTCTTGAGCGCCGCAAGTGCGTCCTTGAGCGGGTCTGCCGCCGACCCCGGCGCCAGACGCGCCTTTGCCGGACGGAACGCCCCGAGAAACTCGCGGATGATGCCGTTCAGCCTGGACAACTCCTTCTGGGCTATCGCGAGATCCTCCTCCTGCGGATATTTCCGCTTGAGAAGCTGGAGGTTCAGGGACAATGCATTGAGCGGATTGCCGATCTCATGCGCCATGGACGCCGCCATCTCGCCAACGGCATCGGCGCGACCGCTCTCGACCGCATCCGCTTCACGCGCCCGCTTCTCCGTGACATCGCGAAGCTTTATCATGCGCCCTATCCGCTTCACTTCAATGACGCGATGTTCGGGATAGGTTATCTCAAGTTCTCGTACCGATATTCCGTCCGGAACAGATGCCCCTCCCTGAATTTTCTCGTCACATCCCAACAAGGGGAGAAGCTCATTCCCTACGGCATTGGCATACTCGACGCGTCCGCGGTCGTCAAGGACCACAATCCCCTCGTCCAACGAATTGAATATCGACTTGAAAAAGGCAATCTCATCCGTCAATGCCTTGTACTGACGCCGCAGACCTTCAGCGTCAAGCTTGCCGATCCTGTCGGCCACTTTGTCATGAAAAATACCCATGCCGTGCCGTTTAGTCCCAATGGGACAAAACGGCGCACATTATACGATATCTTACATTCAGATGCAACGGATAAACGCGCGCCATGGTGGATGCGGTGACTTCATTTCAGGTCAAATTCCTACATCCGCATAAAACTCATCAGCACTTGCAAGCCCAAAAATGTCAAGAACTATCTCGCCTTCTTCAGCGAGCCGCGCATCAGCCATAGATTCCACATGAAAGAGCAAAGCGCCGCAGAGGAGAATCGCTAACGCCGCCGCAATGGACATGGGGAGGCATAAACCGCGCCAAATGGCTCTACGTCTCGCCGTCGCACGGATGACCGATACGATTCTCGCGTCGGATGATGACGGCGGCATTTCCAACAGGGATTCTTTCAGGACTGATTCAAAATTGCCGACATTCATTTCAACACACCTTTCTTCAGCAACGATTCCTTCAGGCTTTTCACCGCATGATGCATTCGCGCAAGCACAGTGCCCACAGGCAAGGTCAACAACTCCGCAATCTCCCTGAATGACAATTCACCGTTGATGCGGAGCAACACGACCTCCCTCTGCGCTACAGGCAATGATTCAATCGCGTTGCGAACCATACTCTTGCGCTCCTTCTCCTCCATCTGCTTCAACGCATCTGCCGCCGCATCGTCACTCAATTGTTCAAGCACCGTATGTGCGCATTCGCCTTCCACGGCAATCGGCGCATCCAAGACGAGCGATGGCGACATTTTGCGCGAACGGTCGGTTGTGACATTGCGTACAATCCGCCAAAGCCACGACCTGAAGTTTCCGGGTCGGTAGTCTGCAGCACGGCATTAGGTATCCAAACGTCCCCATCCTGTTTTCCTTGATGCGATATCCTCCCAAGTTCAGCATAGCCAGATTGATGAATCTCCCGATCATGGCATTCTTCGGCGACGAAATCCCTCCCTGGCCATTGTCAAAGCCAAGCTGCCGCACAACCGGGCCATTCAGCCAGCAGTAGGGCGTCCATGCATGGGTCGAGGTGAGCGGCCTGCGGAAATCGCCGGCCTTCATCGCCTTGACAAACGCCAACAGTATAGGCATGTGCTCCGGAAGGCATCCGGACATCACGCCGTTTACGGCGACATCCTTGACCGTTATATTCCTTTGAGAGGGAGGAATCTGCCCCAGAGATGTTTCAGGCGAAAGATCGGTGAATTCCAGGAACTCTGCGACAGCACTTTCCGTCGGCAGGTTTATGGGCTTTTCTCTGGAATTCCTCCTTTTCGCGTCGCACAACGCCTGGTCGCGGATACGGCCCTGCCGATCCTATTTCGCTGAGCAGATAGACTTTGGCTGTAGGATGCGCAGCCTGAATGAGACGCCTCAGTTCCGGATGCGTCACGTTCGCCATGAAACTACCGCCGACAATCGCAATGGTCTTCCCGTCAAACGAATCCAATCCCCGGGTCGGAACGATTGGCGTGACGGCCGACGGCGGAACAGGAACACAAACCGTATATGTCGGCCTGCCGCCAACAGGAACCGAACATACCCCACCCTTGCATTCCCCCGCATATGCGGTTGCGCAAGATGCCGTCATTGCAGCTGTTGATATTATCCTTCTCATTGTCGCCTTTCGATACATGTACATCGACATAAACGAACAGGAGACAAATTTATTGCATTAAAGTTTTGGAGCGAAGGGCCATACGCCCCTCGCCCCTATGCCACTTGGCTATGAATTACAGTCGACTCAAAACCGGAACAATTCAGCCACCGGAAGATTGCGAGATTTCACATCCTCCATGAAAAGATTGGCAAAAGCCTCGGCCCCAGCCCTGCAGGGATGCGTCGTATCCTTTGACGGCTCACCGTCCTTGCCCTTCCGGTAACCGGTGGAAATCACGAAATATTTCATCGACTCGTCCTTGCCGACGCGTTCCATCAGCTCTCGCGTCAGGCCGTTCATGTCGACGTAGTCGCACTTGAGCTCTTCGGAAAGCTCCTTCATCGCATCACGGTAGCTCCTGAGGCAAACGCCGTCTGACTTATGTTCACGATCGATCAGCTTTTCGCCTTTAACATCAAATGTCGCACGGCAGATGGGCGACATCAGGATCGGCGTCGCGCCTTTTGCCCGCACTTCCTTCACCCAGTCGCGGACGATTTCGCGGAAAAGCCCCTTGGGATCGGCCCAACGGTTCTCCTTGTAGTACTTGTTCGAACGTTTCTGATCGTTGTGGCCGAACGCGATGGCGACGAAATCTCCGGCTTTCACATCCGAGATAAGACTTTGCCAGCGTCCAGATTTCAGGAAACTTTTCGTCGACGCGCCACTCCGCGCATAGTTTGCGACCCCGCATCCGTCGCGCATCGACTTCTGCAAGGTTGTGCCCCAACTCGCGTAAGGATAGCGCATTTCGCCGCCCAGGCTGAGTCCATTGTCATCCAGCGTAGAATCGCCGGCGAAAAAGAGACGTGGTCCCCAGGGTTCTATCGCAACCACACCGCCCTGACCGCTGACGTGCGCCGCAAATCTGTCACGGGCAGAACTCGGCGGGAAACGCAGAATCACGTTGTCGCCGGGCTTCACCCGCCCAATCAGCTTCTTCCACGACCCGTCAGCGGCAAACTTTTCCGCAGACGGCCCCTGGGCCACAAAACGTTTCGTCTCGAACGAGACAGCCCCCTCCGGCGCAAGCGAAAGTCCAGAAATGTCGACATCGTAACAGTTGCTGATTTCCGTCAGCGACTTTATGACGCGCCCCACCTTGACGTTCCGGACGCGGATTTTGCTCGGCGGCAGACGTTCGTCGCCCTTCAGCTCAATTCCATAGGTGGCAAGTTCCGCCTCGCAGTCAGAAATGTTGATGTTGCGTATCCGCGTCCGGCGGAGCTCAAAGTCCGGGAACGCACCCCATTGGGCGCAGTACTGCGTGAAGATGTTGAACACGCGTATCATCCGCTTGCCGCGGCAATTGTCCATCCATACATTCTCAACGAATCCGCCTCGGCGCCGGCCGGTCTTGATTCGGAGCATCGAAAAGGTGTCGGCGACCGTGCAGCGCGTCATCCACACATTGCGGACGCCTCCCGAAAGTTCCGAACCGATTCCGAGAAGCGAGTGGCTGTTCACGAGGTCGCAGTCGCGCACGACCACATTCTCCGTGCAGCGTCCGAGCCTCCATGCATCGGCATTGCGTCCGGCCTTCAGGACGACACCGTCGTCCCCCTGATCGAAACGGCAGTTCTCGACAAGCACGTTCTTCGTCATGTCCACGTCCACGCCGTCATTGTTGTGTCCGCGCGCGTAGGTGTCGAGATTTCGCACCACGCAGTTTTCGCTGTGGTAGAGATGAATCATCCAAAACGGCGACTCTCGGATCTTGAACCCGTCCAGCAGCACGTTCCCGCAGCGGTTGAACTGGATGAGGTGTGGACGCATGTGCGCACGGTCGAGCTTCAGGAGCCGACGCGCCTCGACGGGCGCGTTTGTGGAGCACCAGTAGTAGAGCTGTTCCGTCGCCTTCATGTGCTCTGGCGGACGCGCGAACCACGTGCGCCAGAAATCCATCCGCGGCGCAATCGTACCGGAACCGGTGATGGCGACGTTTGTCACCCCGTAGGCGAAGAGAAGCGGCGAATGGTTGTAGCACTCGATCCCCTCCCACGTCGTATGCACCTCCGGATAATCCGCCGGATCGTCCGTAAACTCGAGAACCGCATCCTTGGACAGATGCAGATTGCAGTTGTTCCTGAAGTGCACCGCGCCCGTCAGCCACCTGCCCGGCGGAACCACGACCGAACCGCCGCCGGACTTCTCGCACGCCGCCATCGCCGCGGCAAACGCCTCCGTGCACTTTTCGCCGTCGGGCTTGGCCCCAAAGTCCGTGACCGAAAAAGTCCTTGCTCCGAATTCGGGTACGGTGATTTCAAACTGTCCGAACGGTGCTTCAAGATGCACGACGGCTGCGAGTAGAAACGATATCAGCATTTTTAACCTTCTGTTGATGTCCACCCGAGGGCGGGACGGAGTCCTTGTTTATTTGGGCGCAAATGTTATCACAAAGCAACGGTCAAAGTCAAACACGTTTGCCTGAGATTGTCCAAAATCAACGCACGGGCAATATCGACTGGGGCGCAACCCTGTTCCCGGGAAGAAATCGTAGAAGCCCCTTGAGTCTGAGCGACATTGTCGCATCGGCAATGTTGGAAGCTGGAAGTTTCGTAACGAACGCCAATTTCTCAAGCGTAATCCCTGCTGAGGGAATTGCGTCAAGTATGGCCGACTCCTCCAGTGTCAACTTTGGCTTGGCTGATGGCAGCGGAGAGGACACGACAGGCGCATCAACGGTCTTCTTCAAGGATTCGGGATCGCGGACGGACGGTTGAGACTTGCGTTTGATCGGCATGGCGGATCCGACCACGTCCACGACATCTTTTGCGCACGTAACCATCGTAGCTCCCTCACGTATCAGTTTCCAGCATCCCGCGGAATGTTTCGAATCAAGATTTCCCGGTACCGCCATAAGTTTTCGTCCGAACCGCTTCGCGAAATTGCATGTTATGAGAGTACCGCTTTGAACAGGGCACTCCACTGCCAGAACTCCACGTGCGAGCGCCGCCACGATCCGGTTGCGCTGAGGGAACGTCTTCTTCCCCGGAGGGAATCCGAAAGGATATTCGCAGAGCACCGCTCCGCCGGAGGCTACCATTTTCCGGCCAAGCTCGCGGTTGTCTTCGGGGAAAAACCTGTCCATCGCACCGCCAAGAACGCCAATCGTGATGCCGCCGCCGGCCAATGCACCTTTATGGGCATACGCATCTATGCCGGCAGCGAGTCCCGAAATCACACTCATGCCATGCCCGACGATGGCAGACGCAAAAGAGTGCGCCATGTCGGTACCGTAAAGAGTCGGCAGACGCGTCCCCACGATTGCAACCCCCGGAAGGGAAAGCACATCTGGATTGCCCGCCACGTAAAGTACAAGCGGCTTTGAGGGAAGATCGTTCAAAGCGGCAGGATAGCGGCTGTCCGTGCAATCGACAAGCGTTATCCTTTTCTTCGCTGCTAGAGCGATTTCGGCCGCCCAATCGACAGGCTTTCCTTCCCAATCCTTCTTTTCTGCAAAAGCCTCCCAAGCGGCGACAGCACTGCCATGGCGTTCGATAAGCTCGGCCAGTCTCACGGAACCGATATCCGGCACCATGTTGAATGCCACATATGCCTCATGTTCGGTCATGACCTCATACACCACCTTTCACCTTATTGCACCAACTGCTGTATCTCTGTGGCTATCATTACGAACATATCCCTGTTATCGACACCGAACGAGGCCTACAGCCCCCTTTTCAGAACAAGTGCGGTGCGGGCGGGAAGATAGAGCTTTATCTGCTGCACGATCTCGTCGCCCTGCACGACATTTTCCGGCCAAAAGCGCTGTCCAGCGGCAATGCGCCCCTGTCCGGCGAAGCGGGTCTCGTCGGAATCGAGGATGAGCCTGTACGTGCCGCCCGGCGGCACAAGCACGCCATAATCGGAGTAGGATCTCGACGGATCGAAATTGAACGCAAAGACCAGTCCGCCACGGTAGAACGCAAGCACATGGTCGGATTCGTTCCTGACAAGGGGAATCGGATCGACGGCAAGGCTTTTGCCCTTCGTGAGGCATCGCAGCATTTCAGCATCCCAATCGCCCAGCGCCTTGAACTTGAGCTGCGGATCGTCCCGAAGCGACCATTGCCGTCGAGCATGGCTGAAACTGTAACCGTTGCCCTCTCTCGGAAAATCGATCCACTCGGGATGACCGAATTCATTTCCCATGAAATCGAGATATGCTCCGCCGTTCAGCGCAAACGTGGCAAGACGCGCCATCTTGTGCAGCGCAACGCCCCGTTCGACCACCAGATTCTGCTGGTCATTGCGCATTCCAAAATAGACATCCCTGTCCACAAGCTGGAAGAGGAACGTCTTGCCGCCGACACGCGCCTGGTCGTGCGACTCCACATAAGACACGACCTTTTCATCCTTCCGTTTGTCGGTGAGCGCGTGGTAGAGGCCATACATTGACCAATCCTCATCCGCCACCTCGTCCGCAAGCTTGAACCAGTAGTCCGGTTCGCCCATCGCCATGCGGTAATCGAACCCCATTCCGCCGTTCTTCAGCGGGGCGGCGCAACCCGGCATGCCTGACACATCCTCAGCCACGGTCATGGCGCTGGGGTTCACCTCGTGGATTACGCGGTTCGCCAATGCGATGTACGCCAATGCGTCCACATCGACGTTTCCGTTGAAGTACATGCCGTATTCGGTGAAAGCGACACCCAGTCCATGGTCATGGTACATCATAGACGTTATGCCGTCGAAGCGGAAACCGTCGAAGCGGTACTCGTCAAGCCAGAACCTGCAGTTCGACAGGAGGAAGTGCAGGACCTCCGTCTTGCCGTAGTCGAAACAACGCGAATCCCAGGCGGAATGCCAGCCTCTCGGCCCGGAATGGAAATACTGGCAGTCCGTTCCGTCAAAGAGGGAGAGTCCGTCGCGTTCGTTCTTTACGGAATGGGAATGGACCAGATCCATGATTACGCGCAATCCCATTCCGTGCGCGGCGTCTATGAGCGACTTCAACTCTTCAGGCGTTCCGAAACGCGATGACGCCGCAAAGAAACTCGACACGTGATACCCGAACGATCCGTAGTATGGATGCTCCATCACGGCCATCAGCTGAACTGTGTTGTAGCCGGCCGCCTTTATCCTCGGAAGCATTCCGTCCCGAAACTCGACATAACTCGCGACCTTCTCCTCTTCGCTGGACATCCCGACATGCGCTTCGTAGATGAGCGGCATATCCGGCTTGCGAGGGGCTTTGTTCTTCCATTCGTAGCATTTCTTCGGCTTCCACACCTGGGCGGCAAAAAGACCGGTCTGCGGATCCTGCACCACGCGCCGCGCGTAGGCGGGGATGCGTTCGCCCCGTCCCCCTTCCCACTGCATCTCAAGACGATAAAACTGACCGTGCCTTATCGATCTTGCCGGAAGTCTGACCTCCCAGTCGCCGGTACCGGGTTTTCGGACAAGAGCAAAGCGCTTCTCAAGCTTCCAGCCCGAGAAATCGCCGACAAGCCATATCGCCGTGGCGTTCGGCGCCCACTCGCGGAACACCCAGCCATCGACGGTTCTGTGCAGTCCGTAGTATTCATGCGCGGACGCCCAGTCTGACAGCCTCTGCCTTCCGGCAAGACGCTTCGCCATGCGCTTCACATGGGCGGCACGACCCTCTATGGCGTCACGGAACGGTTCAAGCCAAGGATCGTCAAAACGGACTTCTATCTCTTCCATGACCATTGATTATATCAAACCACCAAAGCCCATAACAACCCATAAAGCCGACGAGACATCACTATTCCTCTATGGGGTAGAGTGCGGAAGTAAATGCACCTGATCTGGTTCATTTACTCATGCGAACTGTATGGAATACCAGAGGATTGTACTTGTCTGACATATATCTCTTTTCTGATAACTTCCCTAGGGAAGTAAGGTGCGTTTAGTCGCGC
>JAZOAC010000150.1:0-14463 GCA_045595285.1 Kiritimatiellia bacterium | reverse complement strand
ATTCGCGCATTGTCATGCCGAAGCGTTTCTTGAAGAGGGTTTTCGCGTGATTTGTGTTGCCGAAGCTACACTCCTTTGTCAGACGTGACGCGGGGATTTTGGATTTTTGAAGCGTTGTCGGCCGGATTGCAAGACGCTGTTTCGTAATGAATCGCCAGGTGTCCCTTGAATCGCCAATTGTTGAGCAAATTGTTGGCTTAAACGATTTATTCCGCAAACAAATCATCCATGGTGACTTGAGACTGCATCACAGAACTATGCTTCCCTTTCTGTACACCATATGTAGTCACATAGGTGACGTGGCAAGGATTTCGTGTGCCAGTAGACAGTTTAAAAGCTGCTGTTTTTCGGCGCATTTCATCCGCTTCGTCCTTGCTGATTGAATATTGCTCTGACGCAAATTTCATCTCGCACAAGTTTGTTACGCGATCTGCACGGTCAATCACAAGATCTATCTGCGCTCCCTTTGCCAATTCAGGTGAAGGAAGACATCTCCATGCAGACTCTTCAGATGCCACACCAGATATGCCAAGAGCTTTTTTTATCTGCCAGCTATGCAAAAGGCATACTCGTTCAAATGCGATTCCCTCCCATGATACACGTTTCTGATCTCTGATAAGATGTGACCAGTGCATTGTGTCGCGTCCGTTGTAATCACGCACAAACCGGAAATAGAACAACGTCAAATTATCGATAAGCTGATAAATGCTGCCTCTGCAGGTTTTCCCAGGCTCTGAATATCTTCGTATAAATCCACTTCGTTCAAGATTTTCAAGGCATTGTGTCAAGGTCCCCGAGCTTTTGGCGTCAGGGATTGTCGCTATAAGCTCCGATCTTGTCAGTCCTGCCTTTTTTGTCCCTAGTGCAGTAACGATCTCTACATACGGCTCTGGATTCTCAAACACCGATCTGTACAGTTTGGAGAACTCATCTTTCAACTCGGCTCCTTCAGAGAAGAAAAGACGATCAATGTTCTGCGATAGGCTTTCGCCTTTCTCCAAAAGGCTCCAGTAGTATGGTGATCCCCCTAGAACCATATATGCCGATACAATGTCTTTTCTGTCCATTGCCACGCCTTCAGACTCCATATAACGTTCGCATTCGGCAAGTGTGAATGGCTGTAGGCAGATCGTTCGATTGGCACGATTGAAAAGTCCACCACGGTTGTGCAGCACCTTCTTGACCATCCATGCTGCGGCACTGCCGCAAACAATCATCACAACATCCGTGCGAGCACTTGCCCATCCGTTCCAGAAATCTGATAACGCCATGACAAAACCAGAGTTTCTTGTATCCAGCCACGGCAGTTCGTCGATGAACACAGTCTTTCGCTTATCATCACTTGAAGATATAAGATTCTTTAATTGATCAAATGCCTCAAACCAGTTCTGCGGTCGTTGGCAATTGTATCCGCCTTGACTCTTAACAGAACGCCAAAATGCCGAAAGCTGCTCATTGAAATTACCATCCTCAAGTCCTGTATGCGTGAACGTAAACTTATAGTTGAATGCCTCTCTCACAAGGAATGTCTTACCGACACGACGACGCCCATACACAACAATCAGTCGCGAGCGATCAGATTTCATGCAATCTTTAATGATTTCCAGCTCTTTTTTGCGTCCTATCATATCTCATTCTCCTGTCCGTTCGCGCCATATTATATCATAAAAGCCAAGTTATGGGGATATTCAAGATTCAATATCGCCATAACCAGATTTTTATTACCGTTATGGAGATTATTGAACCGGCACAATCAGGATCAAATATATCTATTCCACGCCTATCGCCGAGATGGATTCTGCTGAAAACAGGAATGGCTCTCAAAATCGGCAAACATAAGCCAATAGTCAAACTATTTTCAGTATCTTAGATAGTCCTGATTATGACTGAAGCTTAGGCGAAGGTTAGGAATCTTATAGGAATAAAGGCGGTTGAATCATTTCAGTTGTTGCCCCTGTATTTCAGGCGAACTTTTCGACAGCTTCCCATGAAGGATCCTCGAAATTCCCTGCCACCGGATTTAAATGCGGTGGTAACGCCTCTCTTGGATACAGTTCGCAAACTATGGTCTTGTGTCATTCGGGAAATGAGAATTCGCTTCGGAATGGTTCTCACGGTTCTGAGGGGACGGCGGATTAATGAGAATATGGTTTGGACTGATTCTCAAGATTATGGTGCGGACGAAATCTTATATACTGCCTGAATTGTGCTATTTGATAAAACTGTCGGTTAATGCGCGAAATTGCAATTCTTTTCGGGGCCTCTCCCCAGTTGTTCCAACTGCCGAATTTAGGTTATATTTATGCTTAGGTTGGATTTTTATGACAGATCGCTATGTTGTCTACGATAGACGAGGGGTGTGATACCTTCCGCTTCTCGCATTCGAAGACATAAGTGAGATGTGCAGGAAAAACCGCAGCGAAGGGCTATCTCCTCAATTGGCAGTGAAGTTCCCGTAAGCAGTTCTCGTGCGCCTGCAAGTCTGAGGCGTCGTACCGTTTCGCTGACGGTTGTTCCAAGTGTGTGGGCGAAGTGCTCTTTAAGGGCGGAGGCGGAATATCCTATGGAAGCGGCAATTCGCCGGGCACTCAAGTCGTCATCCAGATGTAAGCGGATATAGGTAATCGCTTTTTTGACGAAAGGGTCATCTATTACGTCTGTTTCCGTGGACTGCCGAGAGACGACATTTGCATGTCTGGTACGAATTTCACCTCCTTTTGACCGTCCGGTCATCAACGCATTGAGTACACGGCCTGCAGCATAGCCAAGCGAGCGGTCGAACGAAGGGATACTGGAGATTCTGGGACGCGCGGTTGTGCAGAGTATCTCGTCATTGTCTACGCCCAATACGGCGATTTCCTGTGGAACAGCTATCCCGAATTCCTCTGCCGCGTCAATTACCTCTCGAGCGCGCAAGTCGCGCGCTGCGAATACTGCACAAGGCTTTGGCAGAGATTTCAGCCAAACGCCCAATTTACCCTTGCCGCTGAATCCCGCACATCCGAGGCCGTGTTTGCGTAGTTCCGCCTCGAATCCCTGCCGACGGAGTTCGCTCCACATAACCTTACCAGAGACCCCAACGAAGGCGAAATTTGTGAAATGACGAGCAAGGAAATATGTTGCGGCGGTTCTTCCCTCCGCCACATGGTCGCAGATGATTGATGCAACGCCCTTGCACCGCGTCGGGTTCACGGGATCGAATTGGTCTTCGATCAGGACAGTCGGTTTCCCTGTCTGAAGAAGCTTGTGACGTTCTGTCGTGCTTTGGACATATGCGATGATGCCGTCGAATTTCAATCTGCATGTTTCAAGCGGAGGAAATCTGAAGTGGCTGTCCAGACAGAGCTTCAAATTCCATCTAGCTCCGACCTTGTCGCGTGCGTACTTCAGTACACCATCGAGTTTCAGTCGTTCTGCGTAATCTCCGGTAGGGATGACGACGAGTATGTTCTTGATCTTTTTTCGTGCCATGCCATCAGATTATATCATATTTGCAGTCTCGCAATACCGACACTTCGGGCTGTTTTTTATGTTTTTTGTTTCTTGATTTTTATGTTTCACCATTGACTGTTGTGCTATATTACGCAGTGATTTCATAAACACGAAAGCGAGGAGCATGATGACAACTATATACCAAATCGGACGCAGGCACATGACGGCATTTGCGCTTGTGATGTGTGTTCTGGCAGGATGGGCTGAAGATCTTATCTTTGACGTTGCAGAAAGTGAAACATACTCTGTGAAGATCGGTTCGCAGTGCGAAAGGATTGTTAAGAACGGTACGGGTACATTGACGTTGACAGCTACGGAAGATGCAGACTTCACAGGGACGGTCGAAGTCAATGCCGGAATTCTCAAGATCAACCGCATCGGGAATCTCGGTAATCCAGCGTCCATCGTCATCACTCCTGGCGCGACGCTTGATTTGAGCGGATCGGAGACCGTGTGCGGTAAGCAGCCGTGGTGTCCGTCTCTGACAATGGGCGGATCTGGGGCGTCTGGCTCGACAGGGGCTTTGGTCAGAAACAGCGGTGTTGCATGGGATCGCATGTTTCAGAATATAACATTGACAGCTGATGCAGTGGTAGATATCGGGGTGGAGACGGGTTTCGGTTACGCTTCGGCGCTGAACGACAGCTGCATCTCATTAAATGGCTACAGTTTCACCAAGCGTGGTTCCGGAACATTCCAGCTACAAAAGCGAGGACGTGTCATTGGTGACGGCAATATTATAATCGAGGGACCGACGTTGTTTGAGAATATCGATATGTCGGCCGGTGATCCGACAAAGAATTGTGTTGTTCTGCGATCTACGCTCAGGTGGTGGACATCGACTTTCGATAAACCCATCAACTGGAAGCTACGTTGTGAAGAAGACGGTTCCGTAAAGATCGAAGATGCGACTGCCGTCGGTTTCGGCGAGCGCCGCCTGTGGGCTGGCCCCGTGGAGTCCTCTTCGGGCATAGCGTTTACGAACAATGTCAGCAGTGCGAATGCAGCCATAACTTATGCGGGAAATATCGCGCTCGGTGGAGCACTTTCCTTGGCCGGTCACGGGTCTGTCAGGCTGACAGGCTCCTCTATCGCAGCCGATTCGCTTGATATGCGCAAAGGCGGTCTGCAGTTGTCGCCGCTATCAGGGTCTACAGTCGTGTTTGCCAATAACAGCCAAGCGTATGGATCTTTCGATGCGAATTGTTATGGTTCGGCGGTGTCGTTTGGTGGTGAATTTGCAGCACGCTATGCGAATTCCTTTACCAGATTGAGAGGAGGCGACTATGCGTTCGGTGGCGCCGTCAAGCTCGGCAGCAACGGCAGTACGAATATCTGGGATGTTTCCGGCGGATCAACGGTAGTCGCATCGAATTCAATCAATCTTGGCTATGATATTAAGACGGAGGCGGGGCATTACGGCGCCTTTTCCGTTCGCGGCGAAGGGACCGAGTTCGTTGTTCATAAACAATTCATCGCTTCGCGCACAGCCAATACTAAAGAGGTTGTAAATATATCGGACGGTGCGGTTTTCTCAGCATCGCGGTTGACGGTCACCGCGAACGGCAGTGTGCCGACGGCGGAGTTCTATGTTAACGTTGACGGCGGTACAATCAAGCCTACGTATGGCTATGGATGGACAGGTGGTAGCTCTGCAAAAAGCGGCTACGAGCCAACCGCGTTTACAATCTTTGAGGGGGGGCTTACAGTTGATCTTGGCGAGTGTTGGGCCGACAACATTCCCGGGGGCAATGATGGAAAGCGAATCCATTCCAGTTTTTCCATGGCGTTGGAATGCCCCGGCGAAGGCAGGAGGATAGCTTCAATCTCACTGCCGTCCGACGATGGCTTTGCCTCTCTCAAATATGCTTCCGTTCCTCCGGTCGCCATAACAGGATGCACCGGTGCGAACGCATTTCTTGATATCGATCCGACGACCCGCCAACCCAAGGGGATTGTCGTGACCTCGAAGGGCTGGAATTTGTCTGATGACGCGACGGCAACGGTGGCAAGCCCGGATGGCAAAACGGTCTACACCTGCTCAATCGTTTCCGGGGAACAACCGGCGGACGGATGGAAGGGCTTGACGGTGCTGGGGGCGAGCGGGAGCGCGTTGGTCCTGCAGGAAGTCAATACGTATCGCGGGCCGACGACTGCAAAGTCTGGCGCAGATGTTCGATTCATGGTGCAGGAAGGGCGTCCGATAGATTCAGGATTGATCGTCGAGAAGGGATCGACGATTCGATTCAACAATACGGATCAATCGTCGCGTCCGATTCCGTTCATACAGGGCGGCGGCACGATTCAGGGCTTCAGTTCGTCTGTTACGGTCAGTGCCATTTACGTTAAGATTGAGGAGCTGCTTAAGGGTGAATTCATGAATGTGAGCGGTGAACTGGTTCTGCCTGCCAATACCGTAATCAAGATCGTCGATCCGGAGAATCTCGACGCAGATTCGTTCGGCAAGGAGAGACAGATACTTTCGGCAACGACGTTGACGCTTGCGGAAAGCGGAATTGCCGACTTCGCGGTAGATGCGGGTTTGATCGGCGGCAATCCTTGGAGAGTCAAGATGTGCGGAGAGAACGGACTCTCGCTTTTCCCGCCGAGCAAGGGATTTGTAATGTCGTTGCGTTGAGAATGAGGCGTCAGGTGATGAAGATTGCAGTTTTAGCCGCGTTGTCTTCCGTGATATGCGTTGGTACGTCGCTTGCCGGAAGCGGGAATCGAGCGGTTGTCGAGGTACGTCCCGGGATGGATGTTCAACGTACGCTGGATGAGGCGGCCGACGGATCGGTGGTTCTGTTCAAGGCGGGAGACTATCTTATCGAAACGGCTCTGTATGTAAGCAACAAGACCGATTTCGTCATCCGCGGAGAATCCGGGACGCGCTTTGTTATTCGTTTTTCGCCAGTTGAGGCGAAAAAGACTTCCGCCGATGGATTCCTTTGCAACGGATGCAGGGGGCTGACGTTTGAGAGGATATCCTTTACGACTGACCGTCCGATCAATTGCAACGGAACCGTTGTCGCGGTTGATCCCGAGCATGACAGATATGATGTTCTGATCAATGAGGGCTTTCCTCTCGATCCCGGTCAGGTTCTGGCCGCAACTGACACAGTTACCGCTGACGGGGTTCCGGATTTTGTGATTCAGAGTTATTGCGATACGCCGTACGAGATCATCGGCGAACGGACGATCCGTGTCAGCGGACCCCGCAGAAGCTGGTCTCCAAAATGGCGCTATGATTACTCGAAACTCAAGAAGGGACAGCGAATCGTCTACCGCTACATGAGGTCGGGACGTCATGTTTTCCGTCTGTCGAATTGTGAGGATATGGTGTTCAGGGACGTCAATCTCGAACGGTACGCAAGTTTCGGAGTGCGCATCTGCCCGCGCAGCCGCAATGCGACATTTGAAAGGTTTACAGTCCTGGCTCCTGTCGGGGCCAAGGAGCTGATGCCGGGCAATGTCGACGGCATACACGTGCAGGGGATGTCCGGAAAACTGATTCTGAAAAACTGCCATTTCAGGGGGCTGGGCGATGACGCTCTCAACGTCCATTCACTTGCCGGATTCGTGAAAGCATACGATGCCCAGACCGGTAATATTGACATTCGCCGTCACGACAGAAACGCCGGGGTGGTGCTTCATGATGACAGATGGGCGCAGACAGGCGACGAGATACTGGTTTATGATCCCAAAACCTTTATTGAAAAAGGGAAGTTCATCATTTCCGGTCATCGTCGCGGACATGGACGCGTGACGAAACTTGTCGGAAAGCTTGAGATTGGAGACGTCTTGTCGAACAATACGTTCAATCCGCAGGTTGTGGTATCCGGTTGTGTCTTTGAGAACTCCAGTTCGCGCGGCGTGCTGCTTCAGTCGCAAAATATGCTTGTCGAGAACTGCCGTTTCAGCGGGCATATACATGCGGGGCTTCTCATTGCGCCGGACATCAGAGTGTGGAATGAAGTCGGTCCTGCCAAGAACGTGGAGATACGTAACTGCGAATTCACGCGATGCGGAATCGGTTCGATGATGGCAAATCTCGGGGCAATTGTGATCAAGGCCAGCCATGATGTCGGCGCGGCTGAATATCCCGCCGGTGTGCATGGCGGAATTGTAATACGCGACAATTACTTTCACGACAACGGAACCCGGGGCGTATATGTTTCGGCTGTCAGGGGGCTTACTATCGCGAACAATCGTTTTGAGCGTAACGCTCTCTCGCCAGATCGGCTTGCAGAGTTTCCGGATGTTCGCATGGTCAATTGCGAGGATGTGAAGGAGAGGAAATGACCAGAAGGAATTTTATGCTTTCAGCGGCGGCGTTGGCGGGAATGCCGTCGCTTCTGCCGGCGGCGCCAAGTGAGCGGCGGCTGCGTGTCGGGATCCTTTCGGATGTTCATGTCGAGGGGCCGAGGAAAGCCGCTTTGTTTGAGAAGTCTTTGCGTTATTTCGATGCAGAGAAGGTTGATGCCGTGCTCATTGCCGGAGATTTGACCGTTCACAGCCAGCTGGTTGAACATCGCCGTGTCGCTGATACCTGGTTCAAGGTCTTTCCGGACGACCGGCGGTCGGACGGGGCAAAGGTCGAGAGGCTTTTCGTCACGGGAAACCATGATGTCGACGGTTGGGCGTACGGACGTTTCAAGACCGTGGATGAGGCGCGCGCGTCGAGCCTGTTCTTCAATCGCGAGGCGTTCTGGAAGGATCTTTGGGGCGAGGATTACAAGCCCGTTTCGATTAAGACGGTGAAGGGTTATTTGTTTGTTCTGCGAAACTGGTTATCCATTTTGGGAAGAGAGGCTAAAGGTCATCCAATCGCCGCCGGATTCAAAGATGAGCCCAATCCCTTGGATGAGTTTCTGTCGACCGCTCAAATTCCGGGCGACAAACCAGTTTTCTTTGTGCAGCACGAACCGGTTACGGATACAGTCAATGCGACATGGCTCTTCCGGGGGCGTGTCTGGGGAAAGTGTAGCGATGGCGTATCTAGGCCAATCTATTCACGCTATCCAAATGCATTTGTGCTGACGGGGCACAGCCACCTGTCGCTGACCGACGAAATGTCGATATGGCAAGGTGAGTTTACGGCGGTCAACTGTTCCTGCCAGACAGGCTTTGCGTTTACGCCACCGGGACGGGAGAATGGTTTCTGCGGACGCGATTTCCGCCGCGAGCCGCCGCTGGAAATGCCTCCGATAGATTTCAAGGGCGTTCAGCAGGGAATGTTGATGGATGTCTACGACAATCGTGTAGTGTTTAAACGCTTTGAATTCAAAAATGGACATTCTCTTGGTGCTGACTGGGTTGTTCCGGTTGGTCCAGGTGCCGATAAACCTTATCGGTTCGATACACGAGTGAATGCAAGGCTTCTTCCGGGCTTTCCCGCTGGAGCGAAGATTGAGATCTGCTGCATGGACGGACATTTTCGCGGCAAGGGCGGCATGAAGCCGTCAGAGGAGAAGCACGCACAGATATGCGTGTCGTTTCCGCCGGCGACAACGGCGGGTGGGGCCGATATCCGTGCGTGGGATTATGCTGTCCGGCTGGAGGAGGATTGCGGCGACACCATCCGCACAGTTTCGGAACGCTTCTACTTCTCGCCGAATTCCCTTATGGGAGAACAGGACGATGTCGAGCCTGTGGTTTGTGCGTTTCCGCGGACCGATATGCCGATGAAGAGTCGTGCCGTCTATCGTTTCACGGTAGTTCCGCGCAGTTGTTGGGGGCATGAAGGTAAGTCGATTTCATCAGAGTGGAGGAAATTTCAATGAAGGGTACAACATCATACGGTCATTCGGCGGCATTCCATTCTGTGCGTATCTTGAGGATGCTTGCAATCGCGATGTTGTCCGTGCTGTCTGCATGCACGGCAGTGGATGCCGTCAAAGATGAATCATCTGTTACGCGGCTGATCCGGCCTTTGCCGGGTGACGGCGACAGAACGCTTGATATCCAGGGCGCGATAGACGACTGCTTTAGTGCGGGCGGCGGCACGGTAAGGCTTGCGAAGGGCGTTTATCCTATTTGTGGTCTTAGGCTGCGCAGCCGTGTCACGCTCTATTTAGAATCGGGGTGTCGCCTGCTCGGTTCTCGAGACGTAGAGCGCTACTTCATTCTTGAAAAGGACGTTGTCGAGCCGGTCGATCCGAAGATAATCTCGCATGTCGGATGGATCCGTGCGGACTATGTCGACAAGGACACATTCCATCGTTATCCGGGAAATCGGTGGAATAACGCCATCATCCGGCTTTACCGGGCGACGGATGCGGCAATCATCGGCGAGCCGGATTCCGTAATCGACGGGTGCAATGCATTTGATCCGCTAGGCGAGGAGAACTATCGAGGTCCGCTCGGGATCAATGCCGTTGAATGCCGTAACCTTACGTTGAGGGGTTATACTGTCAAGGATTCTGGGAACTGGGCTCATCGGATAGTCGATACGAGAAATCTGGTGATTGACGGCGTGACATGCCTGGCGGGGCACGACTCCATACATTTTAACGGATGTGATGATGTGAGGATTGAAAACTGCATCTTGAAGACTGGCGATGACTGCATTGCTGGTTTTGACAATCGACGTGTTCTCGTTCGCAATTGCTATCTGAATACGTCCTGCAGCTGTTTCCGGTTTGGAGGAGTGGATGTTACGATTGAGAACTGTCAAGCGAGGGGGCCGGGCGAATATGGTTTCCGCGGAGTGTTGTCGAGGGCTGAGAAGGAGGCCGGGGCGCCTGCGCCGAAAGGAACGCGCAACAACATGCTTTCGTTCTTTACCTACTACGCAGACCGTACGTGTCCGATTCGCGGTGACGCCGGGAATATCGTCATACGGGACTGCACCGTGGAGAACGCCGACAGGTTTTTCCATTACAACTATTTCAATGAGCAGTGGCAGAAAGGCGCACCGCTGACCGACATCACCTTTGAACGGGTAACGGCGTGCGGATTGAAACTGCCGCTTTGCGCATGGGGCGATGCATACGAACCGCTTTCGCTGGCGATTAAGGATTGCCGGCTTTCATTCGGTGTGAAGGTTTCTGAAATGATTAAAGGGTCATGGATAGACTCGATTGAACTTTCTGACGTGATCGTGGAAGGTGTGGATGGACCTCTTCTGCGGTTGTGGAATGTTGATCGCGCTCCCGCTGTCACATTGGATCGTGTCGAGGGTGTGGGTGATCAGGTCGAGAAGGCCCGGGAATCGTTCAAGGTAAAGGGTATATGACGTTTGCGAAGAAAGTCCGGTTCTGTTCCACGGCGTTTTTCTCCGTAATTATTTCGTGTGCGGCCGCGGCAGACGGCGAAGGTGGGTGTTCGCTTGATTACGCTTCGCCGGCTACCGCGTGGACGGAGGCGCTGCCGATCGGAAACGGTCGTCTCGGCGCGATGGTTTTCGGCGGACCGGGCGCGGAGCGGTTGCAGCTGAACGAAGATACGCTTTGGGACGGCCGGCCCGACTATATGCGTCAGCCGTTGTTGAAGTCTCTGATTCCGGATGTGAGAAAGATGATTCTTGCGGGGAAGGAACAGGAGGCTGTTACATGGTTCAGGGCGAAAACAGGCAATATCGTATCTCGACGGAATACGTCGGAGGCCTACCAGACGTTAGGATCTTTGGTCTTGCGCTTCCCTGGACATGACCTCCCGTCCGCATATCGCCGGTCGCTTTCGCTTGACGACGCCGTTGTAAGGTGCGAATATGAAGTCGACGGTGTCAGGTATAAACGTGAAATGTTCACATCGTTTTCGGACAATGTGCTGGTGATGCGCATATCCGCCGATAGAAAGGCGGCAATCACATTTGATGCTTTTTTTGAAAGTCCTTTTCAGCGAGACGCGAAGGCCACTGACGATGGACGGGATCTGTTTCTCGCGGGCCGCGCCGGTGTCGGCTTCTACTCAAAGGGTGATATCAGGTATGCATCGCATCTGCGGGCATTGACGGACGGCGGCATAGTCTCTGCCGAGAACGGCGTGATGTCGGTGGTGGGCGCCGATTCTGCAACTTTGATTTTTTCCGCATCTACAAGTTTTGTCAATTGGCAGGATGGCAGTTCGGGGGATGAAAAGGGACGTGCCGAGACATACCTGACCAGTGCGCTTGTCTATGGATATGCAGAGCTCAGAAAGAGGCATGTGGAGGCATATCGTTCTCAGTTTGACACTTGTAGGCTTGAAATGCCCAATCCCCATCCTGGCCTTACAATTCCTGAACGTTTAGAGCGGAACAGGACGGAGCCGGATGCCTATTTAGCCTCGCTGTATTTTGCGTTCGGGCGCTATCTGCTGATATCATCATCCCAGCCCGGAACTCAGCCGGCCACGCTTCAGGGAATCTGGAACGAATGGCTTTCGCCTCCGTGGATGTCAAGCTACACGATAAATATCAATCTTCAGATGAACTATTGGCCTGTTGATGTGGCGAACCTTTCTCATCTGATCGAACCTCTCCTGTCGGCGGTAGAAGACCTTTCCGCGGCAGGCAGACGTACGGCGAGAGACACATACGGCGCTAGGGGGTGGTGTGCGCATCATCATACGGACATATGGCGATTGACCGAACCCGTACATGGGGCTTATGGGATATGGCCAATGGGAGGAGCATGGCTTGCGGTACAGCTTTGGGATCACTGGCGCTTTACGCAGGATCGCGGTTTCCTGACCAGACTCTATCCTCTGATGCTCAACGCTGCGATTTTCTTTGTCGATGTTCTTGTTGAAGACCCACAGACCGGGTATCTGACGGTCGTGCCGAGTTTTTCTCCCGAGAACGCTCCGAAAAGTCGTGATGGTGTGAAATGGACCCGAGGAGCTTCGATGGATGCTCAGATTCTCCGAGATCTCTTTGATGCGGTAGGAGAGGCCGCGGAGATACTTGGAAGAGAGGGGCAGGATGGGTTGTCGCTTGCTGCGATAGCCGATTGCCGCAAGCGACTTGCTCCGTTGCAGATCGGGAAATGGGGACAACTCATGGAATGGATAGAGGATTTGGATGATCCGGAAGACCGTCATCGTCATATTTCCCATCTTTATGCCCTTTATCCGTCATCTCAGATAACCTCGCAAACAGATGCACTTTTCGCAGCAGCGAAAAAAACGCTTGTTCATCGCGGAGATATCTCGACGGGTTGGGGGATGGCTTGGAGGATGGCCTGGTGGGCACGCCTCAGGGATGGAGATCATGCCCATGATATTTTAATGAACCTTTTGAAGCCGACTTATGCAACTCTTGGTGGGAGTGTTACCGGCGGAACGTATCCAAATCTATTTGATTCGCATCCGCCGTTTCAGATCGACGGCAATCTGGGAGCGGTAGCCGCAATTGCGGAAATGCTCCTTCAAAGCCACGAGAAGACGGTTGACGGGAAAGTTGTATTGCGGCTTTTGCCGGCTTTGCCAAAGGTTTGGAAAATGGGGAGGGTCAGAGGATTGCGAGCCAGAGGCGGTTATGTGGTTGACATTGACTGGAAAGACGGAGCGATATCTTCACATTGCGTCAAGGGTGGGCGTCCGGCCGGTTTTCAGATTGTTGTCGGAGGCGATCGGAGATGAATCTGTCTGGTAGTACACTGGTATTCAGTTTTTTTGCAGTGTGGATATTGTCGTCGGTGCCTTGTTGCGCATCACCTTCGTGCAATGATGCGCAGAATTCTTATGTCGAAGGCACCGTGTCGATAGACTTTACTTCAAAGGTGCTTTCCTATGGTCTTCCTGATTCCAGTAAACCTAATCTTCTGCCGTATGGCGAATTGACTTTCTTTGACTGCCTTTCGGCAGGCAGTCGCTTCTACATCGATTTGACAGACGTCGGAGAGCGTATGGGGCGAGGAGACCGCACGTGTGATTTATGGGAGGTGGACCTGCCTGTAGATCTAAGGAAGCGATTCACTTCGGAGGACTGCGTATGGATTCCAACGTGCGTCGAGATTGGCATTGGATATCGTTACGAGTACCATCCGTCGCGAACGCATATTTCCGATACGCAGTTCTGGCTGGCTGACATTTCACTGCCGGATATTTGGGTCGTTCCACGTTTCTCCTATGAGCGTGATGCCGTTCGTGATAATGGCACGTATCTCAACTTCAGTCTCTTCAGGGAGATAGAGATATTCGATAGTGTGAGTATCGTCCCGTCTGTTTCTCAAGGATGGGGTGATGTCAGGCGAGTTGCCGGATATTTGCCCGGACCTGATATGGTGGGGCGTCTGGAGCATTCAGGGCTGATGGATGCGTCTTTCAGGTTGGATCTTGTTTGGAAAGTTTCAGAAAGGGTGTCAGTATCGGTTTTTGCCGCCTATAGTGAATTCCTGTTTGACCATGATATTCGAAAGTCGGCACGCAATTATATCCGGCAAAGCGATGCCGGAGCGCATAACCGTAGCTGGAGCATCCCCTTTGGCTTGTCCGTAAAGGTATCGATGTGATGAATTTTGAGGGGAATTTTGAGGGAACATGCCCTTCGGAAGAGTTAGTTATTTTTAAAATAAGTGGCAGATTGTGATTAATTGAATGATTTCTGTTGATTCTTGGAGGGACCCCAAAAAGAGCGTTACGGACAAATGGGCGAGGGTCTGGGAGCTTGTGGGGACAGACCCTGTTTGCGATGGTGAAAATCTTCGGCGGATAGACGACATTTTTTGAGAGATATGGTTGTATGAAGTGAAGGTTCTGAGTTTCGGGTTCCTGGTTCCCAGTTGCAAAACCCGAAACTCGAATTGATCTTTGAATCTCGGATATTCAGCTATGATGTTATGGCTTAAGGCCTCCGGGGGGGCAGCGGGGGCGCTGCCCCTCCCGGAGGCCTTTGTGCTTTGCGCTTTGCATATGGCGAAGTAGGACGCGTGAGACGAGTGGGACAATGGTTTCCAGAAATTGGCTTTGGGAGCTTTGTGCAGTAATTTCGCTAGCCATGAATTCTGTGGGTACAGGTTGCAACTATGTCCTTGTGTCATTCGGGAA
>JAZOAC010000149.1:0-25541 GCA_045595285.1 Kiritimatiellia bacterium | reverse complement strand
GCGCGACTAAACGCACCTTACTTCCCTAGGGAAGTTATCAGAAAAGAGATATATGTCAGACAAGTACAATCCTCTGGTATTCCATACAGTTCGCATGAGTAAATGAACCAGATCAGGTGCATTTACTTCCGCACTCTACCCTAAAAACATTATCCGAATGCGGTGCGCAAACTGCTCATCGTGGAATGCTTATTATGGTATAATTCGCGGTTAAGGAGAGATAAGAGATGAAGCTTCAAGGTACAATTACTGCGATGGTGACGCCGTTCGGAAGGGATGGCGCGGTTGACTATGGCCGATTGGCGGAATTTGTCGACTGGCAGTGCGAGAATGGCGTGGAAGGTCTGTGCCCAATGGGCACGACAGGCGAATCCCCCACGCTCAACCATGATGAACATCACAAGGTCATAGAAGAGACGATCAAGTGCGCCAAGGGTCGCGTGAAAATCATCGCCGGAACGGGCGCAAATTCCACGGCCGAGGCGGTGTCGCTCACGAAGGCAGCCATTTCCATGGGAGGGGCGGATGCGTGTCTTCAGGTCACGCCTTACTACAACAAGCCGAATCCTGAAGGATTGTACCGTCACTTCATGACCGTTGCCGATCTCGGCCTTCCTGTGGTGCTCTACAATGTGCCCGGGCGTTCTGGCCGGGAGATTCCTCTTGATGTCGTAATGCGTCTTGCCGCACATCCGAATGTCGTCGCAATCAAGGAGGCTGCCGGTTCTGTCGACCGTGTGAGCGCAATCAAGAGCCGCTGCCCGGACTTGACCGTCCTTTCCGGTGACGATTCGCTTGTGCTCCCGATGGTCTCTGTCGGCGCATCGGGGGTCATCTCCGTGGCGTCGGACGTGATTCCCAGGGAAATGAGCGATTTTGTGCGCACTGCCCTTGCGGGCGACATGGCGAAGGCTCGTGAACTTCATCTCAAATACTATCGCCTTTTCCACGATCTCTTCATCGATACCAATCCGATCATGGTCAAGGAGGCTCTCGCGCTCATGGGCAAGTTGGAGCTTTCTTACCGTCTTCCGCTATGCGAGACGACGGAGGCGAACCGTGCTCGCATGGCTGAGACGCTCAAGGAACTGGGGGTGCTCTGATGAAGGTTGCGATTCTTGGCGCCGCTGGGCGCATGGGGCATATGCTGTGCGATCTGGTGGACAGATCGGAGGAGCTTGAGCTTGTCGCGAAGTGCGATGTACGCGAGGACTATCCGCGCACATGGCCGGCCGGGACCGAGGCCGTCATCGATTTTACGTTCCACGAAGCCGTGCCCGCGAACATAGCAAAGGCCGCCGAAGAGGGCGTGGTGTACGTTCTCGGCACAACGGGCCTTACGGATGACGAACAGAACGCCGTCGATAAGGCCGCAAAGAAGATTCCCGTCGTCCAGAGCGGCAACTATTCGCTTGGTGTGAATCTTCTGCTGGGATTGGTGGCGAAGGCCGCCGAAGTGCTCGGCATCGAGTACGACTGCGAGGTTGTGGAAACCCACCACCGACACAAGAAAGATTCGCCATCGGGAACTGCTCTCATGCTGGCCAGAGCTGCGGCGGAGGGCCGTGGCCAGGATTTTGACGACGTCGCGGTGTTCGGCCGCGAAGGCATGGTAGGCGAGCGCCCGCAGGGTGAGATCGCAGTGCACGCGATCCGCGGCGGCAGTGTGATCGGGGATCATACCGTGATGTTCGCAGGCGATGTCGAACGCGTGGAGATCACGCACAAGGCGCAGACGCGTGAAGCTTTTGCTGCCGGTGCGCTTCGCGCCGCGTTGTGGGCCGCAGACAAGAAGCCCGGCATCTACAGCATGAGGGATGTGCTCGGGTTGTGATACGTATTGAGGAGCAGAGTCAGATGAGCGTCATTGAACAAAAGGGAATGTATCCCGAATTTCCGCGCAGCGCCAAGCCGCATGCGCGCACCACACACTATTGTCCAGGTTGCGGACACGGCATCGTCAACAAGCTGATCGCCGAGGCCTGTGCCGAGATGGGGCTTCAGGACGATACGATATTCGTAGATCCGGTGGGGTGCGGCGTGTTCACGTACTACTATTGGGACGCGTCCCACATCTCCGCCGCCCACGGGCGTGCGTCTGCTGCGGCGACTGGCGCCTGCAGGGCCCGTCCCGACGCCGTAACGATCGCCTATCAGGGCGACGGCGATCTTGGTGCGATAGGATTCAACAATGCGTTTCAGGCGGCAAGCCGCGGTGAGAGGTTCGGATGCATCTTCATCAACAATTCACTGTACGGCATGACCGGCGGGCAGATGGCGCCGACCACGCTGGAGGGTGAAAAGACCACCACGACGCCCTTTGGTAGAGATCCGTCGCTTACCGGACATCCCCTTCATGTGTGTGAAGTGTTCAATCAGCTTCAGGCTCCGGTTTACATCGCGCGCGTTTCCGTGGCCGATACGCGTCGCATCATGCAGTGCAAGCAGGCGATACGCCGCGTGTTCGAGATCCAACGGGACCACAAAGGCTATGCTCTTCTCGAAATACTTGCGCCGTGTCCGACGAATCTGAGGATGGATGCGATGAAGGCGGCCGATTTCTGCATGAACGAGATGGAGAAGGAATTCCCTCTCGGCACGTTCCGGGATGTCGAGAAGGGTGTCTCCGGCACGGAGAGCGCAGCCCATCCCGAGTCCAAGGTGCTTGAGGTCAAGGCTGCACCATTGGTCAAGGGATGCGCAGAGCTCTTCGATGATGGCGAACGTACGCCGGAGGCCGTTGACGATCCGTCCGTTCCGGAAATGCGCTTCAAGTTTGCAGGATACGGTGGGCAGGGGGTGCTTTCGCTCGGCCTTTGCGTAGCCGAGGCTGCGCGTCTTGAACGTCGCCACGCATTGTGGTTCCCGAGCTATGGTCCAGAACAGCGAGGCGGAAGCGCAAACTGCTCTGTCGTCGTATCCGGAACATCGATCGGCTCTCCCACTGTTGAACATCCCGATGTTCTGGTGTGCATGAACCAGCCTGCGTACGAACGCTTTGCCGCCGATGTAAAGAAGGGCGGAGCGATCATCCTGGACGAGACGGTGCCGGTGAATATGCCGCCGCCGGACGGTGTGACCCTATACCGCTGGCCGGCCATCAGGATGGCCGAGGAATTTGGGGTGCCCAAGGCCGCAAATACGATGATGCTTGCGGCGCTCAGGAAGTACAGGCTCACGGGGCTGTCGGACGACAGTCTTGAGAATGCGCTTGTTGCGTCCTTCAAGAAGAAGCCTGAACTTGGCGAGAAGAATCGAGAGCTTCTGCGCAAGGCTGAGTTCGCAACTTCTTCGTCTTCGCTGGCGAACCCGAGCGAATCCGCAGGTCATGGGCTGACTGCAGGGAATTGAGGAGTTTGACAATGCATAACGCTATTGCGGCATTCACATGTGCCGGAGCAAGGAAAACGGCTTTGGCGACAATGATTCTGTCGGTGCTCTGCGCCGTTGCGGATTCACGGTGCCGCATAACGGAGACGGAGATCGAGTTCCCGACATACGGGTTCTCGGATCCGGATCCTGTGCCGCATACGGATTCTCCGCTTTATCCCTACTTCCGTTTCGATGGATCCGTGCCGACGTCCTCGCCGAAGAAGTGGAAGGCGGTGATTCTTGAGAACGAAAAGATCAAGGTTACGATGCTGCCTGAGATCGGCGGCAAGGTGTGGGGTGCAGAGGACAAGAAGACAGGAAAGGCGTTCCTCTACTACAACCATGTAGTAAAGTTCCGCAACATAGCATTGCGAGGCCCGTGGTGCTCTGGCGGCATAGAATTCAATTTCGGGATCACCGGTCATGCGCCCACCTCCGCGACGCCGGTGGATTGGTTTGTCCGTCAGAATGCCGACGGCAGCGCAAGCTACTTCGCCGCCGCCACCGAATATATCAATCGCACCACATGGCAGGTGGAGGTCCGTCTTGCGCCTGGCGACGAGCATTTCACCACGCATACGACCTGGTACAACGGCGCGAATCTCGAGGGCCCGTACTATCATTGGATGAATGCCGCCTTTCCTCTGCCTGAGAACACCGAGTTTGTATTCCCCGGACGCAACTACGTGGGGCATCCCGGAGATGCGCATGAATGGCCGAAAGATGCCGACGGACACAACCTCGCCATCTACTCTGAGAATGCATTCGGAGATAACAAGTCCTATCATGTTATAAATGGAGACAATCGCCTGTTTGGGCTATGGTGGCCGGATGCCGACTTCGGCGCAGTGCACCGCAACGCTCCGTACGACAAGTATGGACGCAAGATATGGCTGTGGTCTCCGTCTCGTGAAGGCGCTATCTGGGAGAATCTGCTTACCGACAGCGATGGACAGTATGCCGAGCTGCAGTCCGGCCGCATCTTCCAGCAGCCGCGCCCGCCCTGCGAGAAGACTCCGTTCAAGATTGCGTCGTTCGCCCCTGGCGGCACGGACCGCTTCGATGAATCCTGGGGTCTTGTGCGCTCCCGCGACGGATTCGGGCGTCCGGAGATGGACATAAGGCCGCGTCCAGTCGAGATGCCCAAGGACTTCGACTGGAGTTCCGCACAGGGGCTTTTCATCAAGGGCACACAGAAACTTCGTTACCGGGATTGCGATGACGATGCGCGTACGCTTCTGAAGGCCGCGCTTGCAAAGAACTCAAACCATATTCCGTCTCTTGGGGTGTTGGCGAGTCTTGCCGCCCGTCAGGCTCGGTATGACGAGGCTATATCATATGCAGAGCGCGCACTTGCGGTGGATACATACGATGGTGCGGCGAATTATGTCGCGGGCTTTTCCGCTTTTGCGAAGGGGGATCTGCCCACAGCGAAGGAAAGGCTTGGACTCGCGTCTTTCAATGCAGGATACCGTGCGCCGTCCTTTGCGCTGCTCGCAAAGATTGCGCTTCTTGAGAAGGACTGGAATGAGGCGCTCAAGCTTGCAGACCGTGCCCTTGACGCAAACCGCCTTTCCTTTGACGCACTGCACGTGCGCATTGTGGCGGCAAGGAAGTCCGGCGACGTGAAACGAGCGTTGGCTTTCGCAAAGACGGCTCTCGAAAAGCTTCCTCTGTTCCATGCCGCACGCTATGAGCTTGGAAAGATGGGCTGCGGCAGGGATTTCCGCAGTCTTGTGCGCGGCGAGTTTCCGCATGAAACGTACGTTGATCTCGGTACGTGGTATGAGGACGCGGGACTTGTGGACGAGGCGCGGGAGATTTACGGTTTCGCCGGGGAGACGGTTGTCGCCAAAATACGTCTGGCGTACCTTGACCGCGACATAGAGGCACTCAAGAAGATAGGGGCAATGTCCGCATCGTTCGTGTTTCCGTTCAGACGTGAGAGTGTCCCAGCCCTTGAATGGGCGGCGAAGGAGAATCCTTCGTGGAGATTCAAGTACTATCTTGCCCTTTTCAAGGCGGCGAATGGTGATCAGGATGGTGCGGACTTCCTGCTTGATGCGTGCGGAGACGAACCGGATGAGGCCATGTTCTATCTGTACAGGGCCGATCGCCGCATCGGCAAGCGCAAGTATGACGATGTGTTGGCCGCGGAACGTCTTGGCGGCGGTTGGAGGGCAGGCCTCGAACGCTTCCACTGCGAGGCTGAAAGCGGAGAGTCCGAGAATGCACTTGCGACGGTTGCCCGCCTGCAGACGGCATATCCTGAGGTGAACGCTGTCAAGCTTGCGTACGTCAAGGCTCTTCTGACGGCGAAGCGCTATGCGGATTGCATCGCCTACCTTGAGAAGTGCGTCATCCTCCCTTCCGAATATGGCGAGAACGCCGAAAGCATCTGGCGTGAGGCGTGCTATGCGCTTGGCGAGATCGAAAAGGCGGAATCGTATCCGGAGAACCTTGGCGCCGGCAAGCCGTATCCCAAGGACAACCGTCCGTACGAGTTCAAACGGGCCAACCGCAATGAAGACGATGTCAGGCCTCTAGTCGATTTTGAGAACGAAAGCGAGTGGCGTGTGGAATGCACCGATGCGGCGGCAATCTGCGGAACGACATCGGAGGAGCAGCTGTTCGGAAACAAGACGATGCGCCTTTCCTACTGTGGACGCGGGGCAAAACCGAAAGTGATGCTGTCTCCTCCATCGCCCATTGCCCTGCCTGATGACTTCAACGCGATGTACGTGTGGGTGAAGGGCAACCACTGGGGGCATGGGGCGAATACGGATTTCAGCATTCCCAACACGCCGTTTTACGTGTGTTTCACGCTTGCCGACGGCAAGGAGGAGTGCATCAGGCTTCTTGATCTTGCCTGGCCGGACTGGCATCAGCTGAACCACAGGTTCTCCAAGAAGGAGATCGCAAGGCTCAAGGGCGCGAAGTTCGCGGGGTTCCGTCTCGAAAACGGCACGCAGAAGCAGTATCTGCAGATACATCTTGATAATTTCGCCGTATTCAAGGAGAGTCTTGACGGCAAAATCGAGGTCAAGCCCCGCGCAAAACGCAATCTGAAGGCGCTTCGCGGCGCGGTTCTGGGCATCAACACCGGGGCGGAGACGCTCCCGTTTCCAACCCGCGACGAGACGATAATGCCTGTCTCGGCTCCGGCGAGGAAAGACGATCTCAAGGCGGTCTTCAGTGGAGGCGCCGTAAGGCCGGAGGAGCGCGGCAGCCTCAAGGTTACGCAGTTCCGGCGCGGAAAGTCGCTGATTGTGGACATGTACGCACCTGCAGGATCGGTCACGGAGGTGTGTGCCGGGGCTGCGACCGAAGCGAAGGTCGTTAAGAGCTTCACGGTCCCTTACCTTGCGTACGGCGATGGCAAGGCGCGTCTGAAAATCGATCTGCTCGAAGGTGGCTGGTATCGCAGCGCTGTGTTCGACTGGTACCGTTCGAACGGAAGCGAGCCGGGCTTTGCGCTTGGTGCACAGACGATGCTCTATCATCCCAAGACCGACGGCACGTACAATCCTGTCAGCGAGCGGCTCGTGATAACGGTCAGCCGTGACTTCGCGGATGTGCTTCCGGAAATACCCAACCCCGTGTCGCCGTACAAGGCCGTCACCGGTACGCGTGCTTGGCGTGCCCATGCATCGCACGACCATAAATTCGACCGGATGCTCTGGAGAGAGGTCAAGAGGGCTGGCATTGATCATGTTGCCATCAATGACCACGAGACACTTTGGCGCGACAGGGGCGAGAGCTTCACGTTCCGCACGGACGCCGCCCCCGGACGCGGCGGTGATGCCGGGGCGGAGGCGTATTCCCGCTATCTGCGCGGCGAGCTCGGTTACGTGTACGGTCCGTACAACAACTATACGGACTTCGCCCCCATGAATGCGAACTGGTCGCGCGATCTCGTGTCACGCAATCGTGACGGGACGATGCGTACGGCGTGGGTCCGCTGCTATGCCCCGAAACCGGTGTTCTCGCCCGGATATTGTGAAGCGATCGTGCCGAAGGCCCAGGCGAAGTTTGCGTTCAATACCGCCTACTGCGATGTCCACACCGCTGCCGCACCGTACCATCGCACGGACTACGACGCCCGTGTTCCCGGTGCGGCCACCATGTCCCAGACGTTCTACGCATGGGGCGAACTCCTGCTTCTGCAGAAGAAGCACTGGGAGGGACCGGTGTATTCGGAAGGCGCACGGCACTTTTTCTATTCCGGCCTTACGGACGGAAACTATGCGCAGGATCGCGGATACAACTTCCTTGCGCAACCATGGATTGTCGACTTCGATCTTCTCAGAATCCATCCCAAGGAGTGCAATTTCGGTATGGGAACGCTGTCGATGTTCAGCCCCGGGGTGACGCCTGAACAGCGCCGTTTCTATATGCCGAACGCAACGGGCGAGAAGGAACGCGACGAACTCATAGACCTGTTCATGACCGCGACAGTCGCTTTCGGACACGCCCCGTTCCTCATTCTCGACTACTGCTTCGATCCCCTCAAGCCGTTTGGCCTGGCGTATGGGCCGAGGGCGAAAGTCGATCTTGAGAGGGGATTGCCCATAGCTCTCAAGAGCTATGCAATGATCCAGCCGATCGCGGCACGATATACGCAGGCGGATGTGAAGACCATCGCCTACTTTGGGGCGGACGGCAAACCGCAGACGTCCTCGGAGGCTATCGCCTCCGGCGCCGTCGGACGCAACCAGATATTCGTCGAATACAAGGACGGCACATGCGTCGTGGCGAACGGAAACGTGAAGGATCGTCTCGTCGCTACAGTGAAGGGCCGCCGCTGCGATTTGCCGCCGCGTGCGTTCAAGGCCTGGACGAAGGACGGAAAGGTGCGCGTTGAGATATCGGATGACGCAAAAGGCAACAGGATGTATTTCAGCGACTGTCCCGAGTTTACGTTCAGGAACGGAAAGCTGACGAAGAAGACGTCCCTGTTCAGGGGGATGCGTGCGCCGGCGGATCCAATGCCTGACGATCGTGAGGCGGCGCTGAAGGCGATGTCCAAGATTACGCCTTCGACTGCGGAAGTGCGCAGGGAGAACGGAGTTCCGGCACTTTTCATCGATGGCCGCAAGACTCCGGTGAACATCTACAAAGGTGCTACGGACTACCGTCTCATGGGCGAGGCGGGGGCTGACATAGTCCTGTCGTTCAACTGCGGGTCGAGGCTCTATGCGTCCGTGAAATGGGACAAGGCGCTTTGGGATCCAAAAACGGAAAAGTTCGATTTCACATCGATCGAGAACAACCTCCTGCGCATACACAAGGCCAACCCGAGGGCCCGGGTGATTCTCGCAATCGAGGTTTCGCCGGACCGCGATTTCATAGACGCCCATCCCGACGAGATATTCGTGAACGACAAAGGCGAACGCGGCAGGGTGCATCTCCATGGTTTCACGGGGTTCGGCAATCAGCCGTTCGGGCCTGATCCTATCGACTTCTTTGCGTATTCCTATACCGGTGATGCATACAGGGCGTATGTGGAGAAGGGACTTGTGGCGCTCGCCACATGGCTGAAGAATTCGCCGGTAGGGAATATAGTGGTCGGCTTCCAGCTTTTTGGCGGCATGGACGGACAGTTCGTCCAGTGGGAGTACAAGCCGGTCCATGGTCATTTTGACTATTCGGAAGGGAACCGCAAAGCGCTGTGCCGCTATCTCCGGGAAATATACGGAACGGATTCCGCCTTGCAGAAGGCGTGGGGTGATCCGTCGGTAACGCTTGATACGGCAAAGAATCCGACGCCTGCGGAGTTCCATTCGAAGGATTGCTTCGACGACAAGCCGGGGTTTGGGAGGAGACTTACGGACTGTCGTAGGTTTATTCCCGTCGGAACGGCGAGAACCCTCAATGGATTCGCGAAGACGGTGAAGAAGGCGTGGGGACGACCTGCAGTGGTTGAGCTGTGGTGGACGACGGCCATCTGGTCGCAGACGAGTCGTCTTGCACTGGACGAACTGATAAAGGACGATGCTGTGAACATCCTTGCGACCGTAAGCTACTACGGTGGCAGCCGTGCGGTAGGAGGACTTGGTGCATCTGCGAACAACACGATCGCCGCCATCAACGACAGGAATGTGCTATACATTCAGGAACTTGATCACCGTACACGTCGCACTCAGCATGTTTCTGCGGCGGCTCCGAAACTGCATGCTATACCTTCAACCGCCGAAGAGTATGACATTCAGATAAAGCGCGACATTTCAAGCGTAATCGCATCCGGAGGACAGGGGTTCTATTTCTTCGACATGTTCGGGAGCTGGTTCCACGAACCGGAGGCGATGTCAACGATACGCAAGGCCTTTGCGATGAACACCCATGCGTCCAAACATGCGGGAATGTACGAGAAGCCTTCCGCGGCGATCATATTCGACGAAAAGACCAGACTTCTCGCCGAACGTACGGCATACGCTACGCCGAATGCGATATGGCGCACGAGCGGAGTGATTCCGGCGATGCATCTGCTCTCGGATGTGGACGGAGATTTTCCGGCGTACAGGCTTTGCATCCTATGGAATCCGGTATCCATCACAAAGGAAGAGTCTGTGCGCCTGAAAAGGATGTCGGAAAATGGCACGAAGCTTGTGCTTGCCGGGAAGATCGGGATGTGCAGCCGGGATTTCACCTCTTCTGCTGAGGCATTGGCGGCGTTGGGTGGCAATGTGACTATCATTGACGACGTGAGCGGATTGACTGACCGGAAACTCAATGAGCTTGCCCGCGAGGCTGGCGCCAGGGTGTATTCCGAGCCTGGCAATGTGACATATGTCGGCAATGGCGTGGCGTGTGTACACAGGATTGCAGGTCCGGCGACGGTTGATTTTGGACACGAGGTCACTCCTGTTGATCCATTGACCGGCAAGAAAGGCCGTCCTCTCCGTTTCTGGAAGCCTGATATGCCGCGCAATGGTATTGCAACGATGTGCTATCTGCCTTAGTGCGGAGACGAGATTTGGAGCGGTATGTTGGAGACGCGAGTGGGTTTCAGCGGGCTGTGCAGCTCGCCCCGACAGCGTCATGGAGAGAAGGGAATACACCGTTGTTTCAGATGCTGGAAAACATAGGGAAAACTCTTGGCGAACTGCTGGCGGAGACGCGTCCGGCGGTGCTGTTCGAAGCGATGCGCCATGCGGTGATGTCTGGCGGCAAACGGGTGCGCCCGCAGATATGCCTTGCGGCGGCAATGGCTGTCGGCGGCAAGGCTGAGGATGCGATCTTCCCCGCCTGCGCAATCGAGTTGCTGCACAGCTACACGCTGGTGCATGACGATCTTCCGTCCATGGACAACGATACCGAACGCCGCGGCAAGCCCACCGTCTGGGCGAAGTACGGAGAGGCGAATGCGGTTCTCGCCGGGGATGCCCTGCAGTCGCTTGCGTTCCGTGCTGCGGCGATGGCTCCGCGCAACGCAGGCCGCATTGTCGCGGAGCTTGCGGAGGCGGGGGTTGGCGTGGTGCGCGGACAGGTAGAGGATATTGACGGGGACGATGTCGATTTCATTTATCGCCACAAGACGGCGGACCTATTCATCGCCGCCGCTGCCATGGGTGCGCATGCGGGCGGCGGTTCTGACGCGGATGTGGACAGGCTTCGTTCGTACGCGTTGAACCTCGGGCTTGCGTTTCAGTTCGAGGACGATCTTCTTGACGGAGATTCGCCATATTCAAGGGAAGAGACCGAACGCAAGGTCGCGGAGCACACTTCGGCGGCGGTTGCCGCTCTGGAAGGTTTGCCGGGTGACGTGTCGCATCTCGCCTCGCTGGCGGAACGCCTTGTCGGAAGGAGTGTGTAGGTCGGGTGAAGCGTCTCGTCTTTGCATTCGTGTCTTTGTGTGCCGTCTGCTCCTATGGACACACGGTGTTCCGCCGTCCTTTCGGACGCGTGGCCAGCATGGATCCGATCCGTGCTGGAGATGTTCTCAGCGCAGAGGCTGTCGCGCTTGTCTATGAGCCGCTTCTTGAAGTTGACTACAAGGCGCGTCCGTACCGTCTGAAGGGATGCGTGTGCGAAATGCCGGAGGTCAGCGCGGATGGTCTCGTCTATGTATTCAGGATTGCGGATGGGCGCAGATTCCGCAATGGCAAGGCCGTGATGGCGTCAGATATCAAGCGCTGCCTCGACCGGCTTGCGGACAAGTCCAACGCGAGTCCCGGAATGTGGACGATGGATGGCGTGAAGTCCGTGGAGGCTGTCGATGACCGCACCGTGAGGATTACGCTTAAGAAGCCGTCGCACGTGTTTTCGTGGTTGATGGCGATGCCTTTCACCGGCGTTGTAGCCGAGGACGGATCCGGCTCAGGGGCGTACTGGCTCAAGAGCTGGCGCAAGAACCATGAAATGGTGTTCAGCAGAAACGAGGGTTACCGGGAGCCTGTCGCGATTGATGAGATTCGTTTCCCTGTGGTTGACGACGTATCCACGCAGTGGCTCATGTTCCTTGGCGGAGAGCTGGATTTTCTCGGTGCGGTGTCCCGCGACAACTGGGATGCCGTTGTCGGCAAGGACGGCGAACTTCTGCCGCAGCTCAAGGAGAAGGGAATGACGCTGATGAGTTCGTCGTCTCTCTCCGTGTTCTATGTCGGTTTCAACATGAGGGATCCGGTGGTGGGCCCGAACCGGAAGCTCCGTCAGGCCTTGAACTGCGCATTCGATTTTCCGGCATGGAAACGCTTCCTGAACAACCGCATCCTTCCGAGCGACGGACCATTGCCGTCGGGGATTTCGGGGAAGCTGGAGACTCCGTTTGCATATGCCTATGACGAGGCTAAGGCTCGAAAGCTTCTTGCAGAGGCGGGCTATCCGGGTGGCACGGATCCGAAGACCGGGCGGCGTCTGCATCTTGAGATAGCGGTCGGCCGCGCCACGCAGGATGCGCGCGAGATGGTGGAGCTGATGGCGTCGTTCTACGATCGCGTCGGCATAGAGCTTGCGGCGCGCTACATGACGTGGGATGCGTTCCTCACGGCTGTGAACGAAGGGCGCACGCAGATGTTCAATCTCGGCTGGATTGGCGACTATCCCGATCCCGAGAACTTCCTGCAGCTGTTCCACTCCAAGAACGTCTCGCCGGGCGCAAACCATTCGAACTACGTGAACCCCGAGTTCGATCGCGCATATGACACAATGGACTGGAAGACAGCGCAGGAGATCGTGCGCGAGGACTGCCCTTGGATATTCCTCTATTCGCCGAAGTCCTATTCCCTGATGTGGAACCGGGTGAAGAACTACATTCCGACCGATTTCTCCTACGGCATGGAGAAGCACCTGCGCTTAAAGTGACTTAAAGCATCGTGGAGGATGGCTGCATTTGTCTGGAATATTGTCATTAGACCTGAATCTGGACGGCGAATATCCGAAACGGGTTTTGTATGCGTGGGACAGCATGTTCGCCGATGAAAATCCTGTCTTGGCGGCGATATGTTCAAGGTTGTACTGAGTGGTCTTGAGCAGATCGTTGACGGCGGCAAATCTCACGTCAAGGATCTGGTCGCGCACAGAACGCTTCAGGATGGTGCGGAACCGGAGCCGCAATAAGCTGTGCGACACCTTTAGGTGCCTGGCAACGTCGGAGGCGGCAATTCCTTCGGTTGCGTGTTCTGAGATGTAGGAGAGGGCCTCTCTTATGAGAAAGCCGGCCGGAGGGATCTTTTGCGTGGACGAGCGTTCAATTATGCCTATGGGCGGAATCAGTATAGGGGAAGATGCTCTTTTTTTGCCGCGCATAATGCGGTCGAGTTCATGCGCCGCACGTCTGGCCAGCTCTACGTGATTCGGATGGAGACTTGAAAGCGTGGGGCGTATTCCATTGCATATAATCTCGTCGTTGTCCACGCCGAGAACGGCGATCTGCCTAGGCACATCAATGTCCATCATGCGGCATGCTTCAAGAATCCGAGTTCCGGTAACGTCGTTCGTAGCGAGTATGGCGGCTGGTTTTACGAGCTTTTTTAGCCATACTCCGAGCCTCGATTTCTCATCTCTGAATGTGGAGCAGTTGTGTCCGTGACGCGATAATTCCATGCGAAAGCCTCGTTGGCGGTAGGTTGACCACCATGATTTGGATTCGTCCGGAACATAGGCGAACGATCGAAAGTTTCCTTTGGCTCGGAAGAATGTCGCGGCTTTGCGTCCTATAGCTATTTCGTCATTGTGCAGCACGGATATATGCGGGGCGCTTGGTGGCGGCAATCGGGGCGGAAAGTTGTTCAGTACAAGAGGAATGCCTGATTTCAGCAGTGCGTTGTATCCTGGAGTGACCATGTTGAACCCTGTCAGGATGCCGTCGGTCCCGTCCTTTATGGCGTCGCTTATCGTTTCAGGTGTTATTTCATATGGATTGCCCAGCATGCGAATGTTCCAGTCATGTCCTTCATTGATGAAGTTGAATACGCCGATGATGAACTCACGGGCGGCGACATCGTTTGCCGAATATGCTACAAGAACTTTTTTCATGCCGGAAGTATACCATAAGGTTATCGTATATATCACATATATGTTGTCGAAAACATCATATCCGTGTCATACGTAAATGATATAATCCGCGTCATGAAACGTTCATTCCATCTAATGACAGGACTGATTCTTGTGATTACATCAGTCGTGCCGTGCGTATTGTGTGCTTCAGAAAGCAACCGGGAGACGGTTTTCCTGAATGCAGATGCGACATCGTTTTGGCGTACGGCCACGAATAACGTAATTGCGCTTCCGGTTGATATGCCTGTTCTGGCAACGTCGGCCAAGCTGACAGTGCAGGGCGCAGGCTATCGCCGGGAATATGCAATTGACCAGTCAGGGGATTATGAGATAGTGCTGCCGTCCGCCGATACTCTTCAGAAGGAAAATGTATATGAGCTGACGCTATCCTTCAATGAAGGCACGGAGCGCAAGGCCAGGATAGGTTTGGTGCAGAGCTACAGTTCCGTTGGCGGCGCCGGAGCCGCCACGCGTGTTCTGGCGCCGAAGGGAGACCGTAAATGGAATGTGGTCAAACGGCGGGCGGTTATGCCGATACCGTATGGAACTACATTGCTTTCCGTCAATGGAACGGAAATAGAGGATGCCGCCGCAAATGCCCAGGGCTGGTATGCGCTTGCCGCTGCAAGCGGGGCCACTGTGTCGCTTTCGCTCCAAGAGAATGATGTTTCCCGTGATGTTTCCCTTTCGGTTTACGGACCGGGACATTTCGTGATAATCAGGTAGTCAGTGCAACAGAGGAAAAAGAGCCATGAAGAGAAGATCAGTGTTCATTGCTGCTGTAGCAGCGTTTTCGGTTTTGAATGCCGCCACAATCGATAAGGTGATTATCCGTCAGCAGTGGCCCTGGTCAACGGATGTGAAGGTTGAATACCGCATAACTGATGTGGATTCTCCCGTTGATATTTCCGTTGCGGCATACGATGGTGAGAAACCGCTGGATTCCGCGAAGCTTGCATCATCGATGAAGGGTGATCTTTTTGGAATAACTGAAGATAATTTTTATTCCTTCACCATTGATCCCGTAAAGGCGTTCGGGAAGAACGATATTGCGGTAATGAACTTCAATGTTCGCCTTTCGACGACACCTTCCGCAGCCAACATGACAGATGTTCTCTACAAGATTGTCGATTTGAACAGCGGAGCGGTCACGGATGTTCGCCGTGCCGATTTCTACGGCGGCAAGTACGGCTCATTCGAGACGAGTTATTCCGCATTTTCGATAAACGGAATTCCCTGCGAAACGGATTTTGAGGATGTGCTTATCTGGACTGAAGTGACAAACAATCCTATTTACAAGACAGATTTCCTTGTTCTTCGTCATATCCCTGCCGCTTCGTGGGGCGAGTGGGTCATGGATGCGCCAGGTTCAAACGGCGCCTCTCAGAGTGGTATGGCCGGAACCATGCATCCTGTTAAGTTGACTTACGATTATTATGCCGGTGTATTCCCGATTACACAGGCGCAATACATGAAGCTGACAGGTACATACGGAAAGACCTATATTGATGAAGCTATGTATCCAGATCATAAATTTAAACCGGTTTCCGGATTGGATTGGTCATTGGGAAGAGCGTTCGCCGATGATTTATCAGAGAAGACAGCAGGCAAACTCTTGTTCATGTTGCCTACGGAAGCTCAGTGGGAATTTGCCGCTCGCGGAGGGGTAACTAACAATGTATTGCATAGTAAGGCGGCGCAATGGGGAATGTTGACGCTTTATTCAATTGGCTGGAACAGTGAAAATATCTTAACAACCCAATCTACGGCAGTAAACGCAGGGTATGACAGTGTGCAGACTGTTGCAGTAGGTCGTTTGCCTCCAAATGGATTTGGTTTATATGATATGTTGGGAAACGTATTTGAATTCTGCCGCGATTATTCAAGCGATAGCACATATTCATGGCCGGAAGGGGTCGCAGTCAATCCAACAGGAGTTACTGAGGCTGAAGCTGCAAAAACGAGTCAAAACATCGTGAAACATATTATACGGGGCGGATCCGTTTCCAACGGTCGTACCTACATAACTTTGAGGTCCAGATTTTCTGCTGGAAAATATAGTAGAAATGAAGCATATGGTTTCCGCGTGATCTGCACCGTCAATCAAGATTGAGGAACAGGGAAATGAAGTCGCATGGTGTTGTTTGTGCGGTGCTGGTCTGCGCCTTTTTGCTCGCGTCGTTTGCCGCCGAAACGAACAGCTGGCATTTCTCGAAAGATATTCCGGCTGGCGGATTTCCGCAGCGCGCAAAATGGGAGGCTGATTACAGTTTCGACATTCCTGAGTTGGGGCATGTCTCTTTTGACTTCGCCTGCTCAAACATTGAGCAGTGTCTAAGCTTTACTCTTCATGCAAGGCGTGGGACGATGTGGGTTGGATACTCGTTTACGCCAGATATTGCATCTGGAGAAAAGACCAAAATTGTCATCGCCAGAAAGGACTGGAACATTAAAGATCTGCCTGGCGGCAAACTGGACGACTGGAAAGGCTTCGACGGTTTCCGGCTTTCGGCATGGAGGGCGGTGGACAAGGCATTTTCGATAAAGTGTTCGGTCGAGAACTTCACCGTACATTCTGAACCGGCTCCTGCCGTTCCAAAGCGCATCGCCGCCAAACTGCCGCCGCGCAAGGGAGAGCGCCGTCTTGCATGGTGCCATCGTGCTTGGGGTATGTCTGACAAATCAAGTTGGGATTACACGATTCATAGATTGAAGCAGAGTGGTTTTACCGACATCATTCCGAATATGTGTCGTCCAGGAGGCGCATATTATGAATCGGATGTTCTTCCTGTAATGCCGTATGTCAAAGAACATGGAGATCAGTTGGAGTCCTGTCTCAAGGCCTGCAGGAAGTATGGGGTAAAGTGCCATGTGTGGAAGGTGAATTGGTATATCGGAAGGCCGGGTGGTCATGCAGACGGATTTATAGAAAAGATGCGCGAGGCGGGGCGTCTGGCCATCGATTCGGACGGCAAGGATATTAGATGGATGTGCCCGTCCCATCCCGAAAACCGCAAGGCTGAAATCGATGCCATGCTTGAGCTTGCGGCGAAGGGAGTTGACGGCATCCATTTCGATTTCATTCGATATCGCTGGATGAATATGTGCTACTGCAATACGTGCAAGGGTGAGTTCGAGAAGAAATACGGAGCGGTGCCGTCTTGGCCGAAAAGTGTCATGATCGACGGCGAGCATCACAGCCTGTCCGACTGGCAGAAGAAGTATGTGCAGTTCCGTTGCGACAATATAACTGCAGTTGTTCGAGAAGTGTCGAAGAAGGTGCGCAAGGAATATCCCGATGTCGCCATTTCGGCAGCGGTGCTCAAGCGTGGCGGCGAAACGGATAAGGCAAGCATGGCGCAGGATTGGGGGTTGTGGTGCCGAGAAGGATATCTGGACTTCGTGTGTCCAATGAGCTATGAGAGTTCGCTTCCGTTCTTCAAGCGTTGCGCCAAGCGTGTCTGTGAAAACGCTGCCGGGGTGAAATGCTATCCCGGAATCGGATACAGCGTTATGAGGCCTCGTCGAGATAAGCCCGCCATGCTTGCCGAGCAGGTACAGGCGTTGCGAGATGCCGGATTTGAGGGATTTGCGGTTTTTGACTATACGCCTGTTACCGCCACTGCGCTTTACAACATGTTCAAGGAGTGAGTGCGCGCAGATGGATCGCAGGTGATTTCCGGGGAGAGATGTTATGGTTGTAGGAAGACGACGGTTCATCGGTTGCATGGGTGCATTGCCCTTGGTCGGCGGGATGGCGGCATTTGCGGAAGAAAAGCCGTTGTTGCGCATGGGTGTGCTAACCGATACCCATATCGGCGAGACGAAAGCTTCGTGTCGGCGGGTGAAAATGGCATACCGGCTTTTCAGGAATCATGGCGTTGACTTGATCGTGAACGTCGGAGATGTGGCGGATTATCACTATCCTAAGGGGTATAAGGCATATCGTGAAACGGTGAACGAGGTGTATGCGAAAGTTGCCGTCGCTGACCGTCCGAAAGAACTGTTCGTTTATGCCGGGCATGATTTCTTCAGATACAAAAACTCATCGAGAAAGGATTGGCATCGGCATGCCACAGCGGCGTTTGCCGATATGCAGCGGCTTATCGGCGCATCCAACGGTCCGTACGCTCAAGGCTCAATCAAGGGCTTCCCGTATGTGGTGCTCCCGCAGACGATGACCGAGGGTCTGGATCTGGCGCGTTGTGAGCGGATGATCGCAGATGCGGCGGCGGCAAATCCCGGCAAGCCGGTCTTCGTTTTCGCTCACATCCCGCCGGCAAACACGACGCGCTCCGGGCGCGGACATCCTGAGAAGACGAAGATATTCAGCAAGTATCCGCAGGTGGTGAACATTTCCGGACATACACACGGTTCGCTGTCTGACGAACGCGCGATATGGCAGGGAGCGTTTACGTCGGTCAACGCGGGGTGTCTCCAGAACTGGGGTGACGGGCGCGACGGCATCGTCGGAAACAGTGTCCGGCGCATGAACAACTACGGCGTGCTGATCGTGGACGTGTATGCGTCGCGGATTGTGTTTCGCCGATTTGATGTGCGCGATGGCGAAGAGTATCATGCGGAAAATCCGTGGGTGGTGCCGTGGCCGTTCGATCCGACAACGGCACCGTATGCCTTGGAGCGACGCAACCGGAATATGCCGAAGCCGGCGTTTGCGCCGGATGCTTCGCTTGAACTTTCTCCCCTGAAATCGGGCGGTGGCGTGATGCTCACCGTGCCGACGGCGGCCGGAGAACCGCGTCCGTTTGCGTACCGTGTGCGATTGGAGCGCCGCGAGGGCGGCGGCAGATGGCGGTTGCATGCCCGCCGTGATTTCTTCGGCGATGCGTGGCAGCGCGCGTCTGAACGTCCGGAAAAGTATGAGATGGAATTTTCCGATGCCTATTTCTGTGAGGGCGGCAAATACCGCTTCCGGGTCTCGCCGGTGAATTTCATCGGCGAGGAGGGCAAGGGCATTTCCTTGGAGTACGACGCTCCTGCGTCAACGTCGGCGTCAGTTGTGTGGGAGAGTGCCGATCCGATGAAGGATTGTCCGTTCCTCTTCGGTCTCGCAGGGAAAGGGGCGGTGCCGCGCAACGGAGATTTTTACGAAATGGACGGGCGCGATGCGCGGCTGGTGTTTCCGAAATATGTGTGGAGAGGGGCTAAGGGCGCGAGATTCCGTTTTGTTGCCGATATCCATACGGTTCAGGCGAATCTGCCGACTTGGACGCTGGTTCTGCGCAATCCAAAGCCGCTTAAGAATGCCATGGGACGCATATCCACGCCGCCCGGCGATTTGGGTATGCTTCGATATGTGCTGGAATTTGAAAAATTTCAGTCAAATCACGATTACTATCTGCTGCTACGTGAAGGATGCGCGGGAAAGATCCGTTTCGGAAGTATCCGCATAGAACAGGTGCGGTAGGTTTTCCGGCAGTGGATTCTTCTGCAGTATGGCCTTCACCGGTAGGGTTTTCTGCGGTTGGATGAACGGCTCTGGCATTTTCAGGGGTTCAGAATATTGTGCCGCCATTTCTCCGGAGTGGTGTTGAAATGAGCGGAGAACATGTGTGCAAAATATTGCGGTGACGGATATCCGCATTGATCTGCGATCTCCGCCGCCGTAAGAGATGTTTTCTTAAGAAGCCTGCATGCCGCCTCGCGCCGGTATCTTATGATTTCCTGCTGGACGCTTACTCCAAGTTCTCTGCGGAAGACCTTGCCTACGGTTGTGTGGGAATATCCGAGACGGGAGATTACGTCATTCGCCGAAATCCCCTCGCCGATATGTCGCCGTATGTACACGAGCGCGTCCGACAGCCATGGCGTTTGGGTGGGATAGAAGTCGGTGGAAGTCCTTTCGATGACACCTGTCGGCTTGTGCAACGTGGACATAGGCGGAGGGGACGAGGGATTTGAAAGCATTGAGTCCAGTGTTCCTGCGGCACTTTGTCCAAGAGCGAATGCATCGGTGTCGATGCTCGACAACGGGGGACACGAAAACGTGCAAAGAACCTTGTCGTTATCCACTCCGAGTACTGACACTTCCCGGGGGACGTTTATCTTGGCTTCGGTACAGGCTTTAAGGAACTGAAACGCGCGCATGTCATTGCAGCAGAACACGGATATGGGTTTTGGAAGTGACTTCACCCATTTCCGCAGCGACATGGCATCGGAACATAAATCCATCCGTTCGTTCCGCACCGACGTTTCCTTCAGGTTTCCGCCGCTTCCGTCATACA
This sequence comes from Kiritimatiellia bacterium, assembly GCA_045595285.1. GTDB lineage: Bacteria > Verrucomicrobiota > Kiritimatiellia > RFP12 > UBA1067 > UBA1731. Next base: position 5,427 of record JAZOAC010000149.1, on the reverse strand, counting down.
TTATGCATGACCCGCCAGACTCGGCCACTGCTTTTTGAAATGTTTTGCCTCTTGCTTCTGAAAAGCGCAAGCCGGGGAATCCGCAGAAGGCATAGCGGGTGAATTTGTGCTCGTTAAAGAATCTGGCGGCGCATTCGGCGATAGCGCAGTCGTCGAGACGGATGAAGGGTATTCTGCCTATATCGTTTCTCCCGTATGTGTCTATCACCGGTTTTTTCGTCTTGATGAGCGCATTGGCGGTCGCATCGTCCATCACGCGTATGATGAAGCCGTCGAACCGCTTGATGTTCGCCGGGTCGGCAAGCGTCTTCGGGTCTATGGATTCCAGTCTCCAATCGGTGTGGGCAAGTGCATAATCGGCGATTCCTTCAATCATGGAGCGGCCATGCGCCCTGTTCGTCTCTACCTGAACGGCAATGGTGATTTTCTTTTTCATTACCTGCGAAGATATCAAAGCATTTCGGAAAAAGCAATTGAAAACTTCTTATATGGCAATATGCCTTGATTGCACCGTGTGATTAAATTTGAGGCGTTCTTGCCTTTGCTCCGGCTTCACAAAACGGATGCGGGCGAGATGGCGGCGATAAGGGCGCGGGTGCGGATGGGTTTAGGTCTTAGAGTTGGGTGGTTTTCAGCAGTTGTGTCCGGATGGCGATGGAAACGGCCTCGGTTCGTGAGGAGGCTCCAAGTCGCGAGAAGATCACTCGCAGATGGGCGTTGACGCCGTCGATGCCGATGCCCATGATGTCGGATATCTCTTTGGTGGTCATGCCTTTGGCTGCATGCGCAAGCACTTCAATCTGCCTGGGGGATAGCACCGGTTTTGGTGGATAGGCATCCAGATGGCTCTGGATTTCATCGCTGACTACGCGTTTCCCGGCGGCGGCGTTCTTGACCGCCGCTATGAGCTGTTCGTGGAGCGTATCCTTCACGATTACGCCTGCGGCTCCTGCATCAAGTGCCTGACGTACTTCGTCAGCGGTGCCGAATGTGGTGAGAATCAGTATTTTGGCTTCCGGGTTTTCCGCAAGAATTTCAAGTGTCGCCTGCACTCCATTTTTCTTCGGCATCATCAGATCCATCAGAATGACGTCCGGCTTTAGCTCTCGTGCCAGTTTAACCGCTTCGATGCCGTTTCTGGCTTCCCCGATAACGGAAATGTCGGATATCTTACCGAAGATGGATGCGAGCCCCATCCGGACAATCTGATGGTCGTCGGCGATGATTATTTTCAGTTTAGTTCCCATTTTCGTACTCTTCCGTATTGAGCGACACTTTGATTTTTGTTCCGGCTCCCGGCGAGCTTTCGATCGCGATTTCGCCGTTGAAGTATTCGATTCGTTCGCGGATGCCGAGCAGTCCGAAGTGCCCCTGTTCCGGTCCGGGGACGCTGTCGGGATTGAAGCCGCAGCCGTCATCCTTCACCGAAAAGGATATTCTTCCTTCGTCGCACTCTCCGGCGATCCATATCTTCTTTGCGCCGCCATGCCGGATTGCGTTGGAGACAAGTTCGCGAATGATCCGCAATACGGCGTGTGTGGCAGATTCCGATATCCTGCTTCTGGAAACGTTGAACCGCACGTTGACTTTGACCCCTCCGAGGTGAGGCGCAATCGTGTGTTCTATGGCTTCCGTCATGTCCTTTTCTTCGAACGTCCGGCTTCTGAGATCCCAGATGCAGTGTCTCAATTCTTCGCGGCATGAAGCGAGCAGTGTTTTCGCCGTCTCCGTTTCGCCGCCGTCTAAGTGCAGAGCCACGCCCGTAAGCGTCTGGGAGATTGAGTCATGAAGCTCCACCGCCAAATGTGTACATTCTTCCACCTTGTGTTTTGCCAATGCGTGTCCGATCCGTTCCTCATAGAGCTTTTTGCCGCGGTGTTCGGCTTTTCTGTTGAGCATGAAATTCCAGATGCCGAGTCCGACAAGCACTGCAAGCAATATTCCGATTATGGCGACAAGCTTGACCGGAGTCCACCAGGAGGGGAGTTCGAGGATACGGATATCATCAGCACTGTATGGATAAAGCTTGAATCTCAGGAACGAAGGGAACATGTCGGAACTCGTTCTCTGATGAAATTCTGTCCAGCATAGTCCGGTGGCTTCGATTGTACTGCCGATTTCAGGTAATGGGTTTGTTTTCTCGTGGAGCCCTCCTGTCACGATGAATATGCTGTTTGCTCCATCTGATATTTCTATTTCATCATTTGAGATGGCGACAATTTTCCCTTGTATTGAGATGCGATGTCCGGTGGTGTGCGTTTTGAACTTCCTTATTCCTTCAGAATTGTTGAATAGAGCACTGATAGTGGTTTTTGCGCCGCTGCCCACCGGCTGTGCGGCTTTGCCTGTTTTCTTTACAAGCGCTTCGTTCAGGCAAAGCCAGTAAGGGGCATATTCGGGGAATCCTGCGACGACAACGCTTTCTCTGGGGACCGGGACTTCCGTGTCTGCCGAGGGGTGGATCACCAGGACGCGTCCTATCTTTGTGCGCAGGAAAAAACGCCTGTTGTCGGCCGCGACGACATCCCCTGAAATATACTGACGGTGAAGCGAGTTCTGTTTTTCAGTAAGCGGATATTCAGTGAAAGGATACAGTGAAGGAGGCTTGATGATTTTGATATAGGAAGCTTCATGTACGATCAGGTGGCAGCCGAGGCTTTTTCGCAGTCCTGCAATCGGCATGACAATTCCCGTGAATTCCGTCTCGGCGTCAATCAGGTCGCGTGGTTTTATGCGTGAAAAAGCTTTTTTGCCTATCGTAACATAGCAATTGCCTGAGTCGGTCTTGAGCTGCGCCCAGAAAACGCGGCGGTCGACCTCATCCGGTATGCAGGATGACACAACGCCTTTGATGCGAGTCAGTTTAAAACTGTATTTTCCGTTGTTTATGTCCCTGGCGGAGACGTCAATGACAGGCGGTTCAACACCATTGGACAATACGGTGATTTCCTCCGAAAGGAAGCGTCTGGACTTGTCGATATCGGCAATCACCATTTTGCCTTTGACGGAAACTGAGTCCCATAATTGCAGATCGTGTCTGTCGGTATGATGAAAGAGAATGGTTCCGTCGGTGTCGTCGGCGAATATGATACGATCACTACTGGCTCTCAGAACAGTTCCGGTGAATGCAAAATCCATCGGCTCGGTTATGCTTTCCAGTGGAACGGCATTTGCCTCGCCTACGGAAGTGAGTACATACCCCTCAGCCGGGAATAACGCGATAAGCGCAAAGAAGATGGATAAAGCCGCTTTCATGGATTTGTTTGAATTATGCCACAGGCCAAGCGACTGCATCGCCATGCAGCGTACTACAAATTCTTGTAGGTAGTGTTTGAGGGAGGCGGGCGTTTGTTGTTATTATGGGTATGGAAAGGCTTAATGGTGTTGAGTTTGTGTATCATGCAGTATTGCCATTTCCCCCGACGGCAGTATTTGTGGTGGATGCCTAACCTGTGTCGCTGTGAAATCTGTTGACTTCAGATCGGTGGTTTGCTATTTTTGCACCGTTGGTTGAAGGTGTGGTTCGTTTGATGGTTGCAAATGGGCGACACTCGTATTAAGGAGGTTGAGATAGGCGTGCTGAGATCCTACTACTACGGACATGCATGCTAAGGAGTAAAATATGAAACCTTTTTATTTGATGGCGTTATTTTTTTCCGGAATGTTGCTCATCATCGGTTGTGAGACGGCTCCGTTGCATCGTGGATATCGGTGGTATTGCAGAGGTGCGTATGGACAGGCAATTGAAACATTGACATATTATCTTGAGCATTCTTCTGATTCTGATAGAAATAAGGAAGCACGGGCAGCAGGATTCTTCTACCGCGGCTTGGCTAAGGCTGAAATAGGGAGGATACAAGATGCTGACGCTGATTACAGGGAGGCGCTGTCGCGAGTGCCGGACTTTTTTTATGCATCGTTCAATATAGGCGTGGGGCATATTCGTTTACAGCAATATGACTTAGCGCTTGCGATGTTTAGAAAATCATGGAACTCTATATTAAAGGCGTACCGTGGTGAATTGGAGGATTCTCTATTGTGGAACCGTAAAGTATTTTCACGGGATAGTGCATACTGTTTCCTTTATTATGGTATGGCGCTTGTCATGTGTGAAGAGATTGACGAATTAGGCACATTGCTTAAAGAGTCGAATACGCTTACATTCGACGTGAATAAGGAGTCTGTCATGCGTGAGGTATTCATACGCCTTCATTCTCGAAAATTAACATCTGAAGAAGCTCGCTTTCAAGTGAAAACATGGTTGAAGAATCTTGAGAGTGGAAGAGGTTTGGGAAGGCTTAGCGGTTTCTGATCTTATGTAGAGGCAAGGAGGTTGTTATGGAAAGTATGTTAAGATCGTTTCTTGTTCTGCAACTTACGCTCTTCTGTGGGATTTATTTCGGGAGAATAAAATGTCATCCGGAATTCACTTCGTTTCAGATGCGATTGCTTCGATTGGGTGTTTTCATATGTATGCTATTGATTTTATTTATTGATACTGATTTGCTCCCTGCCTCCTTGGGAATGTCAATGGCATTACTTAACATTATTATTGTTAAGGGACGAAAGATGGAGTGTGTGATGAGTGAAAACGATGTACGCAATAAAGCTTTTTTAAATATGATATGCGGCCTTTCATTCATCTTATTTTTGATGTTTCTGTTGTCAGGATGCTTTTTGTGTGCTCGAAGATCTGATGCAAATTGCTGCACCAATTCTGGTACTGACTGTTTAACAGTAGCCACTTTATCAACAGTGGAACAACAAAGGATGTTTGGTCCATTCCCCGGCTGGAATATTCAAGAAGGGAGATACTGCTACAAATTATTTACAATGCGTTACATGATAGACAATGATACAGGCTTGCGGAATGTTAAAAGATCATGGATTGCCGCATTATATTGTGATACGGAATCGTCCGATAAATACATGCTTAAGTATTCAATTCGTATACGAGGTTCGGAGAATGATATATGGCAAGAAGATGATAGCGGAACTGTAACATTTCTTGTTAAAGATGGAGGTGTACAATCTATTGATCAAGTTAGGTCTGCATCTTCCCGATGTAATATAAGTGTTTCACTTGAAAAGGATGTAAAAAAGAGTAGTTATTTAAAGATTAAAATTTTTGCTAATGGGAGTTATGATGAATTAAGAACCTTTGTCGATTTAAACTGTGTTGATTAATTGTATGCCAGAATCTGGAGTTTACCCATTTTTTCTATTCTTCCTTTCCACTCGTATTCAGCGCCTGCCCCGAATCTGTGGGCAGTACCGACCCAACCATACTCCCGGCACGAAAAGTGGTGTTGGCGCTCATGTATGCACCGCTCGACAATCACAAGATTGCCTTCGGGTGCATCCATTTCGCGCTCCACCTCTTTTCGTAGCGGTGCGTTTGGCGTTGGGGCCGGTACTGCCCACGGT
>JAZOAC010000148.1:0-26799 GCA_045595285.1 Kiritimatiellia bacterium | reverse complement strand
CTTCGGAAAGCTTCGTGTAGTGGTATTCGGGGTCGGGCTGGTTGCGCGGATCCCACGGAAACTCCTTGGAGAACACGACCTTGCCGCACTTGAGCGCGGATATCTTGAAGTCGGACGCGCCAAGGTCGAAGCCTATGCGGTTGCCGTTGGTGTTGTTTTTGACGATCACCTCGCGCTCGTTCGTGTCGGGCATCTTCTTGAAGGGCACGATCACGACCTCGAACGGCTTGCCGTAGAGATCCTTGAAGAAGTTGTAGTCGAACTTGCGCGCACCCTTCGCAGTGTAGTCCTTGGCGATGGGCTTTACGATCCAGTCCGGACCTGAAAGATAAAGTTTCCAGCCGCCTGCCGCCCAGAGAACAAACTTCACGCAGCGCTCGACGAGACGCACGACAAAGGGACGGGCCGCAGACTGTATGTTGCGGGGAAGATACACATCATAGCGATACACATGGCCATCCTCTCGCTCCCACGCGATGCCCACGACCTCGGGCTTCGCGCCCGCATTCATACGCAGATAGTCCAGAGCCTCTGCCGGAGCGTGAAAGCTGTCGTCTACAGTTCCGCAGCATTCGCATTTGCACTTCTTAGCCATGTTGTTCTCCTGTTGTTTTCTTTTCTTGTTTAAGTGTTTGAAGATTTGAACCAAATATGGTGCGTATGATACACGAAACCACTGCCAATTTCAACATCCTAGTCTCCCCGTCTCACCCGGAACAACGGGCGCGATGTCAGAATTCATCATCACTGTGCACCGACACGACAATGCCCAACAGGTCCTTGAGGGACGCAAGCTCCTTTGGTTCGCCAATCGCCTCGACGATATCTCCGATCTCAAAACACCAGTCCGCGCCAGGGTTTGAATGTCGCCTGCCGTTTCTGGTGACGGAAACGACGCTTGCGCCGGTCTTCGCCCGGACATCAAGCGCCTTCAGCGTAAGTCCGATCGCAGGAGACGAATCCGGAAGCGTCGCCTTGAGAAACCTATCTTCCGGAAGCGAAAAAGTGAGAGGCTTGGGTTTCGCAGCCATCCTTGCCTCGGCCTCAAGAGCCTCATTGAACTGCATGCCGGCCGCACTGACAGCCGGCCAGAGATACCGGACAGCAAGAGGGATGGTCACGGCCAGGACGATGGCTATGCCAATGCGGACGCACGTCTCCTCCGGCATGAGGTTGATGTCCACCATGACAATCTCGGCTACAGTCACGAATGACACCGCCAGCAGCGTACTGCTTCGCGCCATGCGGCGCACAGCCCTGCGCCATTTCTTGCCGCCGCCACTCTTCACGCCTGCAAGAAGAAGATCGCCCACATCCTCGCCAAGATGGCGCCCTGCCGTCCAGACGGGCTTCAGCAGCGCAAGAAAGATCAGATTCAACGCAAGCGCAAAAAATGCCTTCTTGTGTTCGTCGAAAAACATCGAGAAACGAGACCAGTCGTATCCGTTCAGCATGGATGCAATGACCGAAAACGCAAACATCATGACCCAGTATACCCCCAAATGCAGCAGATGGCGATGCACGCGTGAAGATATCTCGCCTGGCACGGACGCTTCGCGGATTCGGGCAAGCCATACGTTATACTGCGCAATCAACCCTTTGACGCGGTCAGGCACCTTGCGCTCCACGAAATCGCCTACAGGATCGGACATGCGGAGCATGAACGGATTGAAGCATGTCGTGACGAGAGACACCCCGACGACTATCTGGTACATGGAACTTGCCGAATCACCGGTAGCCGCAATGTAGAGCAACGCCACCATGTATGCGAACTCGCCGATCTGCGCCAACCCAAAAGCCGTCTGGACCGATGTCTTGAGATTCTGTCCGGTCAACATGGACATCGTAAAGCAGTTTGTGCCTTTCCCGATCATAACCACAAGCGACAGCAGGAGAATCGTACCGGCGTTGGACAGGCACACCTGCGGATTCACAAGACAGCCGATCGTAATGAAAAATACGGCGGCGAACATGCTTCTGAGCGGGTCTGCGAGCTTCAGAAGCCGGTTTCGGGCCATTGAAGACGATCCCAGGACACCCATGAGAAACGCACCGAGGGCCAGCGAGAATTCCAATCTGTACGCCACCCATGACACGAAGAAGCAGCACCCAAGAAGCGTAAGCAGAAGAGCCTCATCGCTCCCGTTCTTGGCTACGGTGTTCAACAATCTTGGCACCATGATCATACCAAGCACCACAGTGCATACGAAGAAGACCGCAAGCGCACCGAGCGACACCCCTACCGCGCCAAAGGAAAGCCCGTCTCCGTTCGCGACACCGGTGATGAGTGCAATCACGCCTACGCATATGATATCTTCAAGTATCGACGTGGAGATGACATATTTCACGAATGGACGTTTGGACCATTTCATCTCGTCTATCGTTTTCGCGAGCAGAGTCGTCGCAGAGTCGCATATCGCCGCGCCTAGGAACAGCGACTGTACCGATGTCCATCCGAATATGCGCCGTCCCACCGTGTATCCGATCCAGATCATCACAATCGTATCGACAAACGCCATCGGGCCGGAAACTCCCCGCACTTTCTTCATTGCGCCGGCAGAGAACTCAAGACCGAGCGTCAGCATGAGGAATACGATGCCAAGCTGTCCAATTGTCTGAATCGATCCCTCATCGGCGAGAAAGCTGCCGCCCCAGGTATGTTGGCTCATCAGGACACCAGCAAACAGGTATCCTATCACTTTGGGCCATTTCAGTTTCTCGAAGATGATCGCAACCAGACCGGCCACGGCCATCAGCATGGCCAAGTCCTGGAAAAAGGAACCTTCCGTCATTGCGAGACCATCCGATGGACGATCACTTTCGTCCAAACGGCTTTGGCTGCGTATAGCGGTTGATGAGAGGCGTAACGGCGTTCATGATCAGAATCGCGAACGACACGCCTTCCGGATATCCGCCGCCGGAGCGGATGCACATGGTGAGCAGACCGCAGCCGACCCCGAAAACGATCTTGCCCTTCGCCGTAATGGGCGATGTGACATAGTCCGTGGCCATGAAGCATGCACCGATGATTGCACCGCCCGAAAGCACGTGCAGGATCGGCGGCACCCCGCCCTTGAAGAGAGCGAACACAAACATCGTGGCGAGGAACGACACCGGGATGTGCCATGTGATGACCCTGCGGATGATGAGGTACGCCGCTCCGATCAGAAGCGCGATCGCGCACGTCTCGCCGATGCAGCCGCCGATGTTTCCGAGAAGGAAACTCTTTAGCGAGGTCAGCTGCGAGACATCGCCCTTCTTGATGAACGCAAGCGGCGTCGCACATGTGACGGCATCGACGGAAGTCGCGCCCGTGACAGATTCGTAGCCGACGGGATTGCTCCACGTCGTCATTGCACCCGTGAACGATATGAGCATGAACGCTCGCGCCGAGAGAGCTGGGTTGAACGGATTGTACCCCAATCCGCCGAACACCTGCTTCGCCACGGCTATTGCGAACACGCTGCCCGTCACCGCCATCCAAAGCGGAAGGTCCGGCGGCAGATTGAGCACGAGGAGAAGTCCCGTAAGGACGGCCGAGAGGTCTCCGATCGAATTGTCTCGCTTCATCAGGAGACGGCACACTGCCTCTGTCACGACAGATGCGGCGATGCACACCGCCATAAGCCAGACGGAACGCATCCCGAAGAACCATACGGAGCAGCCCGCGGCCGGCAAAAGCGCGATTATCACGTCGCGCATCATGGAGCTCACGCTGTTCCTGGCGTGTGCGTGCGGTGAACTGGAAAGGATCAACTTCATCTGATCAGCTCCTCTTCTCTGACGCGGCGGCGGCCGCGGCCTTTTCTCTGGCGATTCTTGTGCGGATGGACGCCTTTGCGCGGCGGCAGTTCTGCGTTATGTCGCGGTATGCGGGACAGCTGAACGAGCACGCCCCGCATTCGATGCAGTTCATCACGCCGTACCTCTCCGCAAACGCGATGTCGTCCGACTCGACGGCGCACGAGATCGCCGCCGGATTGAGATTCATCGGACACGCCCTCAGGCACGTTCCGCAGTTGATGCAGGCGTGTGACGAATACTGGAAAACGCTCTTTTCCGTAAGCAGCGTGAGGCCGGACGTCGTCTTCGTCGTGGATATGCCCATGTCCGCGACGTTGAAGCCCATCATCGGACCGCCCGAAAGCACCTTGCGCACATTGTCCTTCGCGCCGCCGGCGAACGCTATCATGTCCTCATAGCGCGTTCCGCACGGGGCGAGCACGTTCTTGGGCCTGTTGACGCCGTCGCCCGTGACGGTGGTCACGCGCTCGATGAGCGGCTTGCCGAGCGTCACCGCATCCGCGATTGCGGCCACCGTGCCGATGTTCTCAACGACACATCCGACAGATATCGGAAGCCCGCCCTCGGGAACGATGCGCTTCACCGTCGCGTAAATCTGATGCTTTTCGCTGCCCTGCGGGTAGAGAACCGGCAGAACCACGATCTCGACATTGCCTTCAATGTCGGCGAACGCCTTCTCCATGGCTGCGATGGCCTCTGGCTTGTTCGCCTCGATCGCGATGCGCACGGCAGGTCCGTTCAGGACCTTGCGCATGATCTCAACGCCGGTGCGCACGCGGTCTGCATGCTCCAGCATCACGCGGAAGTCCGCCGTAAGATAGGGCTCGCACTCGGCGCCGTTCAGGATGAGATACTCGCAATGCTTGTCCGGCGGCGGACTGAGCTTTACCGAAGACGGGAACCCCGCGCCGCCCATGCCGCAGATGCCGGCGTCCTCGACGCGCTTGAGAAGATCCTCCCTTGCGGCGCTCTTCCAGTCCAGCGGCGGCATGTACATCGTCTCGTCGCAGGCTTCGGTCTCGAGCACGACCGCGTTCGCATAGCCGCCGGCCGCGCCCTGCTTCAGTTCGACGGACTTGACCGTGCCGCATGCGCTCGCATGGACGTTCGCCGAGATGAACCCGCCCTTCTCGCCAATGAGCTGCCCCTTGACGACCTTGTCGCCCGGCTTCACCAGACACTTGGCCGGCGCCCCGAGATGCTGGCTCATGGAGATGACGAGCGTACCGGGAAGCGGGATTGACTCTATCGCCTTGTCGCGCGCAAGATCCTTGTGGTATTCGGGATGGACTCCGCCGTGGAACTTGAAGGATGACTTTACCGTTTTCATTTTTATGCCTCCCGTTTCATCCATCAATGACCGGATTCGAAATGGGCATCCTCGACGATGCACTTCGCAGGGCACTTCGCGACCAGCGATGCGTCAGTCGGGTAGTTTTCGTAGTTGACCTTCGCAAGGAAGCCGTCAAACGTGAAGTGGCCCGCCTCTTTGCCGCCGGAATGCCTCTCGCAGAGATGGCAGCCCATGCATCCGACCTGACAGACCTTGCGCACGTCTGGACCACGGAGCGGATTGTTGCAGAGCACATGCACCGTGGCCTTCGCGGGGACCAGCTCGATCACGCGGCGCGGACACACGTTCACGCACTTGCCGCAACCAATGCAAAGACGCTTGTCAACCTTCGCAAGTCCATCGACGATCGAGATGGCATGCTTAGGGCAGACGTTCGCGCAGGCGCCGTAGCCGAGGCAGCCGAAGCGGCAGCCCTTGTCTCCACCGGCGACCGCGGCGGCGGACGCGCAATCTGCGATGCCGTTGTAGTCGCCGACGCGGATTGCGTTAGAGCGGGTTCCGCAGCAGTGGACGATCGCCACGCGCTTATCCGTGGCCGTGGCGGCGACGCCCAGAATCTTCGCTATCTCGGAGACGCACTTCTCGTCGGCGGCAGAGCATGAACCGTTCGCCGCCGTGCCCGCGACAAGCGCACGGGCATAGCCGTCGCAGCCGGGGAATCCGCATCCGCCGCAGTTCGCGCCGGGCAATGCCGCAGTGATGAGACCAATGCGAGGATCTTCCTGCACGGAGAGATACCTGTCGGCAATGGCAAGGGCGAGTGCAGCAATCGCACCCACGCCAGCCACAACTCCTACCGCAATCAAAACAGCCGTCATTCCTGTTCCTTTCAACTTTCAGCTATCAACTGTTACCTGCCGACTACCAACCGACAACCATCGACCCGTCAGTACGGCGTCTTTACGAGACCGCTGAAGCCCATGAAGGCAAGGCTCAGAAGACCTGCCGTCACGAGGGCCAGGGCGATGCCGCGGAAGCAACGGGGCGGATCTGCATGCGCCAGCTTCTCGCGGATGCCGGAGAAAATGACGAGCGCAAGCCCGAAGCCGATTGCGGCGGCGAAGGAGAAAAGCACGCTTTCGAAGAAAGGCGTGTTGTTCTTCGTGTTGAGCTCGGCAACGCCGAGCACCGCGCAGTTCGTCGTGATCAGCGGAAGGAAGATGCCTAGCGCAGAATGGAGAGGCGGAAGGAAACGCTTCATCGCAATGTCGATGAACTGCACAAGCGCGGCAATGACGAGGATGAACACAAGCGTATGTATGTATCCGAGCCCGAACGGCTGAAGCAGACAGCGATCCAGCAGCCATGTCACGGCGGCGGCAATCGTCATGACGAACACGACCGCGCCGGACATGCCGAGCGCAGTCTCCGTCTTCTTGGAAACGCCAAGGAACGGGCAACAGCCCAAAAAGCGGCTCAGAACGAAGTTGTTCACGAGGACCGCACCGATGATGATGACTAAATAACGCATACGGCGCGAAATTATATCATAAACTATTTTTAAAATAAACCTTGCGTGTGACAGCGACAGATTTGGGCGGAAGGACTGTTGCAGCGTCAAAAGCAGCGCGTTCACTGCCGCTTCCAGAATGAAAGCCACTCTGCAATCAGATCATTCTGCACCTGTTCCGTCAGAACAGCCTTGGACGCCTCATCGCGACGGCGCGTGAGGACAAGAGCGGAAAGCAAATCCCTTCGCAGATCCTTGAACGGCTGGAAACGCACCTCAGGAGCTCCAACCTGCAGAAAATAGGCGAGAGACCATGCGATGTGGTACTTCAGAATCCTTTCCTCCTGCGTACCGGAATAGAACTCGGCATAATCCATCGCAAAGAAAGACGGGAGCTGTTCTGCCACGGCTGCCGGATTGGACTTCACCGCCACTACCGCGGCAGGCACAGGGTCAAACACGATATTGCCGTCCATGTCAAAATGCGTATGCTCAAAAAGAACTGCGTGCCCTTCATTGAACCATACAGGAGATTGTATCATTGCGCAGGCGTAATCCAGATGCTGGTGCAGCGCCTCATGCCACACAGTGCGAAGCAACGTATCCGAGCCACCCTCCGGCCAATACAGCACCAGTTCTCGGTGCTGCGGACTCCACAATGCCGCCGACCATTTCATATCCGGTCCGACATATGCAAGATACTCCTCCCGCGAACCGAATATGCGAACGGCGGCGATATGGGAATCGTCAGAGAGTGGTGACGGCAAAAGTTTCCTGTACTCCGCCTGCATCCTCGGCAATCCATTCGTCAAAAACGCAATGAACTGAGGTCTGGTGAAGTCCGGCATATTGTCCACGACAACAACGTTCGACGCCGATGCGAAATGCCAATCAGAATGATTGATGACGCTACGCCTGTAGTCGGAAGCGAGAAGATCAGCCTCACAAACAGGAACTTCACGTTTCGGTATCGCGGCATTGGCCTTTTGGACCGGCTTCAACCATTCCACCCCATCCAACCAGGCATCCATCTTTTCATAGGCTTCTGGATCATTTGAGACAAGCGATACGAGATACCAGTCGGACCGTTGTCCCCTTTCAACCTTCGGACGGAACGCATACACGAACGCATTTTCGTTGGTTGTCGAATACTGCCACAGCTCCGCAAGGTTCTGCCGCTGGGAACGTCGCGGCTTCTCCCTGCCCGTCATCTCGACCGGAGAAAGCAGAAATGCGGCTTCATCCAATGCATCAAGATCCTTCGCCCCCAGCACCGACGCCGAATAGCGCCTTGAATAATCAAGTCGCGTACGGGTTTCATCGGCGGCGTCACCGGGAAGTTTTCTTGGAATCCTGCAGATCGAAAAACGATTTCCTTCCGCATCTATCCAACATGCGCGTATGGCATCTGAACGCCAGAGATCAAACACGTCAAATCGATCCTCAAGATACGTTCCGTCCTTTCCGTTCACGAGGTATGCCGTGGCTCTTGGCATTTCGACAATCTCCGCCGCGGCATTCGCCAAAGGACGCACCGCCAGCGAAAGATCGTCAAATTCCTTCGGAGACTGGAACATCAGGCTTCCGAGGAGGAGAATATGGACTAAAAACCCGTGCATTCAAGCCTTTTGCCTCCGTTTCATAGGCTAAACGGATTCTTCTTTTTCATTTACTTGCCGCATTGTACCATACATGACATCCTAAATCAATTCACGCCATTTTTACAGAGTTTGGGATACAGACATTGCGATGCCGATAATCGTCAGCAATCGCCCCCTCTCCTTGAAGGCTGAAGCCGAATCTTTGATACCATCTACCCATTTCATTTCAAATCCTCCAGATCAACCTTGATCTCTCGTAAACGAACACCATTTTGAGGCCCGATAATCCCGCGTTCCTCCAACAAATCAGCAAGTTGAGAAGCATGATTATAGCCTATATTAAGGTGCCTTTGAAAATGCGCTGCAGAAGCTCTCTTCGTTACACGAATTAATTCCAACGCCTGCCTGTAAACTTCCTCTTCATTCGATACATCTGATTGATGGATTACCCCACTGGGGAATATAACTCCCGGCACGGCTTCAACAGGATGCACGTCCGGATATTTCTTTCCGGCGTTATCCACAACTTCTTCAATCTCTACCGGTGAAATCCAAGCGTTTTGCATTCGAACCAGATCTGTGCGCATACCCAATTGCCGATACAGCAGCATATCTCCGGGACCGCTTAAAATGTCGGCATCGGGAGAATTCACCAGTAAGAGCGATTCGGCCTGTGTATGAGTTTTGAATGCGATTCGCGATTGGAAGCATTCCATCAGCGGCGGCGGCAATGTCTGTTCATTTACAGAACCAGTCGCCGTGACGACATGTATTCCCGCAGCACGTCCTTTCGACATCAATTCCTTAAAAGGCGCGATGAAATCATCGCCGAAACGGGCGACCAGATCCACAACCTCATCAATCACAAAAACGATATACGGAACAGTATCTGGAATATCGGCGCTTTCATCCGCCTTAAATCCCCAAATTTCCGAAACCTTGTTGTTTTCACTCTCAGATTTGCGCCTATTGAAATCATCGATTCGCCGGCATAAAACCCTGGCAAACATCTTCAAGCGCCGATCCATCTCCCGCACAAGCGAAAGAAGCGCATACATGCATTTGGCGTCATCAGTGATGACCTGAAAGGCGGCGTGCGGCAAGTTGGAATAAGCGGTGAACTCAACGCATTTCGGATCATAGAGAACAAAACGGACTTCATCAGGCGAACGATGCCTGACAAGCCCGCAAATCAAGGAATTGAAAAAATTCGTCTTCCCCGATGCGTTCACTCCTCCGACAAGCAAATGCGGCATCTGGGCCAAGTCCACAACAATGTCGTCGTCTGCAGATGTGACACCTGCATATATCGGCAGTCTGAATCGACTCATCTTCTCCTCAACCTTTGCATTCTTCCAAGCATCGGAAATATCGACATTTTCATGCCGACCGATCGAACCCGCCAATGATGTCAACTCCTTGGCGATATCATGCAACCGCCGAATTGATTTGGCAACAGCCGAGACGGGCTTTTTCAATTCATCCGCAATTTCATGCAACCGACCTGATGTGTATTTATCAATCATCATCCCTCCTCTTTCACTGTTCACTGTCCGATCCGCATCAACTCAATCCGGTTTGTTGTTATGCCCGAAATGAAGTCCATATATGTTACGAACTTCATCTCACCGGAATGGGCGAAGGATGAATCCGAAAAATAGAAATCCCCGTTTTTGGATTCAACGGCAAAGTTGCCACAGGAACCACGCGAAACCTCACGGCACCAGTACACGCGCTCATCCGCTCCGTTGCCTCCTACCCTTATCGGGAAATGCCATTCGCCGCCGATCTTCTTTGCAGCATCCCATACCGGCCCGACAACACGATATCGCCCATCCTGCGACGCATATCGCAGTTCAGCATCACCCGCCCTTCCAGATGTCACATCATTCCCGCATCCGCACAACATTATCCCGATACCTGCCGTAATACCCAATTTCATTGTCGTATTCATTTTTCTTCTCCTTTGCTTTTATTGGTCAAAAAATTCGCAGGTTCCTTCAAGGCGTTCAGCGAGCAATCGCCGGGACGGAAACGCCACACGCCGTCAAAACCAGACGGCGGCTTCTCTTGGTATCCGACAAGACCCTCATCGACGATAACCGCATAGAAGCGGCTGCCAGACTTTTTCTGCTCTCTAATGCGCTTGGAGATCTTTCCGTGCTGTCCGCCAAAACAGAAATCCGACACCACTAGCAGGTCGGCTTTGCGATAGTCGTTCTGTTCCATCACCTTTATTCCAGCTTTCAGCGCCAGATCCGCATCCGTGCCGCCATTGAAGGAACTCGACAAAAATCCAATAATGGCATCGAGTGATGCGCCATCGCCGACATTCTGCGCCTCGATTCCCGTACTGAATTTGATGAGATAGCATTTCCGCCTCTCCTGCCGCGCCCGCATGACCAGGGCGAGGGACACGGCCTTGGCGACAACCTCCGGGTCGCCAGACATCGACCCGCTCGTGTCGATGCAAAGAATCATCGGGCCGCGTCCATCATCCATCTCGCGTTCAACCGTCTGTACCTCGTCCTTTGTGCGCTTCTCGAACAGAACGCCTGATCTCTCGAAGCACATAAGCCGCCCTTCGATGAACTTCAAGTCGAAAAGCGTTTCAAGGTCAGAATCGCCGCAGGTAGCCAGTTCAGACGGCACGACATCCTCAATGCTGCGCCCGAGGGTTATCCCGGCAATCTCCTCCTTGACGGACGTGTCGATCTTCGGCACCTCGTACTCGACGGTTGTTGAAATCTCCTCGCGCTCCTTACGCTTCTCAGCCGCCATGAGCCGTCCTATGAGATCGCAAAGGCGTTTCAACTCCCGGCTTCCCTCTATCTTGTGCAACCATGAGAGGAGCGTTGCCGCATCGTGCTTGATAAGTTCACCCGCCCCAAGCCCCCAGCCGAAGCCCGATGCACCGAATGTCACAAATTCAGCCGACAGTTTCCTGATGCATTTGAGCCGTTTCACGTATTCGGCATAAAGTCGGGCGATCCGCTCCGATGCCACCTGCTCGCACCATAATGCACGGGCGCGTTCAAGCGATATCCGCCAATGGCGCAGCATCTCGCCATGTATGGCGGCAATGCGTTCATCGTCATCACTCTCCGAAAGCTCTTTCAGCCAGAAATCGGCGTCCTCACTCGGACACGTCTTTGCGAACGATTCGCGGTCACGGCAGCAACGACTGTCATCCGCGCCTTTCTCCGCAAACTCGCGCTCGGCATCCTCCAGCACGGAGAACGAGGCGGCGAACGGATCGGGCTTCGCACATTTCGACACCGCCGCTTTGACATCGCCGAGGAACTGCTGCCCTACAGACGGCTCCCAGACATCGGGAAACGTCTCCTGAAGGTCGATGATGTATTCGTCGGCATCCATGCGCTACTTCCACGCTTTGTGCGTTCCAAGGCGGTGTATCAGGTATTCACATTTCACCTTGTCATCCGCCACCCGCTGTCGGCACGACCGATATGCGTCGCCGATTGCCGCCAGACGCTTCTTCGGCACAAACGGATAGTTCTCCACCTTGGACGATGCATCCGCATCAATGCCAGACGCGATGGTTACAATATCGGAAAGAAACTTTCCCGCCAATTCCCTGTCCGCGCCAAGAACCTCCGCCGGAGCATCCTTGCAGTCCCCGACGTGAGCTATGGGCGTAAGCGTGAAAGTCGATGTCGTCGGCTTGGTGAAAGCATCTATGTCGTCTTCAAGGTCCCATTTGACTGCTGGAAGAGGCCAGATGCAAAATCCCGTGTTTTGATGCCGGCTTTTCGCATAATTCGTCCGGATCCCGAAGTTTCTATCGCCTCTGCAAATGCACTCAAGATCCTTTCTTTCCGCCCCCTCCTTCGATAGCGGATGAAAGCGCTCCTTGGTTCCTATACGCGCAACCGGGACGTAGAACTCATCCCGCTTCCCCGAAGCTGCAGAAGAGGTCATGCGGACGCATTCCACGTTACCAGCCATGACCGTATTGAACACATCCCTGTCCCAGAAAGCACGGTTGACCGATGCTGACTCGAAGTCTGAGAATGCCTTTTCCCACGTATCAAGCCGCTCTGCCGATGGCGTACCAAACTCCCGAACCGCCTCATCGACCATCTTCTGCACCTCGCCTCTCTCATCGTCCTTCGACCAAATGCAGTCAGGGAGAATCAATGTGTCAACAGGCAGGACGGTTTTCCGGCCGCAGATCGCCGCAGCCGTCTTCGCCACGCCAATAGCCTTCATCCAGCGGCGGTCGGACACGTATATCTGGCTTTCCGGCTTCTCTGCGTTCCGCTTCTGAATATTGACGCGAACGGCATGCACGACATTCAACGCCTCCTTCGATACGTTAACCTCGCCAATGCCCGCAACGAGCGCCATCCAATCCTCGTTTGAAATCTTGTCCTCCTCAGCAACGTCCACGGCAGTTCCGACGCTACCGCTTCCAAGCAACGAGTCAAAGGCGCGCCTTGTCCTTACTGGCGGAACGGCAAAGCGCATGATGAAGCGGTCGTAAAGCGCTTCAAGCCCCTGCCCCGGCTGTGGAATCTCGTTTGATGCCGCGACGACGGCCTTCAGCGGAACATCCTCCACCTTGTCACCGTTACGAAACTTTCGTTCGTTGAGAATCGTGAGGAGTGTATTCAAAATCGCCGGCGAGGACTTCCATATCTCGTCGAGAAAGCCGAAGTCTGCCGACGGCAGAAATCCGTCCGTCTTGCGAACATAACGGTCTTCCATCTTCAATTCTCTGATGCTGACCGGTCCGAATATCTCCTCCGGAGTTGTAAAACGGTTCATCAGACACTCAAAAAACACCGATGACTTGAAACAACCCGAGAGCCGACGTGCGATGAGACTCTTCGCCGTCCCCGGCGGCCCGTAGAAAAATACTGACTGACCGGACAATACGGCGAGGAGCGCACCGGCGACAATCTCGCCGCGTTCCTTCAGACCATCCGCCGCCGCATCCGCCAACCGTTTGAAACGCGCCACGTCAATCATCGAAGTCCTCTCGTCTCGGGTTGTAATCGCGTGAGCCGACGCAGATCAAGCCCTCGCCAACGTCATCGTCAGGGCGATACTCCTGTTCTCCGGTCTCAGGATTGATGTATGTGTGTCGAAGGCGTAATTCAAGCTCGTATTCCAGTTCTCCGAACTTCCCCATCTCCTCAAGACGGCGAACGAAAAACTTGTTCTGTTCGCATTGCTTTTGCATACTCTCCAGCGACTTGTTGGTAACCTCCTGCAATCTGTCCATGTATTCTTTTGGGCGCTTGATGAAATTCTCCCAAGGCTCGTTTGGTACCTCCTCGAAGTCTGGCAGATCCGGTGGCTCCTCAATCTCATTGCAGCCGTTCGCGGCGGCGAAACGTTCCTCTTCCTCTTGTAGCTTGCGGATCTTCTCACGTACCATGTCAATGGTCTCAAGCTTCTCCCTGT
This sequence comes from Kiritimatiellia bacterium, assembly GCA_045595285.1. Taxonomy (GTDB): domain Bacteria; phylum Verrucomicrobiota; class Kiritimatiellia; order RFP12; family UBA1067; genus UBA1731. Next base: position 13,157 of record JAZOAC010000148.1, on the reverse strand, counting down.
ACCGTTCGACATACGCTTTGCGGGCGGCTCTGTAGGCGGCAAGCATCTCGTTGTATTCTTCGACAGAGTAAAGCCGCTTTTCTTTGTCGAAGCCCCAAGACACGCCCTCAACCTGCGACGAGCATATTTCGTCAAGGCGCTTAAACTCTGCAAGCAGAGCGTTATGCGCCGCCTTGATTTCAGGATACTCTAAGTCCGACTCTCCGACAATTGGTTCAAGAGGCAGATTCGGTCTTGCGATTTCAATTTTCTTTTCACTCATAGGATATTGCCTTTCATGTGGTTGACCACCATAAAGCAATATCCGTGCCAAAGCAAAGGACCCTCCCAAAAACAGAGGCAAAGGCAAGCACAATGGTCAATTATAAGCCAGATGCGGTTAATTTATGCCTAGAGCAATGGCATAAGGCAAGATGGCGACAAATAGGGCAGGATTGCTGAGACAGCTGAGACCACTAGAGCCACTGAGACCGAAAGGCCTATATCTCAGTGGTCGTAGTGGTCTCAGCGGTCCCAGCCCTCTCAGTGGTCTCAGCAGTCCCAGCCACGCCTACTACTAGCACTTCCTCTTCTTGATGCCCGATACCGACTGCGACACCTTGCGGCAGATCTCCTCCGCACGGGCTTCAAGTTCAGCAACAGTCGACGCGCCATTGAGTCGACTGTAGAGCGACTTGTCCCAGTCCTCGCCTCTCGCGTTGCCGCTGCGTCCGAAATAGTTTCACCCTTACGAGCACCGTCACCCACCGCAGGCGCAATGCACACCCAAGCAACCGACTACCATCACGCGGACATTAATCAACCATCGATGGATAGAATATCATCACATTCCTCTTGTCCTGCGAATCGTGTCCCAAGCATCAACCCCGCCATCCACCTTGGCCATCTTCGCAAGCATCCCGAACAGCCGCCGCAAGAACATATCCTCAAGCTGCTTCACCCGCTTCTTGATGCCAGCAGAGGATGTCCTTCTTCGACTTTTACAAACACCTCTTGATTTGGAAAATTAGAATGCAAGAGATCTATGCAACTGTTTGTTCGCGCAACATCCTTGATGCAACGACATTCCATGTTTGATCGTCATAAAGTTTGCCTTTGAGCAGCACAAGTTCACGCGCTTCTGCTTCGCCATGTTTTTTGAAGGCATAGGATATGCCCCAGCCTATCACTATCGTCGCCACAATCCCAACACCCCCCATGAGGATTCCTCCTGCCGCCTTACCACATCCAATTAGGCGTCCGGCCCATGCCAATATTGCATTGACCTGCGCTGCGCCACTTAAAGCAGAAATGGCTGTACCCGTACTGGCATGGCCAAACATCACAATCAAAGACGTTGCTCCGGTAACCGTCAATCCGCCGCCAACAGTTCCACCTACACCAGCAATAAACTCCTGATTTGCTTCCTTCCAGGTTGACTGACCTAACCACGCGCTGCCATATGCCGTGACAGCAGACGTGAGAACGGCACCGGCGCCGCCCGCGATTGAATTACGCATCAATGACGCATTGCGCAGCCTCGCGATCCGCGAAACATACCGAACCATGCTCGCCCCGCCTTTTGTCTTAATCAAAATAATTGAAGTCACTTGCCCTGCGACAGTCCCTGTAGCTGCCGCAGCAGCTGTAATAGCTACGCGCCTCAAATCAATTTTCCTTGTCAATGCGAATTGAATTGCAGAATCGAATACAGACGCAATTCCAGCCGCTGCGAGCGATTGTAACGCAATCGTGCCCGTTGTAGCCATCGCCTCTTTCAAGAGGCTGCCGTTCGTCTTTCTTTCTGCAATTTCTTCGGTAAGCTCCTTGATTTCCCGAGATGTAAGGTTCGGAAACTTCTTGTGAAGTTCCTCCGCAATCATCTTTTTAAGCTCTTCGTCGGACAGGTGTTTATCAAGGATGCCTTTAAGGATCAACTCACCGCCGTCAACCTTCTTTATTGCATCAATCTTTGTACTCCCTTTTTCGGAAGCTACTTCATAAAGCGTAATCTTAACATCATTCCCTGACGGCATAATATGAAATTTACGCCCACGGATATTGCACATATCTGACTTCAAGTCCAGCCCCATCCTCCCTGCGGTTTCTTGCGCTTTAGAAAGCTTATCCATGGGGCCGTCATATCGCCATTTACCATCCTTCCCTTTCCAGAATGTAACCTTGCTTCCATCTTCCAAGGGCACATCAAATGTCTTTATCCCATTCTTGAGCCAAGGTAGTTTGCGTGGCGTCACATTACATTTGCTTATGGCAAGATACTGATCACCCAGCTTTGCAGCCCTGTCGTGAATCCATTTCCACGACATTTGCTGTGTGCCATCCTTCAGCACCCCAAGCGTACTCTTGTCATACTTTGACTCGCAGACCATCCACAAGAATTTGTTTCCCCTGCGCCTGACAAACAGATGGTCAAACCCCTGCCGCCCCGTTCTGGGCGTGAGGCTCGTCCATTTTCCGCTAACAGCCTCTCCAAGCTTGTTTCTTATGAAATAGCGCTGAGCGTAAGCCTCGCCGAGGTTGCCCTTTGCGTGAGTCCTTACTAATGAAGCAAACGCATAAGCAACGTCAGCTCTTGCCGAAATTACACGAGCAGCCGTGGTGAGTGACGCGACGGCGTTTCGCGTACCATATGCATCACTATAAGATGACATCAATACTGCTCCAGCTTGGATTTAGCCGTTACCACACATTTATGATCAAACTCGGCACGTTTCTTCACATCCAACTTTGCCGTCACCATCGACTTAGCCGACTGGAACAGACTCGACGCCTCTGGACTTAATAGCGATTCGTCGATTTCTGCCAAATGGCAATCAGCCAATATACGCTCTGCATCTTTTTCAAACACAACAGACATTTCATCGAATGATTTTATGGCTTTCAAGGCACAATCTGCCGCCATCTGCTGGTATCTGGCAAAACGTTGCCGTGTCAATGCTGTGATTTTTTCAGCTGTCGCCTTTATCCGATTTACGACTTCATCGCGATATGGCTTATATGTCATCTGAGGCAACAGCTCTTGAAGATCCACAGCCTTTTTCTGCAAAAGTTCAATACGAGGGGTAAACACTTCTCCCAAAGCATCCTTGTACTTCACCTCCAGTTCCTTGATTGCGTCATGCGCCTTCTCCGATATTACACGCTGTGCATCAGGCTCTATAGCCTCAAACTTCGCTTGCGCCGCATTCTGCTCGCCCACAATTTCCGACTCCAGCATAGGCCCATTCGGTAAAGACCAGATCTGACTAATAGCGTTTGCAGTTTTTGCCATTAACGCCGTAACCCTGTGGGCAATAGGTCTATCCTTGCTCAATTCCTTTTCGACTTCTTTTACCGCCTCATAAAATCCCGCTTTTGCAGTACAGAATCCTATTTGCAACTGCGTTTGCAGCAATTCATTGAAGAGTTCATCGGCTTTAGCATCATCAAGCAAGCCAGACTCCAGAGCCTGCTTTAGCGCAGCCTCTTTTTCATGCAATTTCTCGGCAGAACACAACCATCCGTTCTTACGGTAATTATCCCAAGAAAAGACCTCCAGCTCTTCCTCCATATTCAACACAGGGGAAGCAGATCCAGTATCGCTTTCGTTTTCGGATGACGTGCAAAGACCATCATCGTCACAGATACCCTGCATTTCATCCATGAGTTCCCGTATCTGTACTACCTGATCCGGCGGCGCCTGTAAAAGCGCCACTGAAAATATGTCTAATGCCTGTCTGGCCGCATCTTGTCGCTCCGAGTATTCCGTCTTCTTAACAAGTGTGACGAGTGCCTTAAGGTAGCGCAATTGGGTGTCGTGCGTAATGGCGTTCAACAGATAAATGCGCGCCAATGCGTGGTCTTTACGCTTGTATGCATCCTGACAGAGTTCATATGCCTGCTCGGCAATGTTTTCGTTCTTCTCCATGATCGTTTTCCCTTCTATCTGTTAAAGACTATCCGTAAACGCCCTATTCCGGGCGAGGACATCTTCGGCCCGACGTAGCATGTTATCGTATTGAACACGCCGCGCGTCTGCTTCCTGTTGGCTCATCCTGCTGTCCTCCACCGCCTGTGAAGCCCGCTTCTGAGCACCTGCAATCTCCCTGGCGAACACATCCTTGAACTTTGCGATTATCTCGTTAAGTCGCTCGCTCAGCTGTTCAGGAGAGGCGTGCAACTTGTTAAGTCCGTCCATGCGAACCTGTTTCGCAAACTCCTGCCCGACGCTCTTTTTAATGCTCTCCATCTTCGCCTCCTTGTTGAAGAAGCGAGATATTCCACCAGCGCCAAGAAGTGCCGGAATCAAAAGCCAAGGCTGCAAAGCACCAAGAAAGGCCATTCCGATTCCCACAGCAACAGACGGCGCAGCCGTCGCGACGAGATCAGAGAATACGGACTGGTCAATTCCGTTGTCTATATAAAATGCGTCTATACCGACCTCACCCTGTGAGGCCTCTCCGGAAAGTTCATCCTCCGCTTCGTTCATGCGTGACTTGAAATCCTTGACATAGTCTTCTGCAAGTCCCTTGAACTCCGCCACCGCTTCGCCGACCTTGGGTTCAAGAACATCCCGTTGCCACTCCGCCTGAAATTCCTTGATACACTCCGTCGCATGGTCGACAAGCTCGCGCGAAGCATTCTCAATGTCAGACTTTGTCGTAATCAGAATTCCAAGTCCAGATGTCGGAGTACATTCCTCGACCCACCCAGGAATTCTGTCCGCCACATCGTTGATGTAGTCGTGGGTCATCTTCATAATCATGTTCTCGATAGATGACACCTTGCCCGAAAGGTTATCCATGTTCGTCGCTTCTCGCTTCTCAAGGTCGGTCACGACCTTCAACATTTCTGCAACACGCGACTCCATTTCAGCAGACTGCTTTTCAAGAATCGCCTTCTTCGCGGCAATCTTCTTCCGAAGGTTCTCCGAAAGCTTCTGCGCAATGGATTCTGCAGGCAACTGAAGTTTTATCCGTCCGCGATCATTGACAAGGAAGTCCTTGAGGTCTGCCTCCATCTGAGGGAAGTTGGACGCCGCCTCCCGTTCCCTTGCTTTGTCCGGATCAAGTTCTTCCGTTCTGGCCTCCAACGCTTCAAGCGACGAAACAAAATGCAGCCCTTTTTCTCCAAGATCCGTGAAACCACCCAGACGGGTCTTGGCCAATTGGATGACGCGCGGTTTTTCCTTGTCGCGTATCAGATCGAAACTGTTGCACACAAAGAAAATCGTCTTATGCCCAAGCCGACGTAGTTCCTCAATGCTTTCAAGTTCAGAACTTGAACCAAGCGGCTGGCAAAGAAGCACAAAGATGATTGCATCTACACTTTGGGAATACCTGTTCGTCACGGCATTGCGCGTAGAATGTTCGTTGAGACCGGGGCTGTCGATTATTTCCACACCATCGCGGCAGAGGTCGAGTGGAACATATATCTCTGCTTTCTCGAACGGCGATTCCGCGACGCTCTCTGCCTGTTCTTTCTCGACATCCGTGATTGTGACATAATCTTCCAATTTATCAAACGGAATTGTCAGAGGGGGTATCTGATCCGCTCCAGTGTACTTTGCAATGTAGTCTTTGATCTCAGATGCCAGACCCTCTGGAAGCTGACCTATCTTCTGCTTAAAGTGGATGACAGCCCTCTTGTCATCACCGAACTTGATTTCATTGATGATGGCGGTACAGGGAACTGAATAGGCTGGAAGAATCTCTTCTTGGAGCAGCGCATTAATAAAAGTGCTCTTCCCTCGCTTAAACTCACCAATGACAAGCACCTTGAAGTTGTTATCCTTCAGCTTGCTTCTGATTTCCTCAAGAGACTGAACCTCCGACTCGTCCTTGAGTTCCTTGAAGATTCCCGTTGTTTCGTCAAGTAGTTCGACGAGTTCGGCCTTTTTGTTTTTGAATTGTTCCAATTTGTTCATTGCTTGTCTCCTTTTTGATCTTTGTTAATAGCGTTCACAGCATTTTCCGAGAACCCCTCAACATGCGCTGCCTCCGCATGGTGGGAGTCCTGAATCATGCATTCAATCTTCGGCTGAATTGACTGGAATAGCGCAAGGTCGGATTCGGCCTGTTGCCCCAATTGCCGAAGCAACTCTTGCTCATTTCGTTCCTTTTCAATCAGTTCGGACACCTTTGTGCCATACCTCGCTTTATAGGCGTCTATTTTTTCCTTCATCTGACCAACACAGGCTGTCTTGTAGCTCTCGATGTACTGATCGGTCTGTGGCATCATCTGTTGTAGCCAATCGTCTCCAATGGAACAGATAGAGCCATAAGCCTCCTGCTTGAGCGTATCAAGTGACTTCCCGAACAATGCTCCGAACACGCCACCCAGCACGCCTCCAATCACAGTGCCGAGTCCAGGACATATGAATGAACCAATCACAGCCCCCGCACCGGCGCCGCCGAGCGACTTTAGAGCGTCCGCACCAAGCTGCGCGTCCACAGCCTCGCCAAAGTTCTCTATGCTGACTGAAACTTCAAGTTCACCTTCGGACACATCTTCCAGCTGCAACATGGATTCGCGTTTAGATATGTTCTCAAGCTTTCTATAAGCCAAGACAAACTCAGCGTGGAAATTCTCCATCGACGATGCAAACAAGTCGCGATAGGGCTTACAGAGTTCACGCAATGATTCCTTGAATGGTTCTTGCAGCCCAGCAAGTTTCCGGCGAATCGCCCCCTCGTCCATCGCCTGCTTCAACCCATCCCTGTCTTCGGCGTCGTATATTCTACTATGCATCGAATCAAGGAAATCCTGTCTCACCTTGGAGACCGTCTCCACGACCTGATCTTCCATGACCTCGACACGCGAAAACGCCCGCGCTCTAACAGACTTCTCCTTGCGTATGAACTTCTCCATGTCAATCAGTTGATTCTGTTCCAGCTGTAGCCTACGAGCGTTCATCTCCGATTGTTTTTCCTCGACAACCGATTTCAACATCGGCAAAAGCTCCCCGTTCATGAATCCAAGCATCTTTTCCAGAATCGCCGCCTTCTTGAACGATAACGTCGTAGTCCTCATGATATCGCATGCTGCCGCGAAGTCTTTTCTATACTGAGTCACTGTCGCTTCGTCGGCCTTGCCATAGTCATCGCGTTCAAGCGCATAATACGCAGCGACGCCAATGGCTCCACCCGCAACACCTCCAGTCGATGATTTTAGTCTGGACACCACATATTTCAATTGACTGGAGCGTTCCTTTGGCCTTAACTTATCCACTTGTGTCATGACAAGGAGACAGCGGCCTATCACGTCCATCAGATTTTCCTTGATATAGTCCGCAAGGCACTTAGACAAGGGTACGTTTGCTGGGAAGAGTATGAGTGCCGTATCGCAAATCTCCTTTATCGCTCTCGTCGTAACATCGTTATGACGTTCGTTGCCCGAATTGATTCCGGGCGTATCAACAATTGCAACACCGGACTTCAAGAATGCATTGTCCACTGGCAACCCAACATCCACATAATCTACGCCTTTAGCCGTTTCTTCATCAGCAGTATACTTGTGAAGCGTAGTGAGAAGACTAAGTGACCATACGTTAGGGTTTCCGTCTGTAGAAATGCCGAGCGATTTCTCGGACAACTCCTCCAAACGACCATCAATGTATCTCACTTTTATTGAAAGCTTTTCACCATAGCGCAGAATCGTGGATGCCACCGTTGTTCCAAGCCCCGTATCCTCCTTCAGGAACTCAAAACCCAGCAATGCATTGATGAAGGTGGATTTCCCGGCAGAAGCTTCACCTACGACACCAAGATACAGCGTCTGATCGCTGTTACGTCTCTTAATCTGGATCAACCCTCGCCTGATGTTTTCCCATGGCTCAATTCCAATGCCATATTTCTTGCGTATCTGCGCAAAATATGTTATCGCGGACTGCACTACTAACTTCTCGCCGTCGAACATTTGTGCCGAATCTATCGGAGGCAAGTCCTCCTCAGGAAGCTCATTCAAGCACCTATTGTCTTTTGAGTCATGTCTTGTTGTCTTCTCGCAATGTAACACGGTAAACCCCGTGCCGACAAGATCCTTTACGACATCGTATTCAGCCCCGTGCGTTGTCAACCATTGCAGGGCAATAAGAATCATGGCGAGAACGCCAATCGGCCAGAATATCGCCATCAGGCACAAGACAAACCAGCCACGCCCATTCAGCCTAATACGGTACTGCTTACCGCTCGCAGTAAGGACGTTTTTAATGTCAGCAACACAATCAGATCGATCACCCCTGCGAACATTAACTATGCGAAACGAACGTCCTGCATTTGTATAATCAGAAAGCACCGCCCTAAACTTATCGCGTGACAAGTTTTCTAAATCGATTACTTCGATGCTTTCTTTCACCTGTTTTTCTCCCGTGGTTGTGCATTCTGTTAGCAGCGCCCGACACCGAGCCGGACACATGAAGAAGGGGCGCACTTTCCCTTCCCCATGCACTCACCGGAAGCCCTGGTCTGGCCTGAAATGAATACACGAATACGAGTAAGGCGCCCCGATAGGGGCGCATAACCCGCAACCATGCCGTTCATTTCTATGAAATATGACCAGTATTTCCGGAGAACGCCGTGTTTGCTGTTATGCAAATCTGCTATGCGGCCGCGAGGTGGACATGGCAGACAATCCATGTCCGTTTCCGGCCTATGTGGCTTTCCATATGAATGGAAAACGTTCACATTATAGCACATTTGCATGACGATCGGGGAAGGAATCGTTTTAGGGGGACTTCACCAAACCTTCGAGGCGCATACTATTACGCTTTCCCATTGGAATCCAGACCACATGCGTTTTGAATACGGATTCAAGAGCAGATTCGATTTCAGCCTCGCCAAATGTCCCTTCTATTGATCTTTCACCGGTGATGCAGTATCGCGTGAACGCATGGCAGTTGTTCGAGAAGAGTCCGTACTCCCCGCGTTTGCCCGCACAACGCTCTAGTTCCGCCTCGGCGCGGACGGCGATTTCCTCGGAGTTCAGCACCACCCTGTCGCTTACCGCGACCGATATGACGCTACCGGTGCGGATGGAGCTGCACGACAAAAACTCCGCCTCAGTCACCTTGCGCACAATCGCCATCGAGTCCTCGACATATATCTCCACAATCTCGTCTGGGCCGACATACACACCCGTGTGGCTTGCTGCGCCCAAAGCCAGCTCAACCTTCACAATTGACCCGCGTTTCGGCTTCACCCGCAATCCCAAAACCGCTTTCAAAGCCGGCGAACCATGCACCTCGATGTCCGCCTTGGCCTCAATCTCTCCGCCTATGTCGCCAGCCGTTTTGCTTACGGCAAGAGTCGCGACAGCCGCGCCGCTGCGCACACAGTCCGAAACCTTGCCAAACGGCTTCTTTATGAGATGTGCCGCCGTCTTCCCGGCCTTCGCAATCCCGACACCGCTACCTTCTCCGCAGAGTCCGTCCACCGCTCCGCCCACGCCGCTTGCGGTGATGTCAACCGCCGCCGCGCCAACCGCGCCGACCGCCTCCACCGTCCCACCAACCAAGGCTGCAACTCCTCTACCTATTTTGCCTCCTACATTGGCAAGTTCTGAAGCGATGATTTCCGGATTCTCTTTCATGTCCGTGAACCAAGTCTTTATGTCTGACAGCATCTCTTTCATTGAATTGTTCCTTTCATGTGGTTGATCACCATAGAGCAATATTCGTGCCAAAGCAGAAACCCCGCCGAAGCTGAGGCAATCGGCGAGTCAAACGACCAATTATAAGCCAGAAGTGGTTAATTAATGGCTAGCACAATGACACAAGGCAAGATGGCGGAGATAAATCGGGCAGGATTGCTGAGACAGCTGAGACCACTAGGACCACCGGGACCGAAAGGCCTATGTCTCAGTGGTCGTAATGGTCTCAGCAGTCCCAGCCACGCCTACTGCCAGCCCTTCCTCTTCTTGATGCCCCATACCGACTGCGACACCTTGCGGCGGATTTCCTCCGCACGGGCTTCAAGTTCAGCAACTGTCGACGCGCCATTGAGTCGACTGTAGAGCGACTTGTCCCAGTCCTCGCCTCTCGCGGCGGTGCGGGCGGCATGCATACGTTCGCGTATTCCACCATGTTTGACAAAATCGGCCTCAAGGTGTTTTATCAGCGAATCCAGCAGGGAGCGCGTCTGATGAATGAGCGTAATCGCCAGATTACAGCAGACTTCGGCCGGGCGGCTCGCGAAGATCGACCTCCAGTATTCCCAGTCCGAATGTTCACGCCCGAGTCTCTTGGCCGTTACGGCGCGTTCGTCATGCATTGTCCATGGTGAAGAATCATGGGCTTTCAGATAATCAAGATAGTCTTCAAGCAGTTCGTCGAGCGAAGCACGTGCCACGTTGGTAAGCTTGAGTTCGGTCTCTTTGCTCGTACCGGACGAAGCGCTTCCTTCGGCAATGTTCTGTTTGCAGCTTCTCGCGGCCTGCGTCATCTGGTCAACCGTACGGTCGCCATGCGCCGGCAAAAACCGGCGACAAAAGAGAACAGTCATCTGATAGACAACCTCACTCTTTTGAAAGGCCGTCAACTTGCGATAACCGCCGTGAGGCAATACAATCTGCGGAACGTCAGCCATAAGGCGCGCCTCCTTTCTTGGCGATGGGCTTGGTGCCACAGGGATTGCTGAGACCACTAGGACTACTGAGACCGATGGGCCTATGTCCCAGTGGTCTCAGCTGTCTCAGTCGTCTCAGTGGTCTCAGTCTCATCACCCCGCTCCCTCTTACAACCACTTCCTTAGCGTCGTGCGGGTGATATTGAGCGCGGCGGCAGCTTTCGAGATATTTCGGGAATATTTCTCAAACACACGGCGGACATGCCGACGGATAGCGTCATCGAGATTGTCGGAGATGTCGTCGGCGGACTCCGTACCGGCGGCATGAGAACACGTCGCGTCATCAGAGAAAAGTCCGGCATTCATTTCGCGATGCTCCGCAAGCACTTTGGCGAAGTCAGTCGTCTTGAACACAACGGCCCGTTCAAGTATGTTGACAAGCTCGCGCACATTGCCAGGATAGGGATACGCCGAGAGCGACTTTTTCTGATCATCCGAAAGATGTTTGCGGAAATGGTTGAACCACCAGTTGTCGGCAATCGTCCCGATATCCTCCGAACGTTCCCGGAGCGATGGTGTACGCAACTGAATGACGTTCAGGCGCATGAAAAGATCCTCGCGAAACTTCCCCTCACGCACGAGCGCGGGAAGATTCCGGTTCGTAGCGGTGACAAGGCGCACATCAGTCTCGATCTCCTCCTTGCCGCCTATCCGCATGAATCTTCCGCCCTCAAGGACACGAAGTAGGAGCCCTTGTGCTTCCATGGGAAGCTCAGCTATCTCATCAAGGAAAAGCGTACCGCCGTCCGCAAGCTCGAAAAGCCCGGCCTTTTGACTGTCTGCACCCGTAAACGCACCTTTTTCGTGTCCGAAAAACCTACTCTCAAGAAGGTTCGGGGCGACACATGCGCAGTTGAACGAAAAGAACGGTTCATCTCTGCGTTGCGAACGGTTGTGTATCTGCATGGCGACGGCTTCCTTGCCTGTTCCGCTCTCGCCAAGTATCAGCACTCTCGCGTCGCGGTGCGCCGCCGTGAAATTGATGCGTTCGCGCAGCTCCTTCATTTGAGGACTGTTACCGATAAGCTCCCGATCTCCATAACGCCGCCAATGTTCGACAATCCGCCTGGCCGCATCACTCCAAGCCTCCTCCCTGACGCCCTCCGCCAGATAGCGTATCGCCATGGCGTACGAATCCTCGTCACGATAATTTCGGTATGCGTACATCGCGGCGCAGATCAATTCATGATAACGGGGAACAGACTTCGGAATGCTCCGCCCTTCAATCGCAAACGGCAGATATGGCGATGGATCAACCCCAAAGATATTCCCTACCGCTTTCACGAGCGAACCCTCAAAGAGAGCTCCATCGATCCGAAGCACTTCAAGGAACGGCGCGATGGTCCGTTCCTGGCTCTCGCTCATCGGCAACGTGCTGATCCATGTTACCTTCGAGCGTTTAAGCGCTTTAAGCGCCGATGCAAGGCGCGATTCCGTTGCGGCGGCGATTGCTCTTAAGTCTCTTGGCGGCAAGGCTGATGTCATGGGCGTGAGCAAGCGTCGGCTTCCGGAGTTTCTCGAGACAGACGGCGGTAAATGGCGGCACATCATTCTTGTCGGTCTTTCTCTTGGAGGCGATGCATATTCCTTCCATCCCCAACCCGTCAATATCAGAGTATTCTGCATATACATCCCTTCTCTATTTTTGAAATTACATTAAGTCATCCTTAAATTGCAGATCGACGCGTCCATAAATCCCAAAAATTCCAACCCAATCCTTTCATTGTTCAGTTCTCCAGGTTTTGAAATTCAGTTCAAGCCATTGCCGGCGCGATTCGTGCCGACGGCAGACTTACATATTTCCGTCCAGATGCTTCATCTTGCCTCCGCCATTCCTTCGCGGCCTCAGCGATTTTGCGGATATTGTTTCCAAATTGCGCTGAAATCTTACGGCGAATGGCGCAGATTTCATCAATCGGATCTTCATAGTTCCAATTATTTTCCATAGCCAAAATTCCACTGAAGCGTAGCTGCCTGTTTGACGGCGATATGTTGCAAAGGCGTGGGACGACCGTTTAGAAAATTCCAAAACGATGTCTCAAGATAAACTTTAAGTTTTGTTTCTTCGCTCATTTCCGCCTCCTTTCTCTACGCCGCTGAATTATACTCTTTTAGACTGAAAATTTGTGAACGAAACTTTCGCCCGCAGATATTTTTCTTCGCCCATTGAAAATTGGACCTGGTAATTGGCAACACTATCACATTGGCAACATTTCACTTCATCAAGCATAACCTGAACGCCGCGAATCGTGAAGATTCGCGAACGTACAAAAAAGAGTTTGATAATTCCTGTATGGTCAGCTCGTCCATGTCTTATAAAATCCCCCGCAAGAAACGCCTAAATTGTATCATTTTCGCTACAGCAATGATAGTGCATCAATAAAATCTGCTTGTGGGGAAAGTTCTACAATGTCGTGAGTCAAATCGGAAAGCCGGATTGTCGAGGTGGAGACAAGAGGCGAAATGAAAAAACGATAGAGATCGAAAGAGGAGGGAGAAGAGAAAAAGGAAGGTATGCCCCCGAGGGGGCATCGCGCCAAAAAAAGGCTGAAATGG